>CBDHDM010000135.1:0-15468 GCA_965261315.1 Endozoicomonas sp. | reverse complement strand
TGTTTGCCCGAGAGCTCTGTCAGCAGTACCCTGATTCTGAAAAAACCTATATCGTTAATTTTCAGCGATTCATAGCAGAACAACTTCTGCAAACAGGCGAGTTGGAAGCAGCCGAAGCCACCTTTGAAGCCTTGGTCACTGATCTGCCTGATGAGACCTGGGGCTATATTGGTTGGGGAGATGTTTATAATCCGGTGTACAAAAACACCTTTAATGCTCCCAAAGATATTGACCGGACCAAGCGGCTTTACCGTATCCCGATTGTGCAGGAATTGAGGCATGCCGATGATGCCCGTGAACGACTGGAGGAACTCATAGCCTTCGAACGGGAAGCTGCTACGATTATTGATGCCTGATGAATGCGATGGGTAGCTTCAAGAATCTGAGGCTGCCTGTGGATAAACCACCGCATCAGATTTCTCCT
Organism: Endozoicomonas sp.; assembly: GCA_965261315.1. Lineage (GTDB taxonomy): Bacteria > Pseudomonadota > Gammaproteobacteria > Pseudomonadales > Endozoicomonadaceae > Endozoicomonas. The sequence goes on along the minus strand of CBDHDM010000135.1, from coordinate 15,044 downwards.
GGAGGCTGGCACTACCCACCCATATCTTTTCTTTACCCGACTTTATCAACAATCCAAACCGAGATGGGCTTCAAAATTGAACCTATGTACAGGTTGTTGATAAGCTGTGCGCTCTTTGTTAGCAGATCCTCATTATAAATCGTAATGGTTCCGATTTTTCTTATTGCACGGCCTGATCATTCATCCAGAATTTATGTGGAAAATGCTGTGGATAAACCGTGAGGTGATGAGTCTGAGCGGGAAAACAAGAGGGCTAGATACCACTGATTACTTTTTGATCAGCTGATATCGGCAACGTGACGGATAGCTTTATCATTTTTTTCTTCTCTCAAACTTTCACTTCATACTGCGCCAGACTCGGAGCAGTACCATTTATCTCCCCATCTTTGATAAATACCTTCTGACCAGTTGCGATGGAATCACCTTTTACGGTAATAATCGAACCATCACGGAGCGTTGCCTGACTGGTTCCATTGCCATTATTGGCGGTAATGGTGACAACTACTCGCACACCTTCAGGTATTAGAGCCTTGAACTGCTGCCAGATATTAGTGGTGGCCATGGGGGTTGTCCTTTTTCGGCTGTGAACATCAGTCAGGGAATGATCAGTATTTCTTTAGTTAGCTCAAAGTAGCTATCTGGAAACTCTTAGGCGAGATCCGGATGAAAGGTTTAAAACGAGGGCAATAGCCATATCATATGACACAGCCTGCAATGATCAGATCCATACTCACTCAGGAAACCGTATACGAACTACAGCCGGTAAAAGACTGCCACGACAACATAAGACTGGAAGAGAAGCCAGGAGTCATGTGGCGTACGAAAAATATCGTAGTTATTCCACCGGTTGAGCAGCTCATGCTTCACAGGCCACACCAGCCCTCTCGTTTACCACCGATATAAGGCCGTGCAGTTCCTGCTGACAAGTGCAGCTCTTTCAGTGATTTTCCATCCACATACACATCGGCAAGTATCCAGAAATATCGGTCACGTTTTATGTCACGCAGTTCTATCTGGCGAGCGGTAAAGAGCGCATTTTCGGTAAGTTTGCGAGCACGTATTGCAGCGATCTTCTCTGACTGGCATTTCCCCTGAATTTCAGGTGCATCAAACCCGTCAGCACGAACCGGCATATCCCACCCAACCAGGGCTGGCCAGCCATCGACATTCACTCGGAAAATTTCTCCGTCGTAAACGCTGACTACTTCAGTCACAAGGACATCCCCATAGCCGCTATCGCTAAAGGCCAATACCCAGTCTGGAATCATTTGTAAGATCATAGTGCAGGCCAGCAGCCAACGATTTTGGCAGTTGAGCATAAAAGCCTCCATAAAACCCCAAAATAACAGCCTACAGTAGCGATGCTTTAAAGAGCAATAACGTAAGGTGGGAGTTTCGTAATTTACATAACTCGAAAATGAAATAACCTGAATTCAGGTGATGATACCCCGCATGTAGTTATTTAGATAACGAATAATGATGCAAATGATCTTGAAAAAAGGGTTATTCACTGCCTATCGTGCATAGGGGCTACTTAACGATTTCTCCCCCTCCTGTAACCGTGCATAATCTATTGACTATTTGCCCAATTATCGTTTTGTTGTGCTTGCTTCGAATCTGGCGCCTATCATATTTATTGTGCCTGTCCGATATCCAGCAGCCACAAAAGCCCCGGAGAGCAATACTCCCTCCGGGCATTAATTCTAATAGTGACGCTCTAAATCAACCGATTGAATAACGGTTCCCACGCCACTCGCACTGATACTGGTCGCCAGACAGAGGGCTTGCCAGTCGCCAGTTATATCCTGAACTTCTACCAGCATTCCCGGCTCAATTAACCCGGGTGCTGTGTTGGTGTCGGTCAAAGGTATCTCGATGTTGGTTATGCTCTGGTTGCCGCCCTTGGCTAACTCATTCCGACCACGCTCGGTATTGACCTGTGTTTCTGTGAGCATCGGGAGCTGGGTTATCGCCATTCGTGCCGGTTCGTTTGACGTTGACTGCAACGCCAGCATTTGTTCCAGAAACATAAACCGCATTGTAAGCCTGCTCCGGTCGCCAGTTGGCACTTAAACTGATGACCATACTGGCAGGCACAATCTTATCCATTGTGGCGGTGTTCCAATGCCAAGGGCTGGCAGGGTATCGGGGTTGAATGCTCACCTGGTCGTTATCACGGCTTGGGATAACCACCGATCCTGCTGTTGTTGCTATCTTGGCCACTACCTGCATTGCGGTCTGGTTCTGATAACTGAATGAGCCTCCGGGCATGATCCAATCGGGTGTGCTGTAGTCGTTCAGGTCAGGGTAGGTTGCTGTAAAGCCGGTATTGGCCAGTTCTTCGGTAATCGTCTGTTTGGCGTTAAGGTTGGCGCTGTTGCTCTTGCTGCGCTGTGGCGCATAAGGCGCTGCGAGTAGTTGGGTTCGGCTGCTGCCATAGAGGGTGTAACGCTCATCCCCGAAACGCCGATCAGTGCTGTAACGCTCGATGATAAATACCCATTTCCAGCCGTTAATATCGACCTCTATTTCCTTGGGACCGTTCTCGTCCGGTTCCACCAGTGCGATATTGGAAGCCCCCCAAAGCTGCCCGGTAAAGCTCCATGAGAAGCTATCAATATCCAAGCTGATTTCCATTGAGGGCAGTTCGAGCGGTGTCCGGGCAGGCAATACGACCGTGGTGACAATGTTCATTAGCAGATAACTCTCCCTGATCTCTGGCTGTTCCGGCTCCGGCTTTTCCACAATGTCCGGGTTTTTCTCCCCGCCATAGTTGCCGGTAACGCTTTCATCCTTGGCTTTCTGGCCGAAGCCCCATGGCAGGATAACCGGCTGATCCTCGGCTCGGTTGCTCTGGAAGGTGAAGCGCCGTTTGCTATCAATGGGGACAGCAGCGGTTTCTTCTTCAAAGGCACCAATCTGGAAAAATACCGAGCCGTTAGCCTGTGGCTTATATTCCCGATCCTGAAAGGTAAAGTTCAGCGGTTGCTGCGGGTGAATATAGGCAGGGCTTTTTCTTTCGCTGCTGGCGTATAAATTAACCGACTGCATGTCTTCGGATACGTTGCTATCCCGTTCTGTTGGCTGATTCCAAGGGGATGCTTGTTCCTGATCCTGCTCCTGAATGCTTTTATCCCACGCACTTTGCTTGCCGCTTTCCTTTCGCTCGGGCTGTTGCCAATGATCCCCGGTTGCCGCTTCTTTCCTCTGGCTCTGGTTATGACTAAAACTGACAACGGTTTCCTTTTTAGCCACGGCTCCCCAAAACAGGCTAAACGGTGAGGCTTCCAGAGGCTTTGCCTGCTGACTGGTTTGCTTCCGGGTAGTGCTAACAGGCCGACTCATTGAATAGCTCGCAGAAAAGCCCTGCTGCCGACTGACCGTCCCTTGCCACTGGCTTTCATAAGGGCGAACCAATCCGGGAGGTGGCGCAAAATAAACCAGCGGCTTGCCATCAAAAGAAAAATCAGCAATAGCCGACGATGACACGGCATAGGGAGCCCCGGTCAGCCGGAACTCTGCGCTGCCGGTGGGAACCTCATAGCTCATACAGTTGGCTCTGCTTTGATAGGACCGTGTGCCAGTGGCCGATAGAAGGGAATCGCCCGAAGGGTTATGCCTTCGACGGTTTTAGTGTGGGTTGTGCCGGTATCAATCCACCATTGCGGTTCTGTCGCCGGGAGGTTGCCGCCGAGCTCCACTCGGTAAACATGACCATTAGGAATAGTTGGATGAACCAGATCACCTTGAACCACGCTGGCGGTTGCTGTGAAAGGCACACCGTACTCGTCTATCGCCAGAACAAAGGTATCGCCGCCTTCGGTCAGGACTTCCAGCGTATAACTGCCGGTTTCGCTGTCGCTGGTGGTATCCCCGGTTACTGACCATGAACCATCGGGCTTATGCTCAATGGCCACCAGTTGCCTTGCTGCGGGCTCGGCCTGATTATCCAGCACTCGCTCTATCTTGCCGCTAATGGTGGCTGGATCGCCCGTTGGTGCTCCACCGCCTCCGCTGGTGCTGATGGCGAGGTCATGAATTATCGCTTTGTCTGGTGCAATTAATTCACTGCTGTAAATCCGGCCTTCCTTAAAAATTAGCAAGCTAAAAAGCGGTGAGCCGGGATATTCAGGTAAATATCGGGCTGTATAATTGCCGTTAGCAATAGCACCACCAAAAATATACTTGGCTGCATTTTCCTTTACTAAAATAAAGCTCCCATTATACGGAAGGCCATCAACCTTTAGACTTAATTTTAAAGTGTGTTGATAGGGTAGGTCAGCTTTGGGATAGACCTGTAATAAAATCAGCAATCATTACCACTCCCCCGTTAATTGTATATACACTTCCATAGGAGAGTAATAATCATCTGCTCTGCCTTGGTCTTTGGAAAAAGCAAAAAACTGCTCACCGAAGGCATCTAATTTTACCAGCCAATTTCTACTTTCTGCTGTACTTGAATAACCACTGGTTATCCACGGATAAATGTTATAAACCCCACGAAGTTGAAAAATATAATTTTGTTGCAATACAAAAAACCAAGGAGCTTTAATGCTTGCATTATTTGTGAAAACGTCGGGAGTTCTTATTTGATAGTCACTGCTGTTGCTAAAATAATACGTTGACTCACAAGACAACATAAACCAAAAACAATCCTGTGCAGCCCATTCTTCACCGGGAACCTGTGTGACCGGACGTCTACTCTTCGTTATAGCCGTATGACTGGCAGAAAACCCCATAACACCGGAAGAAGTAACAGAACCAGCAGCTTCAACATCATCTATTTTTCCATTGTAGGAGCCGGGTCCAAGTAAACACCAAGGTTTCGGATAATTGCCGTTAGGGTCATCCATATCCCCCGCATAAATAACGCCCGGATAATAGCTATCCCAATAACTTTGTTTTACATTTTGCGAGTAAGTATCTGAAAGAATAAAAATCATAGTTCTTTCATCACCAACTGCATACCATGTAACAGTACTGCCAGTAGAAGGGTTAATTGATATGACATCGCTATAGTGCTCATACTCTTCTGGAGAATTAACAACATCGGCAATCTGCAGCAAGAACCCGTTTTGCCTTACTATATGACTCTGAACAATCAGATTCATATTTTCATCGGCGGTTGATTGATTCTGATAGACGGTTCGATCACTGCCTTCAATTTCCGATGTCATTAGTTTTGTCCATCCCATTCCGGGCTTTGAGCCATAACCTGTAATCAGGATTGCATCGAAAATCTCAGTAATATTGCACTGCCAATTATTACTCCCACTCCGGGTTGTTTGAATCTGTGGCGCACCTGAATCTTCCCAGCTGTAGTATTGAACAGGCATCAGTCAGCATCCCCTCTGATTTGTAAGGTAAAATCGTCGTTGGTTTCCGTTCCCTGACCGGAGAGAACCGTTCGGCAAATCCAAACCGGCGCAAGGCATCCATCGGTGTTAAAACGAATAGCGTTGCCTACTGCCCAACCGCTGCCCCATCCATCGGCTTTCAATGTGAAATAAGGCACTCCCGCTTCCGGGTTAATGGGTGCGGTGTCTGTGGTGGTACTTCCGGTTGCTATGATCCCGAGCTTTTCCTCAACAATCTGAAAGGCCGTGCTGCTGGTAAAGATCACCGCCCACTTGCCATAGATGGCTCCCTTGTTGGTCACTTCCACCGGGTAGTTAATGGTGTTGTATTGGGCTGTGGTCTGGTCGCCTATCCGGTTATCCGTCCAGTTCGGATCGCCGTTATCCCACACCTTCTGGCTGAAGAAGTTTTTCACTCTCGCCTGAAGATCGCCATACACGACCGCACTGCTCACCGTGGTTTCGGTTGCGGGTAAATCCCAAGGCACAGGAGAGATAATGGAAAGATCGCCGTTGATCTGAACGTCACTTAAAACGCTCATGTGCTCCACCCGATCCTTAATGGTAAAGGGTGCAGTCAGAGGGTTGCTGCCAGCATCAATCAGGCTCAACGGATTGGCAAAGGTAATAGAACCCGCCTCTCTATCAACGGTGTATTGATCGCTGGACAGCAGAGCCTCGCTGCTGTCTTCCACCACAATGTCCGCCTGATGGTCACGAGTCAGGTTGATCGCCTGACCGGCTGTTGGTGTGCCAGCATCGGTGTTTGCCGTGTGGCTGATGACCACAATATCCCCGGCACGATAGATAGGCACCTTGCCATCAGGAGGTAGGCGAACCGGATCAAGGCCGATCAATTCAGCATCCAAAGGCAGGCTGGTTTCGACTACGCAGTTATACCGGACGCTTTGAGGGATGACGAAGATTGGCTCATTACCATCAGTGAATTGGAGCTCACACCAGCCAGTCGTTACGTCGATTTTACCGACCACTTCCGAGGTGCTGAACTCACCATTAAAGTCAGCCGTGGCCGTGATAATGTCGCCGGTATCCACCCGAACCGCCGTTAGCTGCAAGCTGCCCTGACGGATGGGAGCACCGGGTGTTCTAAAGGCGACAGCATCCACCTTAAATCCAACCCCGATAGTGGCCGCTGCCTGAATAGTTGCTGTTGTAACCGTTCCTTCCGGGTAGCTGGCCAGTGTCGCCATGCCACCGCTGTAGTCAACCCTGCCGACCTGAACCCCGGCATTGGTTTCTGTGCTCAGGTTTTTATAGAGAGAACCGTCCCGGTCAAAGTAGGTTTCACTATTCCATTCAAAAATGACGCTGCCGGGGAGCAGAACGGTATTATCCATCAAGGGCAACAGATCAATGGTCAATTCTGGCGAGGTAATATTCTCGTTATAAGGTGCATGAGCAAGGTTGCTCGCCTGTGCAATGGCAGTAATGGTGCTGCCGTTGAAGGTTTGAGTTTTGGTGGTATTGGTGCTTTCCACTCTGAAGTGAAATTCATTGCTGATGGTCGTGAATTCTGGATAGTTGTAATCCTGCAAGGCCAGAATGGTAAAAGCCCCGGTTTGATAATCAATAACCCCTGTGACTCCACGCCAGCCTCCCGTTGTATCATCGCTGATCTGCTTGGCTACCTTTCGGGAAGTCTCATAGCTTGTCCAGTCCTCCTCTCTGCGAGCATCGTTTGGCACATGGGATAACTGTTCAACCAAAAACTGCAACTGAACTGAACCGGGAAGCAGTGGCGCACCGGGAATAGTGCCGCTCATTACGCCCTGACCATCAATAGAGACAATGACCTCACCACCGGCACTGGTGCCTTCCTCATAGGTCAGTTGAATCTCGGTGCCGCTGTCCGGCAGGAAATCCAGCTTAAAGCTCAACTCGCCGGGTGCGTAATGGATTGCCCCGTTACCATCGCCAGTCAGCAGGCCATTGGCCAGATCGGTCAGGGTTTTATTCTGGCCAGAGGAAACATACGTCACCGTCATACTTCCGGGCTTAATGCCGGGTTTCTCCACGGTATGGCGAAAGGTCATATCATCCACAGGCACCGAGCCGGTTCTGATAGTGACCTCATCATCATTCTGCGCCACGTAGCTGAAAACGATTGCACTGTCAGGATCGGGTAAGGCATCTAGAGTGATTGCAGCCGATCCCGTTGCAAAAATAATGGTTCCCGAACCTGAGCCGGTCAGCTGGCCAGCGCCGGTATCCCGAATGTCCTGCCATTTTCCGAGAGCGATATAGCTCACCACCAGCGTTCCCGGCCTTGGCTTGGCCTCTGCCATATTCAGGGTGTAATTAAAGCCCCGGTTCTGGTTGGTGATGGGAATAGCACCACTGATCGCAGCGCCGGTAATGGCAACGGCTGGCTGATAGGTCGCATTGGCGGTGGCCGTGGTATAGCTGCTCGCTCGCCAAACATTTATTTCTCCGAGCTCATAATCCAAGGTCAATTTGCTGAAATTATTAGTGCCGCTTTTATAGAGCAGATTACCCGCACCGTCATCTTCAAAGGTGCCGCCATCCAGCGACAGGGAAAGCGTTTTAGGTAATACGCCACGCTGCACATAGGTTCTGCTCTGGTTGCCGGTAATATGCACAAAACGACAGCTGACTGAGCGGGTAGCGCCAGCGGTGGCCACCATGGTTTTGCCGGTATAGCCACCGTATTGATCCAGCAAAGGGCTTTCAACCTTGGCACTCGGCACCAGTGGCGCATAAACCGTTTCAGACTTAACCGTTAAGTCGCCAGCGGTCACATTGGCACTCAATGGCTGAATGCCATAGTAACGGCTGGTGTCGGCTATCTGTGTGCCATAAATGGAACTGGTTTCTTCCTCCGGTTCTCCGGGGACCGGCTGCGCTCCGGTAAAGGTGGTTATCAGCGGTGCACTGATCTCCATTTCCACCTTGCGCCGGTTAAAGTCCACATATTCCGCACCGTTGTGATAGGTAAACGTGACCACCGAATGGTCAATGGCTGTAATACGGATAAACTGGCTGGTTAGTCCATCGGGAGTGGTGATCTTATAGACTTCACCAATTTCAGGGACCGCCCATTCCTCATGCTGATAGCCGACAATGGCTCGCTGACCTTCCAGCTGATCACCCACCAACTCCCAAGATGCCTTAATGCCGGGGACAACATAGCTCTCTATTCTGTCTCTGGCATCCAAACGCTCATCGGTCTGACTGTCGGTATTGAACAGCAACACCGAGACATTCTTATCCTTGGGAGGCTCGGTCAGGATTAAATGACTGCCGAGATAAATATCATTGTTATCGGTGCTAATCCCGATAAAGGCCTTTCGTAAAGCCACGTCACCAATGGTTCGGTCTATCCGGGAAATATCCTGAAAGAGATTATTGACGTTGCCATCAATGACCTCGCTACCAGTGACCCGACCGCCACCGTCTTCCTCATCCGTGAGGCGTTGGCTTTCGAAGAGTTTTACGTCGCTATTGGTAATAGCCATAGCAAGTCCTTATGCTTGGTTGACATAGATGGAGAATGAGTTGTGAAAAGGAGGAACTTTTATAAGAAGGCGAGGTCTTAAGCTGTAATTCAATAATTCAATAATTCAATAATTCAATAATTCAATAATTCAATAATTCAATGCCTACTTCGCCTACTTCTCCTGCTCAATATGATGTATCTTCTGCTGATAGCTTTTCTTATTTTAAAGATACGCCTTTATTTGAATCTGGTTCATCAGGTCAAGCCTTCTTCCGTGACGTTGTAAACGCAGCTGGTAAAAACCACCTTCAGCAAGCAACGGTGCCTTTTCATAATCCATTTAATAATCCTTCGTTTGAAAAAAGATCAATAGAAATTGTTTATAGGAATCCTGAAGAAGACCAACCATTGGACTTGACAGTCAGGAAGGAACCTCTATTTCGCGATCAGCAAACCCCCACATATATTCCGGGTAATGAATCTTTTTCGATTCAGTCTATTTTAGGTTTAGGGCAATCGACCCCGCAAAGCTCGTTACTTGTTGATAACGACCTTCATCAACCTTTACCAATCCCTAATCAAGGCGGCATTGGTACTTTCTCTAAGCCTGAATCGCCGACAGCATCAGGTGAGTTAGGATATACGGAACCGAATGCACATCCCCCCCTTCAAGGGGCATCCTGCGGAGAAACATCTGTTAATATTTCTCAGTCATCATCGCATTCAGTTGCTTTAGTCAGACCGTTGAATACAAACAATCGGCAGGATGTTCAAATAGAGACTACAGGGCACTGTTTATAGTCCGTTATACATGCACCAGGCTACAAGTGATAACCAAGCAACCCAAGCAGAAGTTAATGTTGATGACAGTCCTTCACTTGTCGAGCGCCAAAGGGAGCGTCAAAGGAGGCGCCAAAGGGAGCGCTACCGGACAGATCCCGCTTTCGCCGAGCGCCAAAGGGAGCGCAAAAGGAAGCGCTACTGGACAGATCCCGCTTTCGCCGAGCGCCAAAGGGAGCGCCAAAGGCGGCTCTACCAGACAGGCGCCGCTTACGCCGAGCGCCAAAGGGAGTGCTACCAGACAGATCCCGCTTTCGCCGAGCGCCAAAGGGAGCGCCAAAGGGAGTGCCAAAGGAAAAAAAGGGAGCACCAAAGGGAGCGCTACCGGACAGATCCCGTTTACGCCGAGCTCCAAAGGGAGCGCAAAAGGCGGCGCTACCGGACAGATCCCGTTTACGCCGAGCGCCAAAGGGAGCTCAAAAGGCAGCGCTACCGGACAGATCCCGCTTTCGCCGAGCGCCAAAGGAAGCGCCAAAGGGAGCTCAAAAGGCAGCGCTACCGGACAGATCCCGTTTTCGCCGAGCGCCAAAGGAAGCTCAAAAGGGAGCTCAAAAGGCAGCGCTACCAGACAGATCCCGCTTACGCCGAGGGTCAAAGAATTTATACTAATATGTACACTAAAATCAAAAGACAAACCTCCAACAAGGAAGAAGCTAAAAAGCAAGCTGTGATCGCAAGAGACCAGTACCTTCAGTCAGTCAATTTAGCTAAAAACTCAGGTGATTTACCACTGACTTCTAATTTAGCTGAAACGACCCAGAGTTCCAGTAAAAATTTATTAGATGGTACTGCCCCCCCCCCCGCTTTTCAGTCGTCAAACTGAAGGAATATTTACAATCCCGATCGAACCTGTCTCACCCTGAGTGAACGGTCAGTAATCGAAGGGTCAGAAGGTATTGGTCGCTGTCCTCTGGATAGGCGAACGGTAAGACCTGCTGTGCCTCTACAGGAGCGCCGTTCGACCTATCAAAGATAACGGAGAGGTGTCGGCTATCCTGTGTGCCATGAATCAGGCTGGTTTCATCCTCTGGCTCACCGGGGGCCGACTGCGCCTCCGGTAAAGGTGGTTATCAGTGGTGCACTGATCTCCATTTCCACCTTGCGCCGGTTCAAATCCACATACTCTGAACCGTTATGATAGGTAAAAGTGACCACCGAATGATCAATGGCTGTAATACGAATAAACTGACTGGTTAGCCCATCGGGAGTGGTGAGCTTATAGACCTCGGCAATTTCAGGGACAGCCCATTCCTCACGCTGATAGCCGACAATGGCACGCTGGCCTTCCAGCTGATCGCCGACCAGTTCCCAAGATGCCTTGATACCGGGGACAACATAGCTCTCGATTCTGTCTCTGGCATCAAGGCGCTCATCGGTCTGACTGTCGGTATTGAACAGCAGGACAGAGACATTCTTATCCTTGGGAGGCTCGGTCAAAATTAAATGACTGCCGAGATAAATGGATAAATGTCATTGTTATCGGTGCTGATACCCGATAAAAGCCTTTCGCAGAGCCACATCACCAATCTTTCGGTCAATCCGGGATATGTACTGAAAGAGATTATTGATGTTGCCATCAATTACCTCATTACCAGTAACCCGACCGCCACCGTCTTCCTCATCCGTGAGGCGCTGGCTTTCGAAGAGTTTTACATCGCTATTAATAATAGCCATAGCAAATCCTTATGCTTGGTTGACATAAATAGTGAATGAGTTGTGAAAAGGAGGAACCTTTTATAAGAAGGCGAGGTCTTAAGCTGTTATTCAATAATTCATTAATTCATTAATTCATTAATTCATTAATTCATTAATTCAATGTATCAAAGCAATCAACTTCCTTCATTTAATGATGCCTTTTTCTAATCTTTATTTCAGCTCATTAGGTTTAGTAGAGCAAGAGCAGCAATTTGATTGCAGCGAACAGCAGTCTATTTATCAAGGCATGTCTGTTTCGAGTGGTGAGCACTTTTCCTATTGGTAATCAGCGAACCAGATACAAATCAAAATGAAGCTGACTATTCTATTTTCATTGAATGAACATAATATTGAATCTCTAACATACTTCTATTTAGAAAACGCTTCCGAAACAGGTTTTCAACAAATACCACCATCCATTCTTGATGAATTTGTTCCTTACGAATCTGATAATGAACCCGTTAATGACTGCATTATTACTAACACCAAGTACTCCCTTTCAGCAGCTAATATTGAGGGACGAGCGTGCAATTAGTGCGCAGACACCAGCGAATCATACAAGCTCAGTTTTTCAGTTAACTAATCTTCCTGCCGCCCCCTCTAACATCGAACATTTGCGACCAGTCGCTATTGTTGACCCGTTATACATGCACCAAACTCCAAGTGATAATCAATCGACCTCATCAGAAGAAATTGTTGATGGTAATACTTCATTTTTTAATCGCGAAAGGGAGCGTTATCATGAAAAATTGCAAGACCCCGAAAAAAGAAAGCTGAAAAATCAGCGCGAAAGGAAGCGAAGGATTGATCCCGAAAAAAGAAAGCTGAAAAATCAGCGCCAAAGGGAGCGTTATCATGAAGAAGTGCAAGATCCCGAAAAAAGAAAGATGATAAATCAGCGCCATAGGGAGCGAAGGGCTGACCCCGAAAAAAGAAAGCTGCTAAATCAGCGCCAAAGGGAGCGTTATCATGAAAAAGTGCAAGACCCCGAAAAAAGAAAGCTGATAAATCAGCGCCAAAGGGAGCGTTATCATGAAAAAGTGCAAGACCCCGAAAAAAGAAAGCTGATAAATCAGCGCCAACAAGCTTTACCGGCAATAAGTCCTTCGGGTGCTATATCACAGCTTTCTCATATTACTGAACCAACGCCTACTTCGAGTACCAATTAAAATAGTAATATCTCCCCCCCCCCCCCCCCCGCTTTTTATATTGACTGTATAGTCAGTAATCGAAGGGTCAGAAGGTATTGGTCACTGTTCTCTGGATAGGGCGAACGGTAAGACCTGCTGTGCCTCTACAGGAGCGCCGTTCGACCGATCAAAGATAACGGGAGAACTGTCGGCTATCCGGGAGCGTCAACGTCATGGTTTTATTAACCGCTTTGGCGAGAGCGAACAGGTTCTTGACCGTCAGCCGGGATACCCAACCGGCCTCGCCATTGCCAGAGAGAACGATTGGCCTGCCATGTATTAGCTGCCCTTCCAGAACCAGCAAAGCACCCGGTCAGGCTCCGCTCTGTGGTTTGCTCGACAGGGTTCCATTCAAATTCATTGATCCAGAGAAGATCATCCGGGAGGGTAATAGTGTCCAGTATCATCAGACCGTCCTCATGCCTGCGTTTTTCAGGGCTTCCAGCAGTTTGGTTTCATCCGTTGAATCAATGCCCACATTCACCGCACCGCCCGGATATTCCAGCCGGATAATTTTCTGTGGAGCCGGTTGTGTGGTTCGGGTGTTTGGTGCTGACGTGCTCACCTGGCTCTCTCGGAGGGCTTGGGCTTTTTCATTGTTGGCCTGCCGTATACGCTCGTTATAAACCTGCTCACTGATCCGCAGGGCAGAGGTGATATTCTTGATCGCCTCCTGACCCCCTTTGGCAATGGCCTCGGCCTGCTGTGCCTTCAGATCGTCACGCTGCGTTTGATAACGGCGTTGCTCAATGTCCGATTGCCTGCCCTGTAATTCATCCAGTTCTACCCGAGTTTCAGCACTGCTAACCTGTGCCATTGCATCGGTGACATCTTTAAAGGCGTTTTTTGCAGTATCAGACGTATTGGTAAATACCTCTTGAACCTTTTTCTGACGATCAACCACTTCATCAGCGTAATGTTGCCAGAGTAATTTCTGGTTATTGGTCATGGTCTTTACCGTTTTTGATACTTTCTTTGCTGCAGCCTCGCTTTTTTCTGCAAAGCTATCATAGATTCCAACCAGTGAATCCTTAACATCGTTGGCATCTTCGGCGGTTTGATTGGCGAATGCTTTTGTTAATGCGCCCAGATAATCGGTTGCTCCTTTCAATTTTTCGGGTCGATTTTCTCCGCGCCCAGTGCATCGGCCATTTCCTGCCATACCCGAACCAACCCGTTTATAATGCCGAAGTAGACCGTTGCAAATCCTTTAACCGCAACCGTGAAGCTATTGAAGAAAAACTTGATCGTGTTACTGGTGACAAAACCATCAACGCTTATATCTGACAGGGTATGTTTAATTGCATTGCCCATAGCAACAAAGGCATCGCTTATTTTTTTGGCCAGTTGGGAAAGCTGACCATTGCCATTCATTCTTTCTATGTTGGCAGCAATACCAGCCAGAGTTTCCTTGGCATAATCCAGAGCCCCGCTATTGGCAATTTCATCAAGGAAAAACGACCAGCTATCTTTCAGATTACTCACATAACCGGAAAGCAGGCTCATGTTTTTAGCTGCAGCCCCTTCAGAGGATTTGCCAATTTCGGCAATCAGGTCCCGCATTACATCACGGCCTAACTTTCCGCCTGATGAAAGTTTTTGCAAACGCCTGAACATTCTTGCCCGTTACTTTTTCCAGCAATTCCCAAACGGGAACGCCACGCTCCAGCAACATCATGATTTCTTCGCCCTGAAGCTTTTGCTTTGCCCAGGCTTTACCCACTGCCAGGGAGATTCCGTTCAGCCGCTCCATACCACCGCCAAGCTTGAGGCCTGGTCAATGATGGCCTGCATGGTGCCATCCATGGGATCTAGGCCGAAGGCTTTCAGGCGAACAAAAGCTTCAGAAACCTCTTCCAGCTGAAAGGGCGTATTTTTGGTAAATTCTTTAATCCATGAAAGGGCTTCTTTACCTTCAGCCATTGAACCGGTAATGGCCTCAAGTTGCACACGCATTTTTTCAAACTGGTCACCGGTGGAAAGTATCCCCTCTATCCCCTCGTTTGATGGCATAGAGGCCAGCGGCCGCACCAATAAGCCCCGCAAAGCGCCTGGTTAATCCACCAATACTGCCCGATGCTTTATGGGCATCCCTGGCGACTTTTTTCAGCGTGTCTTTTTTGAAGGTACGATCAGCCGCTTTCGCCTTTCTATTGGCCTTTTCAAAAGCCTGACCAGTATCTTCAATTGCTTCACTGAGTTTCTGCTGTTGCTGCGCCAGTCTGCTGCTGGATAAACCGGCGTCCTTCAAATCTCTCCGTAATTTAGCCAGTGATTCCCGCTGGCGCCCGTACTCCTTATTGCTCTTTTCTTTATTTCCTGTCTTGCCCGGGCCAGGGCGTTTTGCATGGCTTTGGTGGGTTTCTCGGCACGTCCCACTTCCTTTGCCAGTTTCGCTACCCTGGCCTCTGCTGTACGAAAGGCTTTTCCTGCCTCGTGAGTTGCCCTGGTCTGCTTTTCAAAAGACGACAGTAGCGCTTTCTG
>CBDHDM010000134.1:0-8360 GCA_965261315.1 Endozoicomonas sp. | reverse complement strand
TAATCACTGATATCCTTATCTGCACCGAGGGTAAAACCCTTACTGCGCAGGTTATAACCACCAAAACCATTTCGAGTTTTTTGATCTCCATCGGAATAAATCGCCCGTATCCAGAGAGAGTCAGGTCGCAGGTAGTTTTCAGCGGTTTCAGCATCACCCGCTGAGATACCTGAAGCGCCCGTTCTAAGATCGGCTATCCGACTCAAAATAGTATTGATTGCCTCATTCTGGGCATTTTGACTGGAGGCGATACTGTTAGCAGGGTTGCCCGCTATAAGCTGCTCAGCTAATTGGGTCAGGCTGGCTTCATTGCCATCATAAATGGCGTTATACAGGTCAGGATTACTGGTATAGAGGTCGATCAGACCTTCTGAGTTCTCCCCCTGGAAGGTGCTGATGGCATTAATCGCATTGGGGCTTGCGCCGCCACTGGTGGCCAGTGTGCCAAGGTCAGTGACGGTTCCGGTAACACCAAACTCAGTATCTTCGTTATCCGTGAACGGGGTGTAATTAAATAGAATTGAATCGGAAGTTACAGTGACACCGTTATTGCTAACGCCATTATCAGCATGAACCAGATGCACATTATCACCGTCAAATCCCGGATTGAAATTGGCAATATTGCGGTCTTCAACACTCAGACTAAGGGTACTGCCATCATTGAACAGGGCAGAGCCACTGGCATTAATGCGGGGAGTGGTGATGTCATGGCTGTTCTCATTGAGAACCACCGTCAGGGTGTCGTTTTGAACGTAATCACCCTTAAGGTCAATGGTGTTATTCACCCCCATGTTCAGAGTGCCACCTTCTGCTACCCGCAATGTGCTGTTGTTATTAAAGCTGAAGATATCGTTATTGAACGCAACAGAACCGGTGATGTCGATGCGCTCCACATCGTAGATATCACCATTCAGTTCACCGGCGGCAAACTCAATGCGGTCGCTGGACGTGCTGCCGTAGATATCACCATTGATGACACCTGAATTGCCAGCTTCATCAGCGCCATTAATCAGGTCAAGGCGGCTATTAGCGGCTCGAAAATCCATGGCAACCGTACTGCCATCGGCAATGGTTCTCTCAGCTTCCCTGTCATCATCTGACACCTGACCACCATTGAGAGTGCCGGTATTCTTGATGGCGCCAAGGGTTGACTCAGTCACACGGATGACAGCACCATTTTCAGCCGTCAGTGTTCCACTGTTCATTAATTCATTGACGAAAGAGGGGCCTGCGAAAGAGTCTTCCCCACCAATATCAACCGTAACGTCACCGGAGGTGATGATCCAGGAGTTCGAAATGATTCCGGAGACGATACTGTCATCAATATCAATGGCATTTTCATCCGCACTAATGATGCCCATATTGACAATGTCCCCCTCAACATGGCTGGGGATTGCACTGATACCATCATCCATCTGCTGATCAGGGTAGAGTGCACCGCCGATACGAATGGCATCATCACCGGCAGTTATCGTGCCTGTACTGTAGTTAATGATATTGCCGCTGTTGAAGTCGTCATCCTCTTCTATGCGGTTAAGAGTACTGCCTGTTAATTTAATCCCGTCAGTGTCAACAGCGATCGTACCCTTATTATGAATGTTGGTAGCCCCGTGGGTTTCGCCGAGGTGCATACCATGAGTAGCCGCTTCAATTCTGCCATCAACATCATTGGTGATGTTACCTTGCAGAGTTGACTCGAAAAGGTATAGACCACTGCCATTAGCATCCGTCTCACCATCCCCAAGGTCTTCTACATAAGTACCGGCGGTGATGATGCCGTTGGTTGTAAACGCTCTCGGCATTGACGTCAGAGAGCCTGATACCGTGCTTGCCCGCAGAAATTGTACCGTTGTTAATGATGCCATGGGTATCCTGAACGGAAGAAAGCGAGATGCCGCTGCCTCTTACTGTGTTGATTTTTCCTACGCTGCCCACACCGATATCGCCATCGATGGATATATAACCATCAATAGAAGTATCCAGTGCTGTCATGCCTTCCTGATAGCTGTTGATAGTGCCGTTATTGATAAAGCCGGTAGTACTGCTGTCAGTCAATAGCATCCCGTAATGAGCCGTGATTGTGCCGGTATTTGCCATTACGCCACTCATGTCTACGTTGTCAGCAGACATTCCGTCCCCACCGGTTTCCTGATCACTGAATATAATGGTGCCGGCGTTGATGAAATCGGTAATCCCGTCAACATTTCGTAGCTCAAGCCCGTCCCGACCATCGGTGATGGTGATGGTGGTCCCTTCGACATTGGTCACGCTGCCATTGAGCTGACTGTCGATGATGGTGACGCCTTTATCACCGGCAGAAATATTCCCGCTATTATCAATTCCTCCTTGTACTATCACATTGTTCAGTTCAAGACCTGATTTCTGAGAACTGATAGCTGCAGAATTGGTGACATTGCCACCAATCTCAACGCTTTCGAGCTTGATGGCAGAATTATACGCGTTAATGGCTCCTGAATTGCTAAACTCGCCACCAATTTGGGAATCGGTCACGAGAATGCCATTTCTTGAGTCGTACTCTGGTTCGAAAAGGTTATTGCTGGGACTGGCCTGGGCAAGCACTTCTTCCATTTCCAGATCAAACGGGAAGGTCAGAATTAAATCACCTTCCAGCTGGCCAACATTAATGTAAACCTCTTCCCCTGCTTCAACAGGCTCACCGCTGAATATGAGTTCACCGCTCTCATCAATCAGGGCAATGAGGAAGCTGCCACCAAACTCTTCTTCAAAACGAACTTTGAACCATTGATCTCCCTGTTTATCGGTGCCGACAGCCTCCAGAACAAAGGGAGACTCTCCGTCACTGGGTTCACCGTTCCAATCCCGACGATAACTGTCACCTGCCTGATAAACATAGAGTTCATCCGCAGAGAGCTGACCGGTATTGATGAAGTTACCTGCGATGCTGGAGTCATTGATATCAATAGCGGTACCACGCGTGACGTTGATATTGCCGTGGTTTTCAAAGTTGGCGGCACCTTCTTCGAGATTACTGCCGGTGCCAATATCAACCCTGTCCAGGAGAATTCCGGCCTGACCAGCATTGATGGTTCCGCTGTTGTAGAAATAGCCACCAATATCAGCCCGGTGTAATGCTTGTTCTTCTTCGTTTAATAGAACCGGCATCATTTCAGGAGGAAGGGGGTTGCGGCCCTCAAGAATAATGCCGCTCTGGGCGATGCTCAGGCTACCGCTATTGGTGAAGTTACCACCGATAATGCTTTTCTCGATCAGAAAACCATGATGTATGGAGTTAATATCACCAGAGTTGGTCAGGTTGTTATGGATATTCACATAATCCATATCGAACCCGTTGCCATCACGATCACTGTCCCTCATCGTCCGCTTTGCGGGTTGTGAGTGTGCCTTCATTAATAAGGCTGCCCTTGATGACCATATACTTAATATCGTTTTCGAAGGGACCATCAAACTCACCATCCAGCTCAAAGGCATTATCACCACTGGTAATTGACCCCGTGTTGTGGACATCGCCATCAATAGTGATCTGATCGATATCAATACCATCATGGTTTCTGGCAATCAATGTTCCATGGTTAATCAGGCTACCTTGAAGGGTGGTGCCATCATCCAGCAGGATGGCATCGGAATAGGCGTCAATGGTTACGCTGCTGTCGTTGTAAATACTCCCTTCTACGAGGGTCTCCTCCAGGTTGATACCTTCCGTACCATCGACATTGATGTTGCCATAGTTTTCGATATTGCCTTTAACGTGGCTGTATTCCAGAGAGATACCGTGGTTTTCTTCATCTTCTTCGGTCACAGCCAACTGGCCAAAGTTGAGTACATTGCCATTGATCATACTGTCTCTGATATCAATGGCTGAGCCTTCGCCGGAACGGATATCTCCGTTATTCCGGAATTCGCCATTAACATCAACACCATCCAGACGGATACCGGAAGATTCAGCAACAATATTCCCTCTGTTCAGGAAGTTCAGCCCGATGGTGCTGATCCCGCCAATACGGATGCCATGGCCTTCTTCTGCGGTAACATCGCCTTCGTTAATAACTCATGTTACGCACTCTTTCATCAGTGTGGTAAAAATAGATCTTACGTTCGTTCTAATTAAGATGGCCTTAAACGACGGTAGATCACGTAAAAACGAGCTTTAGCTTTCTTATGACTACATCCAACAATATTCTGCATTTAGTATAACTAAACCTTTTATTTAGTATAACTAAACCTTTTATTTCCGGATGAACGTGCACCCAATTCTATCGCCCTGACTCTTTCATAAGCTGAAGCTCTTGGAACGAAGATCTTAGTGCAAATAGATAGAGTTTCGCCCTAAGTTGAAAATGGTTCAATTTGAGCTTACTCGCCAGAAGTTCAAGCCGGAATGCTGAGTATATCGACATGAATAGATGATTGCTCTGCGTCAATACGGTATGACTTGGCGATTTTGCCATCGATGCGTTTGATTTCAATGTTTTATGGAAGACTTCGACTTTCCATCGTTTCTTATAGATTGCCTTTAAAGTCTCGGCGTCACACTCCAGAATCGCTGCAAAAACAGATAGAGAATACCTTTACTGCCGTCTTTGTTTTTAAAGACTTGTCTGAATAACAGTACTGGAAAATCCACTCCTGCCACCCAGACCTTAATCGGCTTTTCCTCTGAAAAGTCTACGGTATCTATGCGCTGTGAACACCCTTGCTTTTTATCTTCTTCGCTTAATGAAACCGTGCGGTTCGATTTACATGCAATGACAAAATGCTTATTACAATCATGTCGTATATACATCATGTTTTTATTCGAACTGAACCAGTTGTCGGCCAGAACATAACGGAATTTGAGCTGATTATTACAGCAAACCTTCAGCATATCCCGAAAATATTCATTCTTGGTTTTCTCAGCCTTTCGCTTAACCTTTTTGCTCTTTAATTCAGTGTATTGAATAGGCTTTTCTATCAGCTTATAGGCAACTGGCAATGAAATATCACCAACATAATAGACAAAATTAAGCAGATTAATACCCTTTACTGAGCGCCCAAAAGTATGGTCAAAATGCCAAGATATCAAATCGTTTTCGTCGCTATAGAGTTTCTCCTGTATGGTGTCATCAGCAATGAGTACGCCATCGTCCTGCTCCACCTGTCTGACGACAGGTTTTACATATTGCCAGAGCGTTCTGCTGTCGAAGTGGTTACGGGACAGCAGCCGGGTTACCTGATCATGACTGTATGCGCCATCCACCAATGACGACAACTGTGTAGCTGTCGTTTTTCCAAATGAGGACAGCAGGTAATCGCTATACAGTTCAAACAGCTCTTTTTTCATGCGCTACAGCATGGCAGATTTCTTCAGGTGCGTAACATGAGTTAATAAAGGCCCCGGCAATGTCAGCATCATAAATATCAATACCCGTGCTGCCAGCATTGATGGTTCCCTGGTTCATAAAGGTACCCACTTGGGCAACCGTATCGGTGATCACAGCACCGCTTTCACCATCCAGCCAACGCTCACCCTCAAAAATAATGCCTTCTTCAGCAGAGGTAATGGTGGCGGTGTTGTTGAAGTTGCCAGTAATCATCACATCATCCACCAGTGCAATACCGGCAGAGGTCAAGGAGGTAATATCACCGTTGTTGCCAAAATCAGCCCCCACAGTGGTTCCGGTTACATAAATCCCTTCATCCACGGCACGAATATCACCAGTATTGACGAACCGGCCACCAATCGTTACCTGACTTTCCAGTTCAAGGTCACCATCGTCGTAATAGTCTCCCACCAGAGAGATGCCTTGCTGAGTGGCTTCGATCACTTGAGCAATAAACGGCTGGTTAATGGCACCGACTTCGGTCAGTGGCTCACCTTCGCCCATTGGGTCGGTCAGAATAAAGGTTTGTTCTTCACCGCTGTACAGACCTGCATTAATAACGATTTGGTCACCGGAGCTCAGTACCAGCTCACCAGAGATAAAGTCACCTTCAGGATCGCTCAGTTGAACGCCCTGCATCATGGGGCCTTCATTCCGAATTCGATACCAGACCTGGCCATGCTCATCAACACCCAGGGACTCCAGAACCATACTGCCGTTTTCTGAAGGTTCTCCACCCCATGGCTGGTCATAGCTTTCTCCAACGCCATAACGGGGTTCTACATCCGCAAACAGGTCTCCTTGATTGATAAAGTCCTGTCCGATATCCATGGCAGACAGGGTGATCGCGACGCCTGTCTCAGCATGGATTTCGCCATAGTTTTCAAAGCTGCCGGCAACACTGATCCGATTCAGGTCAATGCCGTTTTCTCCGGCATGAATAGCCCCTGCATTCTCAAAATTTCCACCAATGGCTGCGCTGTATTTAGGTGGCTGAGGCTCTGCCATCATTGGCATAGGGTCTGGTTCTTCAGGGGGGGCTGGAGGCTGTATGTAATCGCCTTCAAAAGATATACCCGTACCGCCAGCTGTGATATTGCCGCTGTTGGTGAAATCACCGCCAACAAACGTCTCATCAAAATCGACGCCTTCGCTGACAACACTGATATTGGCAGAAGAGTCCACAGCACCGACAATGAACGTGTCATCAATATCCAGACCATCCTCTCCGGTAATGGTGACGAGGGTTGGGTTTGAGGTGAGCAAAGAGCTTCCGGTCGTGACATTTCCGGCGATAAAACTGTCATCAATGCTCAATGCATCGTAATTTTCATTAGCAGTCAGGGAGCCATTGATGACGATGTCAGAATCGATGATGGAGTCTTCAATGTCGATGGCATTATCGAACTCAGAAACGATGCTTCCTGAATTAATCAGGCTGCCTTTGACATGGGCATCTTTCAGGTAAATACCATTGTCTCCGGTGCTGATTTTACCCTCTTCGGCATTGACAATGCCGCCATCAATGGTGGTGTCATCAACATAAATGCCATAAGTATCGGCAATGATCTCACCGTGGTTTTCAATGCGTCCGGCAACGGCATTTTCAATCACCTGAATACCGTTGGCTTGTGCGCCCTCCCAAAATGGCTCACCGTTGTGTTCAATGTTAGCCAGCACCCGAATAATGCCGGTGTTAGTGATGCCTTTCAGAGTGCTGCCAACAATACTGTTACCTTCAAGGGAAATGCCCGCTTTAACGGGGGCATTGATGGGGTCATTCCCACCGGCAGGGCCAGCCTCAATCAGTCCCTCATTTTTAAGTTCACCAGAAATGGAAGCATTTCCTTTCACCTGAATACCAATACGGCCAGCATTGATTGTGCCATCTTCTCCGTTAGTCAGATTTTGAATGATCGCATTGTTCTGATGCTCAAGAATGATGCCACGCTTGGCGGCATTGATAGTGCCATTATTGATCAGGCTTCCCTGAATTCTGGCAGAGTCGTAAATGCGAATACCATCTTTCGCTGTACCCGTGATAGAGCCATCATTGATAAGGTCTCCTTCAATAGTGGAGTTTTTAATCTCAATACCGGCAACACCAATGATGGTACCCGTCTTCGTATTATGTACTTTGTTTTTGATAGTCGTGTTGTTGACGATATCAAGTCCAGGCTGGAAGGCCGCGCCGGATTCAATTGAGCCACTATTGATGACACTGCCATGAACTGTAGTGTTGTCGAGATCAATACCACTATCACTTTGACCATAAATAATGCCAGCATTTTCTATGTTCTGTCCGATGATTGAGTTATTTATGAAAATGCCATTGTTGTCAGCCCGGATTTCTGAATCCTGGGCATTAATCAGTGAGCCGTCAGTGGATGAGCCATCGATGATGACACCATCGGTGATGAGTCCAGTGTTGGTAATATCACCCGTGACTTTTGATTGCTCCTGAATGGTCAGACTTTTTTCAGTCTGCCTGAGTTGGTCACATCATTATTGATGATGGATCCATTTTTAAGGATAAGGTGTCTTGCTACTCCGTCATTATTAATGGCGCCTGACACAACCGATGCATCGATACTAATATTTTTTCTTACTTTGCGGTTATTCGTAATCCCGCCAATAATCGAGCCTTCAGAAATGATGATGTTTTTGACATTACCATTATTCAGTACTTGTCTCTTAACTTCAGCTCCTGATGCTTCAATGGATTTATTTATTTTTCCGGTATTGATAATCGAACCATCAATTAAGGATGGGCCATCTGGACCATCAGCAATACGAATATGAGCCATTTCCCCTATATTATGGATATTGGCAAAAATCCGGGCGCCATTACTGATGTTAAGATCCTGGGCAGTATTATCATTGATGAACGAACCTTCCAGAGTTCCACCATTCATCCATAAATCGCTCATGCCATCCTCATTAATGACATCTCCCTCTACATAACCTTCAATGCCAATATCGTTGACCAAGGTGTTCGCT
>CBDHDM010000133.1:0-85956 GCA_965261315.1 Endozoicomonas sp. | reverse complement strand
TAAACCAGTCCTCGTTCTGCCATGGATAGTATCTCCCCCTGCCCTACAATCATATGGTCCAGCACCTGTATATCTACCAGTTCCAGTACCTCTTTTAACTGTCGAGTAATCTGAATATCCGCCTGACTGGGTTCCGGATCACCTGATGGGTGGTTGTGGCATAAAATCAGAGATGCCGCGTTCAAAGCCAGCGCCTGTTTCACGACTTCTCTGGGATGAACGGTGGCAGCGTTTAAGGTTCCCTGGAATAGCGTTTCAAGAGCAATAACACGGTGCCGGGTATCGAGGAAAAGACAGGCAAACTGCTCTCGCTGAAGGCCCTGGAAGTGCAGCTGCAGATACTCCCGAGTGGATTCCGGGCTGGTAATAATGTCAGACTTCGCCACTTTCTCCCGGAGCACCCGTCGGCACAACTCCAGAGTGGCACTGAGTTGAGTGGCTTTGGCGGGTCCAAGGCCTTTAACGGACATAAGATGCTGGTGCCGGGTTGTCAGCAGCTTTTCCAGTCCATCAAACTGATCGAGCAGGTGGCTGGCCAGTTCCATCACATTCATACCCTGACAGCCGGTTCTTAACAGCAGTGCCAACAGCTCGGGTTCAGTCAGTGCGGAAGGCCCCATGGCAAGCATCTTTTCTCTGGGAAGCAAAGTGTTACTCCGGCGTTGTGCTCTCATCAGGTAGTTATATCCATCCGCTATTCACTGTTATGATGGAACTGATTTATGGTGAGTAGCTCATAACGATACCCTTCGCCTTTGAAGCTGCTACTTTGTTGTCTGCATTTGTTCACCCCAGTCACTTGATATTGCTAAGTTACTGGTACCCGAGGGCATAAAGGCTTCGCTCATTTGCCGCCGCGTAGCAACTCCAAATCCTCTGGGTATGCCCAATCAAGTGGCTCCTGACTGCTCAGACAAAAAATTGCCGGTTTAATTCCTAAAGGAAATTTGCAACCTATGCAACAGCTAAGCAACAAACGCATTGTTCTTGGTGTTACCGGAGGCATTGCTGCCTATAAGAGTGCAGAGCTGGTTCGGCTGCTGACCAAGCTGGGGGCCGATGTGCGCGTGGTAATGACCAGTGCAGCCTGTGAGTTTATTACGCCGTTAACCCTACAGGCACTGTCTCACAATCCGGTTCATCTGGATTTACTGGATACCAAGGCTGAAGCTGCCATGGGGCATATTGAGCTGGCCCGCTGGGCGGATGTGATTCTGGTTGCTCCTGCCACTGCTGACTTTATTGCCAGATTGGCTGGTGGGCATGCGGATGACTTGTTAACCACTCTGTGCCTGGCCACAAGTGCGCCTATTTGTCTCGCTCCTGCTATGAATCAGGGGATGTGGCGTGACAGTGTTACCCAGCAGAATTGTGAAGAGTTGCTGGAGCGGAATATCAGTCTGTTTGGACCAGGTGACGGCAGTCAGGCCTGTGGTGATATCGGCCCGGGCCGAATGCTTGACCCTGAATTGATTGTGGAACAAACATCAGGGCTGTTTACCCATGATATACCTGACAGGGCTGAATGTATTGATCACGGCGGGAGGCACCCGTGAAGATATTGATCCAGTCCGCTATATTTCCAACCACAGTTCAGGAAAGATGGGGTATGCCATCGCTGAGGCGGCTGTTGCGTCGGGTGCTACGGTTACCCTGATCAGTGGCCCTGTTAATCTGGATACACCGGATCGGGTGAAGCGGGTTGATGTGGTCAGTGCCAGAGACATGCATCAGGCAGTTCATGACCGGATTGAAGGTGTTGATATCTTTATTGGCTGTGCGGCTGTCAGTGACTATCGTCCAGCCGAGATAGCCAAGGAGAAAATCAAAAAAGATCCTGAAAACGGCAGTGAAATACTGGAGATTAAACTGGTACGTAACCCCGACATTATTGCCTCCGTTACCGGTCTGGATACACCGCCCTTTGTGGTTGGCTTTGCGGCAGAAACGCATAATGTGCTTGGCTATGCTGCGGATAAAATGCGCCGGAAGAAAATGAATCTGGTGGTTGCTAATGATGTGGGGGATCGGGATATTGGGTTCAGCAGTGACAGCAATGAAGTAACGGTGATTGGTGAAGAGCTGGAAGAGCCATTGCCAAGAGCATCGAAAAAAGTGGTGTCGCGCAAGCTGCTGCAAATTGTTGCCCGACGTTTCAGAAAGTGGAAACACTTCCGGTCGACTACTGAAACAGCTGACCAGCCTTGAGCGAAAATACTGCTCTCCCCCAAATATTGAAAATAGCTGCAGAGTTTCAGAGAGCGGCATTTTCATGGTAAAGAAACAGGGAATTAAACGACATGAAAACACTGAAGACTCGTATTCTTGATCCGCGACTGGGCACAGAGTTTCCATTGCCAGAGTATGCCACAGAAGGCTCTGCAGGCATTGATCTTAGAGCCTGTGTTGATGGGCCTCTTACCTTGGAGCCGGGCCAAACTCAGTTGCTTCCTACCGGTATGGCGATACATATTGAAGATCCATCGCTGGCCGCTATGATTCTTCCCCGCTCCGGTCTTGGCCATAAGCATGGTATTGTCCTGGGCAATTTGGTGGGGTTGATCGACTCTGACTACCAGGGGCCGCTCATGGTTTCCTGTTGGAACCGGGGTAATACGACATTCACCATCCAGCCTGGTGAGCGTATTGCCCAGTTAATTCTGGTGCCAGTGGTTCAGGCGAAGCTGGAGATTGTTGAGAGCTTCGATGAAAGCGATCGGGGTGCCGGTGGGTTTGGACATTCCGGAACTCACTGATCATAACCTGTAGGTCGGTAGGCACAGTGAGTCTCGGCTGTGTCTTATTTATCAATAAGAAATAACTACAACTATGCTCAAGCAGTAAGAGCACCGCAGGAGGAGTAATGGATAAGCCTGCTTTGTCCTCTCAGGAAATCGCAACGGTTCTGACCGAGGCACTGCCCTATTTGCAACGCTATGCCGGTAAAACGGTTGTCGTTAAATATGGCGGCAATGCCATGGAAAATGACGAGCTGAAAAACAGCTTTGCGCAAGGTGTTGTATTACTGAAGGCAGTGGGTATTAACCCTGTGGTGGTACATGGTGGCGGTCCGCAGATAGGCGACATGCTTAAACGGCTGAACATTGAGAGTCGCTTTGTTCAGGGAATGAGAGTCACTGATTCAAACACGATGGATGTCGTGCAGATGGTACTGGGAGGGTTGGTCAACAAGGAAATAGTCACGTTGATCAATAACAACGGTGGTCGAGCCATCGGTATCACCGGTAAAGATGGTCGATTTATCCGCGCAAAGCGACTGGTCGTTACTGAGCTGACACCGGAAATGACCGCCCGAGAGATCATTGATATTGGTCAGGTGGGAGAAGTCGAGTCTATTGATACCGATATCATCACCATGCTGCAGAACTCTGACTTTATTCCGGTGGTTGCACCCATTGGGGTTGACGGTACGGGGGCTTCCTACAATATCAATGCAGATCTGGTGGCAGGACGCCTTGCCGAAGAGCTGGTGGCGGAGAAGCTCCTGCTGTTAACCAATACGGCAGGGCTGCTGGATAAGGATGAAAACCTGTTAACCGGGCTGAACTCGGAGCAGGTTGAAGCATTAATTGCAGACGGAACTATTTATGGCGGTATGCTTCCCAAGATACAATGCGCGCTTAATGCCGTGAAGTGTGGCGTGAAAACAGCCCACATCATTGACGGCCGGGTGCCTCATGCCGTTCTGCTTGAACTGTTGACTGACCGGGGGGTGGGCACCCTTATCACCGGAGATAGTGTTTAGTACTCATAATGGATATGTCTCAGAAAATTTCTCGCAAACAGCAGATTCTGGAAGCTCTGGCTCATATGCTGGAGACGGCTCCGGGTACCCGGATTACCACGTCGGCCCTGGCCAAAGAGGTGGGCGTCTCTGAAGCGGCCCTTTACCGGCACTTCCCCAGCAAAGCCAAAATGTTTGAAGGGCTTATTGAGTTTATTGAGGAAACTCTGTTTTCCCGAATCACCCTGATTCTTGCAGAAGAGCAGAAGGTGGCGACCCGTTGCGAAAAAATCCTGCTGTTACTGATTGGCTTCTGCGAGAAGAACCCGGGCCTGACCCGGATTCTGACGGGGGATGCTCTGGCAGGAGAGACAGAGCGCCTGCGCCAGCGAGTGACTCAGCTTTTTGATCGTCTGGAAACGCAGCTTAAACAGGCGTTGCGTGAGGCGGAAATCAAAGAAGGTGTCAGAACCCGTATGACGGTGAGTGTAACGGCAAATTTGATACTGGCTGCAGCAGAAGGTCGAATAGCTCAGTATGTACGCAGTGAGTTTAAGCGTAAGCCAACAGAAAACTGGTCAGATCAATGGGTGATATTATCTGAAACGGTATTTCGTTAACTGAGAGAGCATCCGTAGTTCGATCACCGGTTTTTAGGAAGCCAGATTAAGTCATCTGGCTTCCTGGTTTTTAAGGACTCTTTTTGATCACTGATCACTTCTTGCATGAATCTCAGTGATCATTTCCTTTATTGATTGAATGTATTAATGCCTACCTTTCGAGCCGTTTCCAGCTTATAGGTATGATCTGGTTTACCCTCACAAACGACATTGTCCCCTCGCATGGCGGTATAGCTGGTTTTATTGATATCGCCGACAGTACAGTTACGTGGATAAGGAGGGAATACGTTCCATACTTCTGCATTCGTTACCTGCCGGTAGCTCTTCTCATCAAGAGCACGCATAAACCGGGTCAGCACGATTTTGGCAAAATAGGTGCCTGTGTCAAAAGCTGCCTGATAGCCAATTTCATCGGGGCCAAACTGGCTCATGGAAACATCGCCACGGAATGGATAGTCTTTACTCTTGATATCGTGTGGATAGTTGATTCACTCTTTTACTGATCACGTTTACTTATTCCTAAT
The DNA here is from genome assembly GCA_965261315.1 of Endozoicomonas sp. Taxonomy (GTDB): domain Bacteria; phylum Pseudomonadota; class Gammaproteobacteria; order Pseudomonadales; family Endozoicomonadaceae; genus Endozoicomonas. The sequence continues at coordinate 81,067 of CBDHDM010000133.1, read as the reverse complement.
CTGATCAGATATTTTTGTAACCCCACCCTGAAAATAAGCAGGGTGCAAGTCTGTATGTTTGGTCGAGGTTGAGAAGCATTGACAAACTACTTGAGCAGCATCACTTCTGGTGATGCCAAATAGGGCTTGCACCACAGCCAACAGCCCGAAGTGATTTACTTCTGGCTGTCGATAATAAGCAGAACTGGGATGAGGATGTTGATAAAAGTCAGGTTACAGAAATTTTAATGTTTGACGGGTGTCAAACTTTGCCAGCAATATTAATACGATGGTTTTAACTTGAGGTTGAATGCTGTGACAATTGTCTCTCTACGAACGGAAGAGGTTTATGGCTTTACCATCCATAAGAAGTTGTAACTCACTGTCAGTAGCCTTCAGAACTTGAATTTGTTTCTCTTGTGATACTCGTCTACTTTCTTCGTCACCGATGGCATCTTTTTGTTGCTTTCGATTAATAAGAAGAATGATTCTGTTGTTGCTGAGCTGCCAGGTTCCAAAACTCTTTTCTGAGGCATGTGTTCCCAATTGCTGAAAGAACGAGTCAAAGGAGCCGCTGGCATAGAGATTCCAGTCCATGGCGACATCTTCGCGAATACGCCATTGGCCAATAAGTTGCTCACGGCTAACCACTTCAATATCTTTCAGGTTTTTCTGCTTTAGCAATTTCTTCAGTCGCTCAGCAGAAGCTGTATATTGCTTTTCCAGCAAGGACTTTTCGCGATTATAACTTGCTGCCCGATCTTTATAGGTTTGCTTCTGGTCTTTCAGGTTGCCCAGCTCTTCATGCAGATATTCCGGGGCTTTCTCACCGGCCTTTTTAATCTGTAAACGCTTGTCATCAATGTTCTTGGCCATAATGACCTCAAGGTTTTGCATCTCTCTTATTTTTTGGTCGAACTCGCTGAGTTTTCGGTTCTTTGCACCATCAATTTCATCCGGGGTTCCATACAGAAACAGTAACTCCTGATCCAGCTCTGTCTGACGCTCTTGTTCTGCTCGGAGGGACTGCAAGTCTGCCAGCTGGCTTTTCTGGTCGCTGGTCATAACAGGGGGAATGGTTTCAACGACCCGACCATTTCTGTCGAGAATGCTGTAACCCAGACGAACAAACTCACTGGGCATATTAGATGAAATAACCGTGGTGCCTTCGTGGTTTTTGTACTTATACAGGCTCTGCGCCGCAGCCTGATCGGCTCCGGTCGCAGACAGCATTCCTGTCAGAAGCAGTATGAATGGCTGTTTGAGTCTCATACTCCGTACTGGTCTCTGTAGGCTTTTATTTCCGGCGCATAACGGCGGATTTCAGGATGATTTTCACTATATTCCAGCAAGTTGGCCAGAGACACAATACTCAAAACCGGAATATTGAAGTCACGTTCCACTTCCTGAATGGCGGAAAGATCACCCTGTCCCTTTTCCTGACGATCCATAGCGACCACAACGGCGGCAGGTTGTGCATCGGTTTGTTCAATAATGGTCATTACTTCGCGGATGGCTGTGCCTGCAGTGATAACGTCATCGACGATAGCAACACGTCCTTCCAGAGGTGCACCGACAATATTGCCGCCCTCTCCATGATCTTTGGCTTCCTTACGGTTGAAGCTCCATGGAACATTTCGGTTGTGTTTCTCAAAGAGGGCTACGGCAGTGGATGTTGCAAGGGGAATGCCTTTATAGGCAGGGCCAAACAGGATATCAAACTCCAGACCCGCATTAACCATGGCCTCAGCATAGAACTGGCCGAGTTTGCTAATTGCTTCACCACTGTTAAATAATCCGGCATTAAAAAAGTAGGGTGACGTTCTTCCGGACTTCAGGGTGAAATCACCAAAACGGAGCACTTGCTGCTCAATGGCAAAATCAAGAAATTCTTTTTGATACTGATGCATTGGGAGGGTCCTGTTCGCAACATGCCCATGATTCTGGGTCAAACTGCGTATTTTATACCAATAACCCCTGTTGTAACCCCTGCAGCATAGGTTATTTAAGGCATATTTTTGGATTATTGACATTCTTTTATATGGACTAAAGTTCTTAAAATAATTTAAGAACTATTTACTGCTTCAGGTGAAAAAGACAGACATTGTATTGGTTGGCTTACTTGTATGCCCAATACTTGCTGAGGGGAAAATTCGTAATTATCGGGTCTTCTGATGCAAAATTACGGAAACTGTCGCTCATTATTCCCCTGACCAGCAGACCTTTGTAGTAGAGACCGGATTTATGCGGATAAACATACGGGGGGCGACCCGCTATCATTTGTTCGATACAATTCCGAACTTTCTGTGTTCAACCGTACCATAAGAACTTGGATCATGCCTTATAATAGGGGTGAGGGCTCTTACTAACTCTGTCGTACAGTTGATGCAGGGTTAATCCCGGTTTAGTAACCGTATCTCTGAAAAGCTTAGACTTTAGCCGTCGTTCATCCTGGCTCTTACTGGCCAAGCAGCGCAGCTGCTTCTCAGGCTGAGATTTGCTCTGGTGGTTTTGCAGGCCTTCAGTTTCTGTTTTCCGGTTACTGTCTTGCCGAGGTAACAAGCTTAATGTCAGTGCGTGTATGCGCTCAGGCAAGGTGTATTCGATGAGAGTTATCAGTTTAAATTGTGAAGGCATTAAAAACGCACGAGAAAAAGGCCTGTTTGACTGGCTCTTAGAGCAGGATGCGGACCTTATTTGTTTGCAGGATACTCGTGAAGACGAGCAGGTTATTGAGGATCAGTATTTCCTTGATGGCTATTTTGGCTACGCTTTTAGCGGTTATAACCGGACTGATCGTGGTGGTGTAGCGATCTATACCCGTCATGCCCCCAAGGCGATCATCAGTGGGCTCGGTTTTCCTGAGGTTGATGAAACCGGTCGATACCTTCAGGCTGACTTTGACAAGATCAGTCTGGTCAGCCTGTATGTGCCAGAAGGCGATGATGAAGACAGTCTTAACTTCAAATATCGTTTTCTGGATGGCTATTCTCACCACTTAAGTAAACAGCGTCGTAAGCGTCGTGAGTTTATTATGTGTGGTACCTGGAACATTGCGCACCGGAAGATTGATGTGGCTAACTGGCGTGATGCTCAGGAAGTGTCCGGCTTCAATCAGGCCGAGCGTGGCTGGATGGAAGGTCTGCTGGGAGATATGGGGTTCTTCGATGCTTATCGTGAGGTAGATCGGGAAGCCGGTAAGTACAGCTGGTGGAAAGATGAATCTCTACGCAATGATAATATGGGCATGCGTGTTGATTACCAGATTATCACTCCGGGAATGCGTCATCGTGTTCTGAATGGTGGTATTTACAAGGGGCAGGTGTTCTCATCCCATGCACCGGTGATCATTGATTTTGATTGGGAGCTGGGGATGTAATCCCCCCCTGAGTTAACGGCTTATTTTCTGATTCCTGAGGAGTGAACTGATCATTTTGATACACTCCTCGGCTCTCTCATCTATTTCTGTGCTTTCTACCATAAGCACCTTGCTTTCATGAATCTCAAGATCGGTATTATTACATAGCACCCACTGATCAATATCTTTCTGGAAAATAGCATCGTTACTGCGAATGCCATCATTCTCAAGGGCGATTTTCCCCATTGGTAGATAACAGAAAGCATCAATCTTCTGGCTTATGGTTTTGGCCAGCCTGAGCATGTAAGGGCTGATGGGGGTATCGCACACTTTCAGCCAATAGCGGTGATAAGCCAGTATTGATGGAGGTCCCGTATCAATGATGCCATGCCCTTCAATACTTTCCAGCCACTCAAGCATAGCGCCAAAAGCAGTCCCAGCCATTGCTGTAGATGATATTTGGCTGATGGCCTGATTCTCCAGTACCGCGTCCCGCGGTGTTTTATAGCTCAGCTGTTGTGCTGTTTTCCGGTAATAGTCGTCAAAAACCGACCATTCGTTCCCCAGCTTTGCGATCAGGGAGTTACCAAGCGTTGTCTTGCCGGTTCCATGAGAACCAATTATTGAGATAATCATACTGCCTGCCTATTAAGAAAAAGAACCCGGTATATAACCGGGTTCTATTAAAAATAGATCAATTAAAAGGGCAGGCAGTAAAGTGTCATTCTGCTAACGCTTTTTTCTGTAATTCAATAATTTCCTCAATACCTGATCGGGCCAAAGCCATCATGGCCAGCATTTCATTCTGGCTGAAAGGCGCGGCTTCCGCAGTTCCCTGAACTTCGATAAACCCACCGGCATCAGTCATAACAACGTTCATATCTGTCTCAGCACTGGAGTCTTCGGGATAATCAAGGTCCAGAACCGGGCTGCCTTTATAGATACCGACAGAAATGGCGGCAATCATATGCAGGAATGGATCAGTTTTGACCATTTTCTTTTCTTGCATATACCGCAGGGCATCAACCAGAGCAACACAGGCACCGGTAATCGACGCAGTACGGGTACCACCGTCGGCCTGAATGACATCACAGTCAATATTAATGGTATTCTCGCCCAGCTTTTTCATGTCTACTGCTGCTCGCAGAGCACGGCCAATAAGACGTTGAATCTCAAGGGTTCTTCCACCCTGTTTGCCTCTGGAAGCTTCACGTCCCATACGCTCAGTTGTCGAGCGGGGCAGCATACCGTACTCAGCGGTAATCCAGCCCTGGCCTGTTCCCTTCAGAAACCGGGGCACACCACGTTCAACCGAGGCTGTACAGATGACTTTGGTATCGCCAAATTCAACAAGCACAGATCCTTCTGCGTGTTTGGTATAGTTACGAGTGATTTTTACATCACGGAGCTGGTCTGCCGTTCTTCCGCTTGGACGCATGGAGATTACCTTGGTATGTCTGAAAAAGCATAAGCATTACAAAATCTGCGGAATTATAACTGCTCCATGGGTTTTCGGGAAAACACTGTTTCATTAACTCATGGCTGTTTTGTAGATAAACTTCTGAAATAATGAGCCTTTATTGCCTACCGATTAAAAGAGTATTTCATGACATCCAGCATGACTGCATTCGCCCGCGTTCAGATACAGGAGGATTGGGGAAGCCTGGTATGGGAAATTCGATCCGTTAACCACCGTTATCTTGAACCACATTTTCGTCTACCTGAGCAGGCCCGGGAGATAGAGCCTGCGTTGAGAGAGGTAATCCGTAAACAACTGAAAAGAGGTAAGATTGAATGTAGCCTTAAATATCAGTTAGTTGAGAAAGATCAAGCGCTGGATCTTAATCGTGCTTTGTTGGAAAAGCTGCGGTCAGCAGTTCATGAGATTGAGGCTCAGTTTTCACAGGTGGCTCCGGTAAACCCTCTTGAAGTTCTACAATGGCCGGGGGTTCAGGCGACGGAAGAAACCGAGATGACAGTGGTGCATAAGGCCGCTGTAAAAGGGTTTCATGATGCAATTATTCAGCTGGCTGAGATGAGGCAGAGAGAAGGCAGAGAACTTCAGTCTTTCATTGAGGCACGGCTGGAGAAAATGGGTGAAGAGGTCAAACAGCTGCGTGTTCTGTTGCCAGAAATCCTGTGTAGCCAGCGTGAGAAAATTCTTGATCGGCTCTCTGAAGCCAAGCAGGAGTTGAACCCGGAAAGGCTGGAGCAGGAAATGGTGATCCTGGCTCAGAAGATGGATGTTGATGAAGAGCTTGACCGTCTGGATACCCACATAGCCGAGGTGCGCAGAACCCTCAAGTCCTCAAAACAGGGGGCGGTAGGTCGGCGCTTGGACTTCCTGATGCAGGAGCTGAACAGGGAGGCAAACACGTTGTCGTCCAAGTCCATTCATGCAGGACTGACCCAGATAGCAGTTAACTTTAAAGTCTTTATTGAACAGATGAGAGAACAAATTCAAAATATTGAATAATAAAGTTTTTAAAATCAATAGATTATCATTTCTCCGTGTATAAAGAATAGGGCTAACTCTCTAGCCTGACTTATTCTATAAGATATAGGTTTCATACAGGGTGGTTACCCTGGAGTGTTCATGAATATTGGCAAGCTTTACATTATTGCGGCCCCTTCCGGGGCTGGTAAAACCAGTCTGGTTAAGGCGATGGTTGAATCCACCCCTCACGTCCGGGTGTCTGTCTCCCATACGACCCGTGGCATGCGGCCTGGTGAGCAAGATGGAGTGAACTACCACTTCACATCGGTTGATGGCTTTCAGGACATGTTGGAAAAGAGCATGTTTCTTGAGCATGCAGAAGTATTTGGTAATTACTATGGCACTTCGGCGCATTGGGTTCGAGAGCAGCTGAACAAGGGTGAAGACGTCATTCTGGAGATTGACTGGCAGGGTGCACAGCAGGTGCGTAGCTTGATGCCTGACGCAGTTTCAATCTTTATTTTGCCACCTTCTCTTGAGGCTTTGAGAGAGCGCCTGATTGGCCGGGCTACGGATGACCTCTCTATTATTGAGAGGCGAATGTCTCAGGCTGTCAGTGAGATGTCTCATTATGGTGAGTTTCAATACCTGGTGATTAACGACGAATTTGATCTTGCCCTGCGAGATCTGCAAACCATTATTCGTTGCCAGCGTCTATCAATTAATTGGATGCAGCACTATAAAGAAGATCTGATTAAAGGCCTTCTTGGTTGAATTCAGGTCTTTTAATAAAAGGCTATATCTAAAATAATGAAACATTATAGGGAAATAATGTTATGTCTGTTAACAGGCTACTGGGTGGCAGATCTCCAGTGATATGGCAAGGATTTTCCGGACACTTTTTTACGCTGCCTTGGCAAGTTTTTGTTCATACTTGAACGGTGCCAGGTAGCCATTGCTCGAGTGCTTTCTCTCACGGTTATAAAACACTTCGATATACTCAAAAATTGCCTGATGAGCCTCTTCCCGGGTCTGAAAATCCTCATGATGAATGAGTTCTGTTTTCAGCGTATGAAAGAAACTCTCGGCCACTGCATTATCCCAGCAATTCCCTTTTCGGCTCATGCTACAGACAAATTTATTGTCGTTTAGTAATGACTGGTAGCGTTCTGAAGCGTATTGGAGGCTGTCGCGAAACCCCGAAAGCTATTAAAATACCGCTATTCCAGCGCCAGCATAACCAGCCATGACAACAAAGCAAAAATTGGATATCAGTCGTACTTCCCAATACGACATTTTCTCCGAACTGTCTGACATCCCAGAAAAAGGATCGGTGAACCATCAGGGTATAGGCCAGCAAAGGCGCTTTCTTGCTCCGCAACCATCGGACATCACGATTGGACATACCTACCTGCAACAACACCTGGAACAGGCTGGTCAGAAAACCCCCATCATTGTTGCTGATTTCCTTAACGAACTGGACTGGTCGGAATTTGAAGCACGCTATGGCAAATCGGGTCGCCCACCCTATGCACCTCGCAACATGGTCGGGCTTATTCTTTACGGCATCATGCAGGGCGTAACTTCTCTGCGAGGGCTGGAGGCACTTGCCCGGCTTAATCTGGGCTGCATGTGGGTCAGTGGCGGTATCTTTCCGGATCATGCCAATATTGGCCGGTTTGTCATTATGCATGCCGAATCCCTGAGCCTCAGTTTTTTTGAGGATCTCGCCCGGTTGGCACTGAAAAAGACCCGCTCTTCAGGCCACTGTCTGGCCGGTGATGGCACCACCATTGAAGCGGCTTGTTCGAATTACAATCTGGTGAAAGAAGAAGCGGCCAGGGCTGCTCTGGAAGAAGCTCGGCGTCAAGCGGAGAAAGCGCCCGGGGATGAAGAAAAGCAGACAGTAGTCGAACACAAGACGGTGGTTCTTGAGACGCTGCTTACCCAAAAGGAAAAGCGCAGAAAACGTAGCCAGAAAGCCGCTGAAAACACCATGGTCAGCCCAACAGAGCCTGAAGCCATTATTCAGAAAATGAAACGGGGGCGAGGTTATGCGCCTGGTTATACCCCTTCGGTTCTGGCCAATGAGAAACGGGTGGTGGTCGCCGTGGCCGTTGATCCCACCAACGAAACGGCCGTTATTCCAGAGATGCTGGATCAGGCAGTACGCACTACCGGACAAAGTCCTGATGAATTACTGCTGGATGGAGGTTATGCCAATGAAACCGTCATCACGACAACGATAGATCGTGATATCAGCCTGTTGTGTCCGGAGAGTGGCAAGCCGGGCAAACCTAAAAAGGGCAAAAAATTCCATAAAAGTCGTTTCCGTTATGATACGACAAATGATGTTTACTACTGCCCTGGTGAGCAGACATTGGTGCTTCTTTATCAACCCGGTAAAAATGCAAAGGCTGATGCCGCAAGGGTCTATGGCGGGGCAGATTGCCAGAACTGCCCACTGCAAAACCGGTGCACAAGCAGTAAAAAGAAAGGCAGGCAGATCAGCCGGTTTACCATTGATGATGCCAAAGACGCACTACGGGAAACCATGCAACACCCGGCAGCTAAAAAGGTATTTAAACATCGAAAAGCGATGGTGGAACCGGTTTTCGGCCATCTGAGAACGGTACAGGGGCTCAACCGTTTCCGTCGTCGAGGCCTATCGGGCGTTAAACTGGAGTTCAGCCTCCACCTGTTGGCATACAATCTCAGCAGGGTAGTGGCCGCTGCTGCTTCAAGCCTGATTTTGCGGCTTTTTTACCGCCTTTGGTGTCAATTTAAAGCCGTTTTGACGGGCAGTAATTTTTCATCAGATTGCAATAGGCTTTTTATGTGGGCCACCATGGCTGCATGAGAGAGGTTCCCAGTCTATCAAGGTTGTCCAAAAACGGTTTTTGCAACAGCCTCATTGGCTACCACGATCGCTATGCACCAGCAAGCCAGCCTGTGGCCTGCGTTTCCACATCGCCATCTTCAGCGAGTCGGTTACCAGCGTTGCTGTCATCCTGTTGCTCATAGACCAACCAATGACTGCCCTGGAATACAGATCAATAAATACCGACAGGTACAACCAGCCCTCGCGAGTTGGGACATACGTAATATCTCCGACGTATGCCTGGTTCGGCTGATCCCGATGGAAGTCACGCTCCAACAAGTTATCCGCCACTGGCTTATTATGTCGTGAGTCAGTTGTTGCCTTGAATCTACGCTTCGTTTTACAAGCCAGCTCTTCTTCTTTCATAAGTCGGTTAAACCTCTGGCGACTAATATTCTTGCCCGCTTTAAACTTAAAAAGAGGACCAAGTCGTCTTTGATACGACGTTCGCCATAGGTTTTACGGCTTCTCTCGTGTATAACCCTGATTTCTGCCTTTATGCCCTGGGGGTATTCAATGCCTTGTCTTCCTGAGATCGCTTGGATTCAGGCCGAGAGAGCCATTCATAATAGCCAGTGCTGGATACAGTCATAACCCTGCACATGGCTGCGATGCTGAAGCTCTCCTGGTAGTCTCTGATGAATTTGAATCTCAGAGACTTTCTCGCGCAAAGAAGGCTGCCGCCTTTTTTAAAATGGAATGCTCCTCTTTCAGTCTTGCGACCTCTTTATGTAAGCGTTTGAGCTCATCGTATACATGCTCATCATTCTTTTCGGCCTTGCCAAATGTTTTAGGCCGATGATACTTACCAATCCAGGTATGCAAGGTGTTCACGTTAACACCGAGATCTCTGGCTGTTTCAGTGACTGGCTGATCGGATTCTACAGCCAGTTTCACCGCAGATGCCTTGAACTCCGCTGTATAGGTTTTTGACTTCTTTTCTGACATCTGGACACACCTTAAGGGGCTTTGATATTACCCGTGCTTGTGTGTCCGGAAAACTATAACCACTCCAATGCAGAGATGGAGATGTTTTTGAAGCCATTTTACACCCTCTTTTTCAAACATCTTCTGGCTGTATCATCACTGACGACTTTTTTCATGCCAAGAAGTTGAGCGTTGACATTGTCGCCAATGAGTGTGCTGATATGTGCATACCGTTTATGACCTGAAAGAATTGATAGCATCAATGATGCCAAGAACATTGAGCTTTCCAGACGCGTTATTGCTCTTGTAGATAAGCGGGCAGTCTTTGACCCAGGGCTCAAAACGGTATCCGGTCTTTAAAAACTGAATAAAAAAGCCAATTGTCCCATTGCCGTGACGGATGCGCCGGGGTCCCACTCGACATGTACTTTTCCTTCGAAAGTATCCACTTGCATATTCTGGCCTACCGTGAAAACCCATTCTGGTAAGTCGTGAACACCTATTCTGGTTTTGCGTGAACACCTGTTCTGGTAACTCGTGAACACTTTTTGCTGATTTTCCGAGTAGAAGAGTCCGTTACCGACCTCAACCCTCACAGAGCCGGACGTGCCCAATTAAGGCATCCGGTTCCTCATAATTACTGATTCACTAACCGACAACTGTATGAATACTGATGAAGGATCTTTGGCGGTGCCAAGGGGAAACGATCCAGAAAGAGATTAAACTTCTCCCAAGTAATATGACTCTTTTGCGATCGACGACTGAGCCATTTGTGCCAGATTTTCTTCACGTTGTATTGGATGGTATCTAGTTCTCGTCCAAAAACCCAACCAATTGAAAACTGGAGATTTTATCCTGAAAAATTAAGTGGAGCCCTACTGCCATTTGGCGACTAAACTTCCCAAGGCCAATAAACATCAGGGAAAGCCAAACAGAGAGGGCTCCAAATGCGTAAAAAACGCAACCCGCAGTGTAGTATGGAACTTCATTACGTACCTCATGAAATCTGCTCTCAGCTTTCCGGCATCTCTCAATGGCTTGATACCCATCCACAGTTCAATGACTGGATTTATGAGGACTTAAGTTCTGGTGATAAACAGAACACTGGCCGAAACGGACTATCAGCAGAATCCGTTCTTCGTGCGGCACTCCTGAAAAAGTATTTGGATTGTGATTATGACTACTTGTCGTTTGTTTTGATGGACTCCATGCTCTTTCGAGACTTCTGTCGTCTCGAACCAAACCAGCGGCCAAGTCGCTCCAGTCTGCATGGGCTCATCAGCCTCCTCACTGCATCTACATGGGAACGGATTAACAACTGTCAGCTTATGACCGCTAAAGATCAGGGTATTGAGAAGGGGCGCACTGTGGCCATTGACAGCACAGTCACCGAATCGGATATCAAACCACCTTGCGACAGTGATCTTTTAGCCAGTTCTGTTAAAGAAATTTGTCGGCTGCTTAAACGGGGACAAACACTGACAGCGACACCGCTTTATGAATATACCCATCACAACCGGGCCGTAAAAGATGCGGCCAGAAAATGCATATACGCTCGTAAAGAAGAGCGGGATCAGCATTATAAAAAACTGCTGCAGTTGACCCGAAAATCCCGGAAGGTGCTTATCGAAGCCACTTTCAAGATTGCGAACGCCCGTCAGCAGGGGCAGTGTCTCTTGGCAGATGATGCCGAAAAGTGGCAGGCTGATGTGGATCACCTGTTACCCTTGGTGGATGCAATAGTCTCTCAGACAGAGCGAAGGGTCTTGAAGGGTGAAAAGGTGCCAGCCCAAGAGAAAGTGGTTAGCCTGTATGAACCCCATACGGATATCATCGTAAAAGACAGGCGGCAAGTGCAGTACGGCCATAAACTGAACCTGGTTCAGGGAAAAAGTCGATTGATCCTGGATCTGGTTATCGAGGAAGGTAATCCAGCGGATTCTGACCGATTCCTTCCGATGATGGAAAGACAAAAAGAACTTTATGGGCGTGTACCCCGCCAGACAAGCAGTGACGGCGGATACGCGTGTCGCGAAAATTTGGAAAAAGCCAAAGCCATGGGAATCAGCGATGTGGCTTTTAATAAAAAGCGTGGACTTGAAGTCGAAGAGATGACTAAAAGTCAGTATGTGTATAAAACACTCTTTCGCTTCCGGGCAGGTATTGAAGCAGGAATTTCGTGGCTAAAAAGATGTTTTGGACTATCACGCTGCCACTGCAAGGGCTCTGAACGCTTTGATTCTCATTGCTGGTTATCGGTTGTCTGTTACAACCTGGTGATTCTGGCCAGGCACCCGGCGCCATCCTGACAGCCACCTCCGCGCCAAATGAAAGCATCTTCTCAGCATAGTGGAAGAGTGTTTGCTGCCTGATTTTTGAGTTTTCCTAAAATATTTGTCCCACATTAGAGAGAAAAGGGGAGGATTCTCTTGGCACTCTGGAATTTCAGGAGTTATTAGAGCGTACGTACAGTCAAATTATGATTGCCCGATGCGTTTTTGGACGAGAACTAGCTATGGGCAGATTTAAAGTACTGCTCCAGAGCATCGTAATTATCACAGGCGGTTTTGATGCGCAGTAACACTTCAGGTTCGGACTGAACCTTCCCTTCCCACATATAATGGCTGTGAATCGGGCTGCTCTGAACACAGGCGCCTAAACGCTTTTCTATGATTGCTTTGGCGTGGGCATCTGCTTCCTGTTGATTTGGGCAGGTAGTCAGTACCATGCAGAACTCAGTGGAGTGTTTCATGGGCATCAGGCAACTGGTTTGAAGGTAGCAAAGAACCGCAGTAAGCAGGAAGAGCATGATGATAACGACCCTGCGGCTTCCTGATTGATAATTAAACAGCTTCATGATGCTGAGAATAGAACAGCCCATGGCTTCTGACGAACATAACCGAATTAATGAGCCTGCTGGTAAGTAGAAGGACAAGCTCACAGTTCAGTATTTGAGCTTTGCTTGATTCCCGAAGTTCTGCCTTCGACTCACTCCTGAAAATCGGGTGGTTATAATCCTGAAAGCACGGATTTATTGCCTTTGGCTTGAGGGAGGGATGAAAATTGTACGGTTGCGAATGGTATAAAGTGACCACTCCCTGTATGCTACAGCCCCCTCCAGAAAAGTCACTGCTATATAAATGGTGACCCTTAATGAGACAGTTTCATGACCTTCGCCAATCTCGGGCTCTCCCTTCCTATCCTGCAAGCCATTACTGAGCAGGGTTACGAACAACCTTCCCCCATTCAGGCCGAGGCGATTCCTGCCGTTCTGGAAGGTCAGGATGTGATGGCTGCAGCACAGACGGGGACTGGCAAAACTGCCGGGTTTACGCTGCCAATTCTGGAGTTGTTGAGCAGAGGCGAGCGGGCTGGACCCAATCAGGTTCGTGCATTAATTCTGACGCCAACCCGGGAATTGGCTGCCCAGGTCGGAGACAGTGTCGCGACCTATGGTCGGCATTTTCCTATTCGCTCTACCGTGGTATTTGGCGGGGTCAAAATTAACCCTCAAATGATGAATCTGCGCCGGGGTGCGGACATTCTGGTGGCGACTCCAGGCAGGCTTATTGATCTGTACAATCAGAATGCGGTGAAGTTCAAGCATCTGGAAATCCTGGTTCTGGATGAAGCCGACCGTATGCTGGATATGGGGTTTATTTACGATATTCGCCGCATTCTGGCACTGCTTCCCAAGCAGAGACAGAACCTGATGTTCTCCGCGACTTTTTCGGATGAAATAAGGCAACTGGCCAAAACCATTGTTCATCAGCCTGTAGAGATCTCTGTTTCTCCTCGAAACACCACTGCAAAGACGGTTAAGCAGTGGGTGTATCCAGTGGATAAAAATAAGAAACCAGCGTTGTTGACCCGCTTGATTAAGGAGAATAACTGGAGTCAGGTGCTGGTATTTACCCGCACCAAGCATGGTGCGAACCGTTTGACTCGTCACCTTGAGGGTAAAGGCATCCAGGCCGCTGCTATTCATGGTAATAAGAGTCAGGGGGCTCGTACCCAAAGCGCTGGCCAACTTTAAGAGTAATGAAATTACTGTGCTGGTGGCGACAGACATTGCTGCCCGTGGCCTTGATATTGATCAGCTGCCACAAGTGGTTAACTTTGACCTGCCTAATGTGCCTGAAGATTATGTTGCATCGCATTGGTCGGACTGGGCCGGGGCCGGTGCTGAAGGAAAAGCTGTATCACTGGTTTGTGCTGATGAGAGCAAACAGCTTCGGGATATTGAGCGGCTGATTAACGAGTTATTGCCAAGAGAAGTGATTGCCGGTTTTGAACCGGTCAATGACGTTGCGGTTACCCAGCTTTCCAATAAGCCTCCCAAGCCGAAGAAACCGAAAAAGCCAAAAGTGATGGATAGGGCCACGTCAAGACGCACCTGAAGGTAAGCGAAACCCTTCAGAAAAAAGGCATCATCATGGCAATGGAAAAACGGGCAGAAGAGCTGAGAGTGATGGCGCTTCCGGTCGTGTGTTTACCGATAACAGTCGTAATCCAAGACGTCGCAAAGTGACTGGGCTCACAAAGCGCTTCTCGATCTTCATAAAACGGATACGTGAAAGGTACAGGGTTATAGTAATGAGCACAGAGATCAGGCTTTATCAGGATGGCGATGTAAATGCGTTGTTAGCTGTCTGGGAAGGACTCATCCCGTCTGGCTCATCCGTTTATGACCGAGGCTTTTTTTTGATCAGGAACGCCGCAATATACCAGAAATATATCTACCCAATGCAGAGACATGGGTTGTTGTTCACAATGGCAGCGTCGTTGGCTTAATTGCCCTGATAGGAAATGAAGTGGGTGGCTTGTTTGTTGATCCTGCTCTTCATGGTCATGGGCTGGGTAAGGCCTTAATGGATAAGGCTCGTGAGCTGCATGGTGGCCTGGTGGTTGAGGTATTCAAGGAGAATGCCGTAGGTTGCCGTTTTTATGATCGCTATGGCTTTCAGCTTGTTGAAGAAAAGGTGTTTTGAGCGAACGGGGTGATGTACTGCTCCGGATGGAGTTGGCTGCCAGCAAATAACTCTGGAGATTGGTGGGGCCACACGCATTATCCGGTGCCCTCTATGTCAAAGTAATCAGACAGCTATAAGTATATAGCAGTTAAACGCACCTGAGCCGCTAATGGCCACCATTCTGAATATGGTTTTCCCCGTCGTTTATCTCGAACACTCATCTGGTTATTGTCCATGACCTGGGTTTCAAACAGGTCAACAGCTCTGATCAGGTCCCCCAGTTTTTTATAACCGTAGTTTCGGGGGTCAAAAGAGGCCTGATTGGATATTACTGCACCTATTCGGCCTAGATATGCCCAGCCATCATCATCCTGGCTCTGTGTCGATCGCATTGCGTATCAGGTTCATGAGTTTGGTATCAGGCTTTCAACTCATGGCCACTTTTCTTGCTGTTTTCAGGGATTTTCTCAGACGTCAGCTTCAGGTTCACTCAAGGTAGAGGAAGCGTGAACAGGCATTGACAAAGGGAGAAGGCGCTTTACGTTCACCGAAACCGTATACCACTTTTCCCTTCGGAGAGCAAATCGCATGATCAGTGGCGTAAAGTCGCTGTCAGATGACACGATGCAGAATGCATCCATTTTTTTTGTGTACAGGGTGTCCATGGCATCAATGGGTCATCGCCATATCGGTGGCAATTTTACCTTTGGTCAGGTCGAATTGCTGGATAGGTTGGATGGCGTACTCATGCAGCTGTTCCTCCCATCCTTTCACGGTATGACTCTTCCAGTTGCCGTAGGCTCGACGAATGCTCACAACGCCGTATTTCGCCATTTCGGAGAGAATTTTTTCAATTTTTCTGGCGGGAGCATTATCCGCATCAATAAAGAGCGGCGATTTTCTGGTTTGACTCTGCCATTGGCATTCCTTGCTACTTATTTATTCTTTTTGCTTGCTGAACAGTGTCCTCTGATTCAAAGAAATTTGCAAAAGAGAGCATTCTTATGGGGTTATCTGGTCAGTAAATTTCTAGTCCATTTGCGCTTGAGATTGGCGAATGCCCCTATTAAGCTGTCGATCAGCCAGTAATGACGTATGCTAGGCCAAATAAGGCGAACAGAGATTAATAACAATGACAGAACAGACGCCCTATCACCTGTTGGGTGAAGATGAAGGTATTCGAACCCTTGCCAATGCATTTTATGATGCCATGGATGACCTGCCAGAAGCGGAGCACATCCGGAAAATGCATGCCCGCTCACTGACCGATGTTAAAGAGAAGCTTTATGAGTACCTCTGTGGCTGGCTGGGAGGTCCTCATCACTATCTGGAGAAGTATGGGACTGTTTGTTTAACTGATCCGCACAAGCCTTATGATATCAGTGAGTCGGCGCGTGATCAGTGGCTCTATTGCTGGGACAAGGCACTGGATGAAGTGGGTGCCCAGCGCTGAGTTGAAAAGTATGCTGAAAGAGCCAATCTTTCGGCTGGCGGATTTTATGGTGAACCAGCGATAGTTGACTTAATAGTTTTTGAAGAAAGCCTCCTTGTAGTAAGTAATCAGGAGGCGGTCGCAACCAGATACGCGCGATAACGATTTTTATCGTCCTCAAGCGTGTTAATTTATTAGTGCTTTTCATCGCTACCATGAAATGGCATGGTTGTGTGTACGTTGTATCTGTCATTTTCAGGGTGTGGGCTATCTTCAGTTGTTTTTTTTGTTATCCGGGAACTCGACTTTGTATTCACTAATCGTTTTTGTTGATCGAGTGGTCCTGTTTGGAGTGACATACTTCCTTGGTGTTGTTTGATTACACCAGTCTCTGAAGTTGCTTGATCTGAATGCTTGGCTTGAAATGCCTGGGTGCCAGCAAAGTTATAGTTTTTCAGTTTTCATTATCTTATAATAGTGATCTTAATATATTTTATGATTTAATATTCCTTGTTTTCTCAGAGTGTTATTTCTTAAAATGGTTCCATAGTTTTAAAAAATATCTCGAAGTCTAACAACTGGCTACTCACTGTGTTGAGTTAAGTAGCCAAGTGAAAAAAGAGATATTTTCGAGGAAGTATATCCCGAATCAGGCAAACTGCTTTGGATTTTTACCGGTCATATGTTGATAAAATTCCTGTATTTTTTCCAAGTCTGATTCATAGTTGCCTGTAGTAAAGAACATGGGGCCAAAAACCACCAACTTTCTTTTTAAAGTCGAGAAAACCCAGTGCGATGGGAACCCCTGCCCCGTGAGCTACGTGGTTAGAAGCCGCTTTTCCACTGACGGACTTTACTTCGGGTACCTTCAGGAGGAATAGCAATGGCGAAGTCCGAATAGTCATGGAAGGTATCTACCATTTGTTGAACCAGCCCATTGGCTTTGCTGCGGTCAACCGGTACGCGCCTCCCAGCCACTTCATTATGCCGCCAAGCGGACCCGTTGAACAGGCTGCTTTTCCCCATCCAGAAACACTTTCATTCGGAAACAGAAGGCGAAGGCAATGGTCAGGACAAAAGTCCCAGTTGCTGGTGTGCGGAGCGGCAATAATAACGTACTTGCGGGCGGTAGGGCGCTGGCCTTCAAGCTTCCAGCCAAACAGCTTCAGGCCAAGACGGGATAAAAGGGCGAAAACAGCTGTTAACGACGGGTGTATCAAAAATCGTATGACGCATTTTTATTGTAAAGACCTGGTCCATTGAATTGTGAATTGCCCCGTTATTAGACAACGGGGCTATCCAGACTATCCAGTACTTTAATGTACGGATAGGATCAGTTATGAGAATGCAGCTCATCATTGAGCTCAATGGCGGATTTGTTGGTCAGGCATTCCAGTGCTCCAGTCAGTGAGTTTCTGCGGAACAGCAGGTCGGATTTACCCGACAGATCTCCCGCTTTCACCACTTCAACGACATCTCTCTGGTCATCAAGCACCTGAACCTTACTGGCGGCGGTGAGGTAAAGCCCGGCTTCAATAATGCAGCGGTCACCCAGTGGAATGCCAAGGCCGGCATTAGCACCGATCAGACAGTTTTCGCCCACAGAGATCACAATGTTGTTACCTTCCGGAGAGTGTTCCCATCGGTACTGCAACCACCGCCAAGGTCAGAACCTTCACCCACCATAACACCAGCGGAAACACGGCCTTCAACCATGCTTTTACCCTTCGGTACCTGCGTTGAAGTTGATAAAGCCTTCATGCATAACGGTCGTCCCTTCACCGACATAAGCTCCAAGGCGAACCCTGGCGGTATGGGCAATACGAACGCCTGCAGGTACAACGTAGTCGGTCATTTTCGGGAATTTATCCACTGAATTGACGCTCAGAACACGGCCTTCAGCACGAGCCCACAGCTGGCGAGCGGGGAGTTCTTCCAGGTCTATAGCGCCTTCACTGGTCCAGGCAACATTGGGCAGCAGAGGGAAAATGCCTTGCAGATTAACACCATGAGGTTTGACCAGGCGGTGAGAAAGCAAATGAAGCTTCAGATAGGCTTCTGGTGTGCTGGTGGGGGCATCATCAGTTTCCAGAATGGTGATGACCCGTGGTTGATCACTCTCTTCAAGACTGCGCGGTAATTGTGGCGAGCTCAGTTTGCTCAATATCGACAAACAGGTCTTCCAGGGCATGCAGGGTTTTGCTGTCAAGTTCAATGAACTCGTTGCCACCGGTATAGTTAACCAGCTTGGCAATGCTATCCAGCAATTCAGGGGCCGGGTTGAGGATAGGTTTGGGGTAGAATACTTCCAGCCACTGGTCTTTCTTGTTTTTGCTGCCAATACCAATGGCCAGACTGAAATGGTGCTTACTCATTATCATTCCTTCAGTTTGATCGTCTGTTATGAAAGTAAGTTGCTGTATTGTTCTTCACAAAAGCCCAGCAACTTCTGGCTGCCCGTATCCAGTAAGGGGCGTTTAATCATGGCAGGCTGCTCCAGCATCAGAGTAATAGCCCGCTCTGCATCAATGGCAGACTTCTCTTGTTCGGGGAGCTTGCGCCAGGTAGTTCCACGGCGGTTTAACAGTGCTTCCCACCCCAGTTCGTCAGCCCACTGCTTTAGCATGTCTTTCTGGAGGCCGTCCTTTCTATAGTCATGGAAACGGTATTCAATACCCGTATTCTCCAGCCAGCGGCGAGCTTTCTTAATAGTGTCGCAATTGGGAATTCCAAAAAGAGTAATCATTATTGTCTACTGTGTTGTTATACCGCTAAATCAAGAGGCAGATCGCTGATGTCTTTCAGCCTTTTTCCATTAACCATCGAGTCGAGCAGATCAAGGGCGTCATCAGCATCCAGCTCAACCAGAGCCTCACGTAATTCATATAAAGCGAAGTGATATACACAGTCCAGATCACCAGTGCCAAGAGCAAGGGAGGCAATTCTGCTGGCTGTTGGTTCAGAAGTTAGGGAGACGATATGCGGAGAGCGCCCTTTTCTGGCTCTGATAAGGTTCAGTGCTTCGGTTCTTGTATTCTGTGACCTGTCCGAGCGCATGGTGAACTTGCAAGATACGCTTGCATGAAGGATATGAGCAATTTCGTCCTTATGATTCGCGACTCTGAGCATTGCTTGGTGGCAGGAGTTACTATCAACAATACAGGTCTCTTTATTAATTATTTCGTCACTTTCTGGAATCCGGGCAATAATCACATCAGGAGCGACGGTGTAACCATCGCCTAAGAAGTTACGCAGCTCAGAATATTCAGAAGCCAAACGGCCCAGCTCTGCAAGGTGGGTATATTGCTCATACTTGCCGAGTACAGATTGCTTCCTGCTATTGATCTTTTGAACTTCCCAGTTCCCCGGCCTGAGATTGCCTAGCTTTAGGAAGGTATTTTGCAGATATAAAGTGCAAGCTTCCTCGAATTCATTACCCAGTGTTTGGCCGTCTTTTTTCTTGCGCTCTACCAGTGTTACACCCGTTTTTTTTGCAATTTTGTCGGCCAGTAAATTTGCAACCAAAACACTGTGCTTTTGGCCGTTGTCTGCATTGCTGCATATGTAGCCAGCACCAAATTTAGAGAAGTGAGCGCGAGTAAGAATTTCCTTCTCGATGAGGTAGCGATGAAAGTCCGTTCTTTCTTGAGACAATATACTCATGCCGCGCATTCCTTTGGCTCAGCACGTAATGCTTTGATAATCTGTATCCCGATAGCCTTGGCAACAGGGGGAGGAAAAGCGTTTCCTACCTGGCGATAAGCGTGGGTCTTGCTGCCATAGAAGCTCCAGTCATCAGGAAAGCCTTGTATTCTTGCTGCCATCCTAACATTCAGGAGTGGCATATTTTCACAGCCTTCTTGAATAGAGCCGTCACGCTTCATAGCGCCTTCAAAGCCCTTTTCCGGTACCTCACCATCATTAGCAAGCCGGTGTGCATTGACTCCCAGCTCGCGCCATTGGCGTTTAGCCCGAGTCGGACCGAGATCCGGTCCACCATGTTTCTTAGAGCCACCCACTAAAGTAGGAGCAATCTTATTGGCTCTTTCCCGCCATTCGTCGGCACCTTCCCAACCACCTTCTGAGATCAGGTCATATAGGGCATCGCCAACAGTTAAGGTGTCTGCCACCGGTTTCGGCCAAGTGAAGTGCTGGAAGTCTTCTTGAAGCATTGCAACCAGAATAACTCTGGGTCTGAGTTGTGGTACGCCATAATCACTGGCATGGTGTAACTTCCACTCGCTCTTGTAGCCCATAGTGGCAAGTTCGGAGGATATTTTGTCTCGATACCAGCGGAATTTTTCCTCAAAGAGTCCGGGGACATTCTCAAGCATTACCGCTCTAGGCTTTACTCTCTTCACGACTTGCAAGGCGATGGGGAATAGGTCACGCTCATCTTCATGCCCTAATTGCTGTCCAGCTTTACTAAAGGGAGGGCAGGGAACACCGCCGGCAACAAGATCGATGCGGCCCGCAAAACCAGCCGATGATTTAGCGAACTCTTTTAGATCACCTTCAATAATGTCATCCCAACCGAGGTTGAGCTGGCTATTATTCAGCCGTAAGGTTTCACATGCGTGATGGTCGATTTCAATAAGAGCTGCATGTTGAAAACCAGCTTCATGTAACCCTAGCGCCTGACCTCCTGCACCAGCACACATTTCGATCGCTATCATCTATCACCCTTTATAGTCGCCTAAATCCGTCCATTCTAGCAAAGGGGAGACCACTAAGAGAATACGGGAGAATAATCTGGTTCAAGTCACACAAATCGCTCGCAGTTTGGTATGCCGTAAGTATCCGGTCATATGGAATCGGATATTTCTGGCTTATTGACTTGGAGTTAACGTTGTTCTCAGCAGTTCAACACGGCGCCGGTTAGCACCAAAGTCATAATATCCGATACGGGAGGAAGAACGAACATCAACCCTGCCGTCAGGACGGATAATCAGTATCAGGTCATCCTTGAACTTAAGCCAGGGCGTTGTAAAAACAGTAATGACAACCTGTTCATTACTGCTGATGACCTCTGCATTGGGCCAGCTCTGCAACGTATTCACCAGTCTTTCCTTAATTTGTGTGTTATCGGTATCGTGGAAATAGAATGGTGGAATATTCTGCTTGCCAGAAACCAGACTACTGACACAGTTTGGACTCTCGGGGCAGGGGGGGCTCGGCCGAATCAGCCTGCACTTTCGTGTTGATCATTAGCGGAAGTGCAAGCAGGCACAGGATCGCGGATTTTTTCACTGTTTTTAGTTCCTTGCGTTTTTGAAGATGCAATCTACGCGAGTAATGCGATAACGGCATCGGCAACGGCTTCCGAAGAGGCTGGGTTCTGTCCGGTTATTATAAGGTCATCCTGAATCAGGTAACTATTCCAGTCGGGGGCCTTGTGTATAAATGCCTCCCGCCTTTTTGAGTTCATCTTCCAGAGAAAAAGGAACAATCTCTTCCAGCTGTACGGCAATCTCTTCACTGTTACTGAATCCAGTAACCTTCTTGCCTTTAATAAGAGACTCCCCATTTTGGTTAAGGGCTTTTAGAAGCACTGCTGGAGCATGACATACAGCAGAAACCGGCTTGCCCTGTTGGTAGAAACGTTCAATAAGGGCAATGGAGTCAGAGGCGCTGGTTAAATCCCAGAGAGGGCCATGCCCCCCAGGGTAAAATACTGCATCATAATTATCAGCAGAAACCTCTGCTAATTTGCCAGTGCTGGCCAGCTTCTCCTGTAGAGGCAGGTCTTGTTCAAAGCGTCGGGTTGAGTCGGTTTGAAAGTCAGGCAGCTGGCTTTTGGGGTCAACCGGAGGCTGGCCTCCGGCAGGAGATACCAGGGTAATGTCTGCACCAGCATCCAGAAAGCGGTAGTAGGGAGCTGCAAACTCCTCAAGCCAGAATCCCGTCTTTTCACCGGTAGCACCGAGTTCATCATGTGAGGTCAGTATAAAGAGAATTTTCATGGGAGGAGTCTCTGTTAACCCTGAGCTTTTCAGTGTGTTGAAAAGATGGTGATCTGTAAAGCGAATGGCTATTTAAATCCCTTCGTGAGTGCGCCGATATATCCATGAGTGTGGGCTTTTACTGGCAGATTTGTCGTTGTCAGCACCGTAAATTATGGGGAAATATGGGATTCATGGTTTGAATCAGTTGCAGGTTTCAGAGCATCAGTGCACTTTTTTCGGGAAATCTGGCCGGTGTAAAGATTTGGCTGAATCGGGAAGTCAGTTTTGTTTCTGGCACGATCCCGATGCGGACAAAACCCGTGACGATGTAAAAGAAAGGCTTGAAGAGAGAGCGAAAAATGGCCAGCCCATGGATGGCTTTATCCTTCGAAAAGCCAATCTTGATAATGTGGATTTGGTCAATCACGGCAGTAGCAAACCATTCCAACTGATCAATAGTGACCTGAGTCGTGCCAGTCTTCATAAAGCGCACCTGTATCGAATTGATCTATCAGGCACTCGACTGTTAAAAGCTAACCTTTCCAATGCCAATCTACACCGCGCAAATCTTGCAGGCTGCAATCTGTTGGGGGTTAATCTGAAAAACAGTTTGTTAGACCATGTTTCCTGGGGAGAGAAACTCTATCAGGAGCAAGAAGCTGAAGCAGATCCTGAAAATGCCATTGTCATGTATGAAGAGGCGGAAGAGTCTGCAAGAAACATTCGGCGTCATTGTGAACACCTTGGAATGATGACTGCGGCGGGCCATTTTTTCTATCGAGAAAGGGTTTTTCATCGTCTGCAGATGCCGAAATATTCCCGGCAACGCCTTATCTCTTACCTGGTGGATAAGATCAGCGGGTATGGTGAGTCTCCATTGCGAGTGGTCGTGTTTTCCATCGTACTTATTATGCTTTGCTCATTTGTATACTTGTTTACCGGTGTGCAGGACGGGGACACCGTTGTTCGCTTCAGTGGAAATGCTGGGTTATCTCAAAACCTGCTCTACTGGTTGGATTGTCTGTATTTTAGTGTCGTGACGTTTACTACATTGGGGTACGGAGACTTGACGCCCCTTGGGTTATCCCGGATTTTTGCTGCCTGTGAAGCTTTCACGGGCAGCTTTTCTCTGGCTCTGTTTGTGGTGCTTTTTGTTAAAAAAATGATTCGCTGAATGTTCAGTTTATCCCCGGGAAATACTCAATTATCAGTCGCGTATGCGTCTGCCTCATCGGGGTCACAGCTGATAGCTGCATGGGGCTGCCCCTGAAGCAGTTTTTTAAACTGTTCTCTCTGGAGGTGAATCAGCTCACGGTGGTTTCCACCCTGAAAGTATAAGTCCTGAACAGCATTGAGTTCATCATCCCAGCAGGTTTTCATTCCGTAAGCGATGCCCATGGCTGGCACTGCACCCATCTCACAGTCCGGGAAAAGCTCCTCAAGGCTATGTTCACTGACAAGGTGCAGGTGTCGGTTAAGCTTGGTGTTGATCCAGCGTAGCATGAGCTTGTTCATTGAAGGGACGATTGCCATTACGTAGCCATCATCGTCCTGAAGAACAATCGCTTTGGCCATGTTTTTAACAGGAACGCAGGCGACATGAGCTGTATTGAGTGCTCGGTCTGAATAAGGGTGACTGACCACTTCATAATCTACCTGGTTATGATTCAGAAAAGCCTGGAGTTTTGGAGCGATAGACATCAGACACTCTCTTTAAACTGAGAAATACATAGGACAGTTGTTTTATAAAGTCTATACGCAAATCTGTTGAAATATTGTTCAATATGAACCGGTTTTTAAGTTAATAGAGTATTAATAATTATTTTTTCAGATCGTTTTTAGTTTACAGACTTGTACCCCTTGTCAGTGAGCATATTTTGAATACTGTTAAATAATACTTTTCAGGGTGATGCTTTTTTGCACTCTTCTGTCTGTAGCGTTATCCTTCGCGGCGCTCAATTGGCTCTTAGCTGATAAATTAACCAATTCAATCACTGGCTTTTAAATCAGAGCCTGTGGGACAGAATGATGACGACAATAATGAAAAGACTCCTTTCAGTGGGAGCATTAACCTGTCTACCAACAACCGCATTGGCTGGCGATAAAGTACTGGGAGTAACATCAAGTCCACTTGCCTGGACCTGTATTGCTATTTTCGTGATTGCCTACTGTCTGGTGATGACAGAAGAGCAGCTTCATCTTCGCAAATCCAAACCGGTCATTATGGCAGCGGGAATCATATGGGCTCTTATAGCCTTCATTGCCGCACAGAAGGGTGTTCCCCATGAAGAATTAAAACAGGCCGTCATGCATGACCTTGAAGAGTATGCGGCGATGTTCCTCTTTCTGCTGGTAGCGATGACCTACATCAATGCCATGGAGGACCGGCAGGTGTTTGCCACGCTTCGAAGCTGGCTGATCAGCAAGGGCTTTAATTACCGCAGCCTCTTCTGGATTACCGGGATCATGGCATTCTTTATTTCCCCGGTGGCTGACAACCTGACCACGGCACTGTTAATGGGTGCAGTGATTATGGCCGTGGGGGAGGGCAGCCCAAAGTTTGTTATGCTGGCAATGATCAATGTGGTTGTGGCTGCCAATGCCGGTGGGGCCTTCAGTCCTTTTGGTGATATTACTACTCTAATGGTCTGGCAGTCGGGTAAGGTTGAATTTTTTAAATTCTTCAGCCTGTTCTTGCCGTCTGTTGTCAATTATCTGGTTCCTGCCGTTATTATGAGTTTCTTCATCGATCAGGGACGGCCCGTTGGAATTAAGGCCGATAGCTCCATTCGGCGTGGCGGCATTATGATCTGTTTCCTTTTTCTGGTCACCATTTTCCTGGCAGTCAGTTTTGAAAAGGCGCTTGGGTTACCGCCGTTTATGGGAATGATGACCGGTCTTGCCTTGCTGATGTTCTATACCTATTTCATGCACATTCAAGGGTTGACCAGTAACCGGAGGTTAACCGCTCGACCAGTAGCAAAGGACGAGAAGGTTGATATTTTCCAGGAGGTTGCTCATGCAGAATGGGATACCCTGCTGTTCTTCTTTGGGGTTATTTTCTCCGTAGGAGGGTTGCGCTACCTTGGTTACCTCGACCTTGCCTCGCTTTGAAACCATGTATGCCGACCTGGGAGCCATGTGGACCAATATTATTGCCGGTGTGGTATCTGCAGTCGTAGATAATATTCCGGTGATGTTCGCTATTCTGGGTATGGATCCTGAAATGGATACGTTCCAGTGGTTGCTGATTACTCTGACAGCGGGGGTAGGAGGGAGCTTGCTCTCAATTGGCTCTGCTGCCGGTGTTGCCTTGATGGGGACCTCAAAAGGTGGCTATACCTTTATGACCCATCTGCGGTGGAGTTGGGCCATTGCTTTAGGGTATGTCGCCAGTATCTGGGCTCATTTTCTGGTCAATGGTTAGCGCCCAGATATACACTTCTGCTATCAACTAAAACCGGTAGGTCATTTGAAGGGTTTGAAAATCAAGCCCTTCATTATCGCTGTTCAGGTTGGCATTTGAATAGTGCATCCAGCCATAGCTGACTTCAAATGGATTATCGTTACCCAGTGTCAGGCCAACCATTGCCCGGATTTCAAATTGCCAGTTTCCACCCATATTAATACCGGAAAGGTGTTGCTGCTCAATATCCTCTTCACTCTGGTAACTGACTCCAACCCCGAAATCAAAAAAAGGTGAGGTTTCGCAAAACATCGGGTTGGTGCTGGTCAGGCGGAAAACCGGTGTCAGGCTGACCTGCGTTGCACTTTCAGCGCCTATCCGACGGCTGTCTTCAATGGGGTTTAACGTGCTGTTCCAGCGGCTAAAGGCCAGTTCGGCATAACTCTGGAGGAGCAGGATATCGGATGTCCACAGTGAATGGGAAAGATCCCATGCCAGGCTCAGGCGATACTGGCCAATCTCCGCATGGCGATTGACCAGCGGTGAAAAAAACTGACCGTAGGCGAGGCTGAACCGATCGGGTTGCCAGTCGGCATGGGATACACCGGTCATCAGTGATAATACGAACAATAAATAGCCACGATTCATTTCTGAGCCCAGTTTTTAAGAGTGCTTAGTTTGATATCGTGAAAATTGTTTTTATCTTGAGGAGGGTGAGCGTGGCGCTATTTTAGATAATGTTAGCAGTCCAGATAAGAGATAAGGGCAGGAACTTGATCTTAATCGTATGGTCGAATTATTCGTTTGCAAGTGATTACCTATTTTGGAGAATTAATTATTGTGTTTCCAGTGACAGCTCAATACTCAGGTGATATCGCTAATCAATTTCAGCAAGAAACTGAATGTGCAGGAATCGCTGAACAGAACCGTTCTACCGATAAAACAGCCGGTATTTTGAAAAGGAAGGATGCACGGGGTGGTAAAATGGGTGGGTTGCTTAATCGTCATCCTGTAGATACGTCCGAATTTTTCGAACTGAAGGAGCCTGAAAAATATATGAGTTTTGAAGAATCCTGGAGGAGAGGGGAGGAGACGATTGATCCTTCCGGGAGGGGGGGATGGCTGTCTGACTGACTGGAATGTTCGTTCGATAAAGTATGGTCATTACCGGCTCGGCTGTTATGTGATTGAGAGTTATGACGGTGCCGAATGTGTTTTGGTAGATGATGAAAAATATCAGCTGCTGAAAGAACAGGAGAAAAATCAAAATTTTGTTGCTGAGTTTCAATCATTCATTTTTGATAGTGATCTAAGTGCTGATCAGAAGGTTAGACGGTTACAGGGCCTGTTCCCTCAAAGGGTTGAAGGTGACGAGCCTGTCAGCTTGTCAGAACTCATCACTAATTTCGATCTTTCTTGTGGTAAATCATTTGTTGATGCACGTCAAAGAGCAATTCAAAGCGGTTTTAAACCATAAAAGATCTTCCGTGTCGTATTTCGTTATGTGAACAGTCATGACTCCCCCTTGAGTTAAGACGAAGGGGGAGTGGTTTGTCATCCGTCCAGTTTCTGCTTCAGAATCTGGTTAACCATACCTGGGTTTGCCTTGCCTTTGGAAGCCTTCATGCACTGGCCAACAAAAAAGCCGATCATTTTTTCACGCTTGTCTTCAGGGGCTGCGCGATAGTTTTCGACCTGCTGGGCATTGCTTGCCAGAACTTCATCAATCATGGCTTCAATGGCTCCCGTATCGGTCACCTGCTTGAGACCTTTTTTCTCGATCACTTCATCAGCGGTGCTGCACTCACCTTGCCAGAGCACTTCAAAGACTTCTTTCGCGATCTTACCGGAAATGGTGTTGTCTTTGATGCGTTTGATCAGGCCACCGAGCATGTCGGCAGAAACCGGGCTTTCAGTAATGCTGGTTCCGTTCTGGTTCAGGGACTTGGAGAGTTCACCCATGATCCAGTTGGCAGAGAGCTTGGCATCATTACTGGCGCTGACTGTGGCTTCAAAGTAGTGAGCGGTTGCCTGATCTGCTGAGAGAATCTCGGCATCATAATCGCTCAGACCAAAATCAGTGATAAAGCGTGCCTTTTTGGCATCAGGCATTTCAGGCATTTCTGCCTTCAGTTTTTCAAGGCGGCTGTCGTCAATAATAACAGGCAGCAGGTCCGGGCATGGGAAGTAACGGTAGTCGTTAGCTTCCTCTTTGCTACGCATGGAGCGAGCCTCTCCGGTATCGCCGTTATAGAGGCGGGTTTCCTGAATAACGGTACCACCATCTTCAATCAGTTCAATCTGGCGCTTTACTTCCTTGAAAATAGCCGCTTCCATAAATTTGAAAGAGTTCAGGTTTTTGGTTTCTGTACGGGTGCCGAGTTCCTTCTGGCCCTTTGGACGAACAGAGACGTTTACGTCAAAGCGCATGGAGCCTTGCGACATTTCACCATCACAAATACCCAGTGTGGTGACAATAGAGTGCAGTTTTTTAGCAAAAGCTACGGCCTCTTCGGCATTGCGGATATCAGGCTCAGTAACAATCTCAATCAGTGGAGTACCGGCACGGTTCAGGTCGATACCACTCATACCATGCTCTCCATTAAAAGAGCCTTCGTGCAGGCTTTTTCCTGCATCTTCCTCCAGGTGGGCGTGGTGGATACGAATACTTCTTGTGGAGCCGTCAGCCAATGTGATCTCAACATGACCAGCACCGACAATCGGCTTTTCCAGCTGGGTAGTCTGGTAGCCTTTTGGCAGATCCGGGTAGAAGTAGTTTTTACGTTCGAAGACGTTGACCTTGTTGATCTCGGCGTCGATGCCCAGGCCAAACTTAACGGCCATGTTAATCGCTTCTTCGTTAACTACCGGCAGAATACCTGGCAGACCAAGATCTACCGCGCAGGCCTGGATGTTCGGTGCTGCACCAAAAGCAGTGGATGCACCGGAAAAGATTTTGGTTTTGGTGGCGAGCTGGACATGAATCTCCAACCCGATAACGGTTTCCCATTGCATGTTACTGTGTCCTATACCAATGCCGGAGATTTCTGGTGCCAGTCTGTCGCCTGCTGGAAGCGGTGACCAATATTCAGCAGACGGGCCTCATCAAAGTGCTGACCTATAATCTGCAGACCTACAGGGCGATTATTTGCCATGCCCGCTGGGACGGATAGTCCGGGCAGGCCGGCCAGGTTAACCGACAGTGTATAGATATCGGAGAGATACATCGCTACCGGGTCATTGCTCATAGAGCCGATATCAAAGGCGGATGTTGGTGCATTGGGCCCCAGAATGACATCACACTCTTTGAATGCGTTGAGGAAGTCATCGCGGATCAGACGGCGAATCTGCTGTGCCTTGCGATAGTATGCATCGTAATAGCCTGCAGAAAGGGCATAGGTACCAACAATAATACGACGTTTGACTTCTTCTCCAAAACCTTCACTGCGGCTACGGATGTAGAGATCCATCAGGTCCTTTGGATCTTCACAGCGGTATCCGAAACGAACCCCGTCAAAGCGGGAAAGGTTGGATGAAGCTTCTGCCGGTGCAATGACATAGTAGGCAGGAATGCACAGCTCGGCATTG
This sequence comes from Endozoicomonas sp., assembly GCA_965261315.1. Classification (GTDB taxonomy): domain Bacteria; phylum Pseudomonadota; class Gammaproteobacteria; order Pseudomonadales; family Endozoicomonadaceae; genus Endozoicomonas. The sequence continues at coordinate 52,141 of CBDHDM010000133.1, read as the reverse complement.
GGCAGGCTGACTTCCTTAACCTTTGCACCAAGCTTTTCATACTCAGCGATAGCATTACGGATCTGCTGTTCGACTTCACTGTTCAGTCCGGCAGTGAAATACTCTTTTGGCAGGCCGATGGTCAGGCCTTCCAGAGAGTCATTCAGAGCGGCGGTGTAGTCCGGTACTTCACGGTCCAGACAGGTGGAGTCTCTGGTATCAAAGCCAGCCATGGTGTTCAGCATGATGGCTGCATCTTCTGCAGAGCGGGTCATGGGGCCGGCCTGATCGAGGCTTGAGGCATAGGCGACCATGCCATAACGGGATACCCTGCCGTAGGTTGGCTTGAGGCCGGTAATGCCGCAGTGAGAGGCCGGCTGTCGAATGGAGCCACCAGTGTCTGTACCGGTAGCGCCTGCGGCCAGCAGTGCTGATACGGCTGCTGCCGAACCACCGGACGAACCACCCGGGATTGCCGATTTGTCCCATGGGTTTTTGACGGGGCCGTAATGGCTGTTCTCATTGGAAGAGCCCATGGCGAACTCATCCATATTGGTTTTGCCCAGCATGACAGCACCGGCTTCCTTGAATTTTCCGGTGACGGTGGACTCATAAGGCGCAATAAAGTTGTCCAGCATTTTTGAGCCGCAGGAGGTCTTGACGCCTTCCGTACAAAACAGGTCTTTATGGGCAACAGGAATGCCGGTCATGGCATTGGCATTGCCTGCAGCACGAAGTGAATCGGCTGCTTTTGCCTGTTTCAGGGCTAATTCGTCAGTCACCGTAATGAAGCTGTTAATGTCTCCATCATACTGCTTGATTCGGTCAAGATAACTTTGTGTCAGTTCGACACTGGATATTTCGCCACTGGCTAATGCCCGGCTCTGTTCTGCAATGGTTTTATCGTACATGGGATTCGGTCGGTTGGAAGACGTATTGTATAGAAGAGGCTCAGCTTCTACCGGACTCAGAGCAGTTACTATGAAAATAATGCCATTTCGGCTTTTCTACCCTGTTGACTGCTTCAGCAACTATCGTGTTACTCAATAACACGGGGAACCAGAAAGAGGCCTTCTTCGACGGCAGGCGCACAGCTTTGTAATTGTTCCCGTTGATTTTCTTCGGTTACGATGTCAGGCCGCAGGCGCTGGATCGCATCCAGAGGGTGTGCCAGGGGCTCAACGCCCTGTGTATCTACGGCCTGCATTCTATCGACCAGTTCCAGTATACTGCCGATGGTGGCGGTTGTTGCTTCCACGGCATTGTCGTCAATGGATAAACGTGCAAGGTGTGAAACCTTTTTGACTCCAGAGGCGTCGATGGCCATTGGTTTGATTTCTCCATAAATAAACAACAATGAGTGAAAAAAATCACTTATTGTGTAGTCAGGCAGTGAAAGTGATTATCGAATTTCAGATAGTATCACTTCTAAATAAGAAGCTAATGTATGGGCTGGCCACTCATTTCTCAAGGGTTTCATGGATATGGATGCGGTAAGTCATCTGCGCTCTCTCTATAGGAAAGGTAAGCAGAGTGCGGTTTGCTGTAAAAAATAAACCGCTACCCGTTGGGGAAATACACGGGCTGCCACCCGGTTTTTCGGTAAATCCCAGTAATGGAGCCTTTGTCCGAATGCTTTCATTGAGGTAAATGATTCAGGCACAGTTCCCACAGAGCACAATTGCTGCTTGCCCTCTGGAGACAGCATTGTTAGAGTTTCTAGAATTACCCAAGCCTTGAATCAAGGTACACCATAACATGCTGAAAAGGTTACGTGGCCTGTTTTCCAGCGATCTCTCGATCGACCTTGGAACTGCCAACACTCTGGTCTATGTCCGTGAAAAGGGCATAGTGTTAAATGAACCCTCCGTGGTTGCTATCCGCAATCTGGGCACCCAGAAGAGCGTTGTGGCCGTTGGTGCCGATGCTAAGCGGATGCTGGGTCGGACGCCTGGCAATATCACCGCAATACGCCCAATGAAGGATGGCGTGATTGCAGACTTTGATGTCTGTGAACGAATGCTTCAGCACTTTATTAATAAAGTGCATGAAAACAGTTTTATTCAGCCCAGCCCGAGAGTGCTGGTCTGTGTGCCCTGCAAGTCAACCAAGGTTGAAAAGCGGGCCATCCGTGAATCGGTACTTGGTGCCGGTGCCCGGGAAGTGTATCTGATTGAAGAGCCTATGGCAGCCGCCATTGGTGCCGGGCTGCCTGTTGAGGAAGCCAGCGGCTCCATGGTAGTGGATATCGGTGGTGGTACTACTGAGATTGCAATTATATCCCTTAGTGGCGTGGTGTATTCCGAGTCTGTACGCATTGGTGGTGACCGCTTTGATGATGCCATTGTGACCTATGTTCGTCGCAATTATGGTAGCCTGATCGGTGATGCGACCGCTGAACGTATCAAGCAGGAAATTGCTATCGCTTATCCAAGTGATGAGTTGCTGGAAATTGATGTACGTGGCCGTAACCTGGCGGAAGGTATTCCACGGAGTTTTACCCTGAACAGTGGTGAGATTCTGGAAGCGCTTCAGGAATCATTGACTGCAATCGTTCAGGCCGTGAAGAGTGCGCTGGAGCAGTCTCCACCTGAACTGGCTTCAGATATTGCTGAGCGTGGCCTGGTGCTGACCGGTGGTGGAGCACTGTTGCGTGATCTGGATAAACTGATCAGCGAAGAAACCGGCTTGCCAGTTTTGGTTGCTGAAGACCCGCTCACCTGTGTGGCCCGTGGCGGCGGCCGGGCGATTGAGATGATGGATAAACACCGTATGGATCTTTTATCCACTGATTAATCAGATGCGCCAGCCTCTGTTAGTCAAAATTTATTTGCAAAATAATCAGCAATATTTCCTGTGGAGATATTGCTGATTTGCTATTTTAGACTGCCGTCAGGCAAAGTTGATTATTGCTTTTTAATCAGCGACCCGGTTCCTGTTGTGTCTATACCTCTTGGGCTTCAGAGGTTTATAAATGTCGTTGATAATTATCATTACTTCACACAGCGGATCGCTGGAAAATGCCAGTCTCGCCAGACTGACAGCATAGTTTTTGTAAACCATCATAATCTGGAGAGGTGGGTTAATTTACAAATGGCATTTTCAACGTAAGTAGCATACTGAGGCCTGGTAAGGAGCAGGTTATTAAACCGATTTTCAGTCAAGGCCAGTCACTGGTTACACGATTTGTTTTGCTGGGCATTTTGTCACTGGCATTATTGTATTTTGATCATAGCTATCGGGCACTGTCACAGGTTCGCCAATGGTTGACTGTCGCCGCTACTCCCGTTCTCTTTCTTGCGGACTTGCCTGGGCGTATATGGGGGACGGCATCACAAGTTGTTATATCGCATAATGAGTTGTTGCAGGAAAATGCCCGCCTGAAAGCCAGAAACCTGATTCTTGAACAGAAAGTTCAGAAGCTGGCGTCACTTACAGCACAAAATATTCGCTTGAGAGAATTGTTGAACTCTTCTGAACTGGTGGATGAACAGGTGCTGGTCTCTGAAGTTGTCGGTGTTGATCCTGACCCATTCAGGCATCGTGTGGTTATTAATAAAGGTTCCTTCGACAAAGTCTATGAAGGTCAGGCTATTTTGGATGCTCACGGTGTCATGGGGCAGGTGGTTAAAGTCAGTCCTGTGAGCAGTCGGGTATTGATGCTGACTGATTTGGCTGCGCGAGTCCCTGTTCAGAATAACCGGACAAAGTATCGAGCCATTGCTGCAGGCTCTGGCCGGGCAGACCGTCTTGAGTTGTTGCACATTCCGATCACCGAGGACTTTCAGGAGGGCGACCTGTTAACCAGTTCCGGTCTTGGAGGTATCTACCCGGAGGGTTATCCCGTCGGTGTGGTTACTCATGTCAGGCATAAATCGGGTGATGCCTTTGCCACCATTGAAGTTCAGCCTCTGGCAGAAGTGAACCGAAGCAGGGTTGTGCTTCTTGTTTTTCGTGAGGTCAAGGATCTCATTGAGCCAATGGAGCTGTTGGAGCCAGTACTGTCAGAACCCATAAAAGAGCCAGAATCGATCAAAAAGACTGAAGAGGGGCGGGCATTATGATTCAGCAGGCTAATGCCCACTGGGTTGTATGGATGACCCTGCTGGTTGCTGCGATGTTCAGTATCATGCCTTTGCCAGAGTGGTTATCACTGATGCGCCCGGCATGGGTGCCTCTTGTTGTCATTTACTGGGTTTTGGCTTTACCTGAACGATTCGGTTTGTTATTTGCCTTTATCACTGGTTTGTTGCTGGATGTATTTCAGGGAAGCCTGTTTGGCCTTAACTCCCTTGGCATGTTGATGGTTGCATTTATTGTACTCAGCCTGCATCGGCGATTGAGGTTGTTTCCTGTCTGGCAGCAGGCATTTATGGTGTTTTTAATGGTTGGTTTTTACCAGGTATTGCTTCTTTGGGTGCGAAGCGCTGCTGGGGATACGGTTCCATCAGTCTGGTATCTTCTGCCTTCCGTTTCCAGTGCTGTGATCTGGCCCTGGGTTATGTCCGGGTTACGCTTTTTGAGGCGTTATTTTCGCGTAGTGTAGCCCTCTCCTCCCAGGGCCATCGAATACAGAGTTGAAGATGATCTATCTTGCTTCCCAGTCCCCACGCCGAGCTGAATTGCTGAAACAGATAGGCGTGCCTTTTCAAAAATTGATTTGTGACATTGATGAAACGCCATCCCCGCAGGAAGCCGCCTCTGACTATGTGCTGAGAATGGCTCGGGAAAAAGCCACTGCAGGCTGGCAGGACGTTTTGATGTCAGGCTCAGAAAAAATGCCTCTGCTGGCCGCAGATACAACGGTTGTATGCAGTGATCAGATCCTTGGTAAGCCCAGAGATGCAGAAGATGCTCGTTGTATGTTGGAGATGCTTTCAGGTAACACTCATCAGGTGATGACTGCTGTGGCTGTAACGGATGGCGAACAGTGCTATTCAGAGCTTTCTGTGACTGATGTTGTGTTTAATAAGCTGACTGATCAGTTAATTGAAGGCTATATTGCAACTGGTGAGCCAGCGGATAAAGCAGGTGCATACGGTATTCAAGGTTTCGGTGCGGTTCTGGTTGCCAGTATATCCGGTAGCTATTCAGCGGTGGTTGGACTGCCGTTAATGGAAACTTCCCGCCTCCTTGCCCATTTTGACATTCCGGTTTGGAAAGCTTAATGAGTGTGTGTTTTTATTCTGGCTTGAGCCCACGGGGTGGCTCGTAAAGCCGCCTTCCAGCTTCGTTGAGCTGGTTTTGATGTAGAACCACTACAACTGTACCAGTTCGCCTTGTGGAATACGGCTTTACGAGCCAGACTGCGCGCCCCGCTGGGTTTGGAGCCTTATGTCACAGAACCTAGGAGGCGTTCTCAATTAGACATGTGACCAGCCGCCCACGGCTTGCGCCAGACAAGGCGCGAACTGCGCGGTGTGGTATTCCCATGAGCAGTGATCAACTGGTCTCATGGCTAATTGGGAACGCCCCCTAGTGTTTGGATGAAGGCTCCAGAAATCATTCAATAATAAATTCAGTAAGGAAATTGCAGTTATCTTTCGCTTGAAAGTCTCTTGGAACAGTTTTTGGTATAAAGTTTGTCAGGAAGCAAAAAACTGACACCGATTGCTGGTATGATCGAACAAACCGGTTTGTGTTTCTGCCTGGAGGCTGTCCGAGAATAGCGCGCTATTTGACGAACAAAATCGGGTTTTTAGACCAATTTTCTGCCGCCGCACGACTGCATGGACGCAGGAGCTAGAGCAACGCAGGAGCAGTTGCCGCGTAGGGCAGTCTATTCTCGGGCAGCCTCCTGGAACATCAGCTCGACTAAAGGATTGGTGACAGTGTATTGACCTGTGGTGCCTCAATTCCCGGATCAATTTTCGGACAAGCAGCCAGACATCACAGGTCAATGCATTAAAGGAATTGAGGGACTGGGATGAGCGAAGAAATTCTCATGAATATCACGCCCATGGAATCACGGGTGGCTCTGGTTGAAAATGGGGTGCTGCAGGAGATCTATGTCGAGCGGGCTCGCAGTCGCGGGATTGTTGGCAATATTTATAAAGGTAAGGTCGTCCGGGTTCTGCCAGGTATGCAGGCTGCTTTTGTCGATATTGGTCTTGAGCGGGCTGCGTTTATCCATGCCAGTGAAATTGCCCCAAGGCAGGAAAAAAGCAGTGAGGATACCCAAGAGCGTCCTATCTATGAGCTGGTGCATGAAGGCCAGTCTCTGGTGGTTCAGGTAACTAAAGACCCGCTTGGTACCAAAGGGGCTCGTTTAACGACACACATCTCAATTCCGGCCCGTTATCTGGTGCATATGCCCAAAAACAATCATGTGGGCATTTCCCTTCGTATAGAAGATGTTGAAGAGCGGGATCGTCTGCGCCAGTTGGTGGAGTCTTGTCTTGGTAGTCAGGATGAAAATTCCTCTCAATATTCTGCAGAGTCTGGCGGTTTTATATTGAGAACTGCCGCTGAAGGTATTGGTGAAGCCGAGGTTCGGGCGGATGTTCTTTTCCTGCGTAGACTGTGGGAAACCATTGAAGAAAATATCAAGGATAGCAAGGCGCCAGCGAATGTGTATGAGGATCTTCCTCTGCATCTTCGAACCATGCGAGACCTGGTGAATCCGAATATTGAGAAAATTCGAATTGATTCTCGAGAAACATTTGAGAAAGTTTCCAAGTTTGTGAAAAAGCTGGTGCCAGAGATTGATGGTCGGGTGGAATATTATCCTGGTGAACGGCCAATTTTTGATTTATTTGGTGTTGAGGATGAAATTAATAAGGCGCTAAGTCGTAAGGTTCAGTTGAAATCAGGGGGGTACCTGATACTTGATCAAACTGAGGCAATGACGACTATTGACGTCAATACTGGCGCATTTGTTGGTCACCGTAATCTGGAAGAGACTATATTCAAAACCAATCTTGAGGCTGCAGTGGCTATTGCACGTCAGCTCAGGTTACGGAATCTTGGTGGTATTATTATCATCGACTTTATTGATATGGAAGATTCGGAGCACCAGCGTCAGGTTCAGCGGGCTTTTGAAAAAGCGATGGAGCAGGACCATGCCAAGACCAACTTTACGGGTGTCAGTGAATTGGGTCTGGTGGAGATGACTCGCAAGCGAACCCGGGAGTCATTAGAGAATGTTCTGTGTGAGTCCTGTCCAACCTGTGAAGGGCGTGGCACACTGAAAACTGCAGAAACGGTATGCTATGAAATCTTCCGGGAAATTCTCCGGGCTGTTCGGGCATACGACGGTGACAGTTATATGGTGCTTGCATCTGAGGCCGTCATTGACCGCCTGCTGGATGAAGAGTCCAGTAATGTGGCTGATCTTGAAGAGTTTATTCAAAAGCCGATTCGTTTTCAGGTAGAGCCCATTTATACCCAGGAGCAGTTTGATGTAGTTCTGGTTTAACTGGCAAATTTGATACTTTTATAAATGCGGTTTCTCATTAAGAGTGAGAAGCCGCATTTCGTTTTTGAAAATACTGTTTATTTTGTCATGATTATTATTGAGCTGGGGTTGAGTTTCATTGATAGTTCTTGTTGTTTTGCGCCAGTCTGATGCTGGACAGGTTGATGGTTTGTCAGGGCAGGGCCACGGTTGTTGAAGCGGATTTTAAACAGCCTTAAGCGGACTATTCCGCTCAAACGGAATCCAGAGGGTGTAAAGACTCGGTCTGGTGGCATATCTATGCTCAACAGTTTAATGAAGTGGAGCTGGAGACTTCTGATCACAGGGTTGACCATTCTGGTGATCATGGTTGCCTTTGGCCGTTTGATGTTTAGTACATTGCCTGTCTTGCAGCCTGAACTCTCCCGTTTTCTCAGTGATCGCTTAAATGCTGACCTTCAGATTGAGTCTATGACTGCCAAATGGAATAGCGGGGAGCCATGGCTGTCACTGCGAGGTCTGACACTTAAGGGAAAAGAGGCGGATGTTACAGGCTTCAGTATTGAACAGCTGGATATGGAGCTGAGCCTAAGGGAGTCATTACTTCACTGGGCACCGGTATTCACGGCTCTGGAAGTCAAAGGTGTGAATATTGATCTGGTTCAGGGGGATGGTGCTCGGTGGACACTCTCTGGCATCCAGCAGATTGCCGGCTCATCACTGCAAACTCCGGAATATCGCAAAGGCTCTTTACTGGAGTGGCTATCCCTTCAACAGATGGTTGATGTTCGCAACATTCGGCTGAATCTGAGGAAGGCTAATGGCGAGAGCAGTGATATTAATGGCCGTTACCTGACAGTATTGACAGACGATAATCGAAAAGACCTGTCCGCCCGGCTTGAGGTTGGCAATGGTTATCTTGAAGTCGAAGGCAGTGGAATCTCCAGTCGAGGCATATTTTCACAGTGGCAGGGCATCGCGAAAGCCAGTGATCTTAATGCTGAACAACTCTGTGCATTATGGGCTGGCTGCTATGATGATGTGCTGGTTGCCATGGTTGAGTTCGATACCCAGTGGCGCTACGACAATGAGCACTGGCAGGTGCAGGGGCGTGTTGCGTCTCCGGATGTGGCTTATGTTGATCACTCTGGCAACCTGAGTCATCTCACAGGTCAGTCGCAGCTGTTTATCCAGGGAGAGAGAGAGTCCAGCTGGCAGATCTGGTTGAATGATCTGCAGTTGGAAAACCGCTTGCATAATGGTGTTACCTACCGATGGGAAAACAGTTGGTACCTGACCGGTGGTCGAACCGATGAGTATACGATTACTGCGGCGACAGAAGTGCTGGATCTTGATCTGCTTAAGCGCTGGCTTCTGGATACGGATGCATTACCAACACCGGTAGCTGATCTGATACAGACCCTGAACCCCAAAGGTCAGTTGAATGATCTTGCCATTCGCCTTTTCCCTTCCCGAAAACCCTTTGATTTTGATTTGAGCGCGCGTCTGGATAATGTGTCCGTTGATGCCTGGGAGGGTGCGCCTTCGGGAGGCAATGTCAGCGGTCAATTAAGGATGAACCTGTTACAGGGGTATCTGGATCTTGATACCCGGGATTTCCAGTTGGGGTTTCCTGAACTGTTTCGGGAAACATGGACATTCGATGAAGCCCGGGCTCGACTTTATTGGGATGTTATAGACGACTTTTATATTCTGGGGTCTGATGATCTTGCCCTGAAAGGACCTGAAGGGGATTTAAAGGGTAAGTTAAGGCTGGATGTTCCATTACAGTGGAATGACGGTGAAACGCTGGATATGGCACTTACCGTTGGTATGAGTAATGGCGATGCGCGTTATACCGGAAAATATCTACCCGCTCTGATGCCAATGGACAGTGATCTGACTCACTGGCTGGATACGGCGATTCGCAAAGCCGATATTTCTGGTGGGGGCTTTATATACAACGGCGCCCTTGTTGGTGGTGACGAGGTTGGAGGAGGCAGTTCTGGTGATGGCTCTCAGGATTCCCGCTGGGGACTGTTTTTTGATATCAGTAATGGAGAACTGGATTACGAGCCAGACTGGCCTGTCATTACCGCATTGAAAGGACAGGTGTATGTTAATGATGACCGGGTTGAAGTGCTGGCTGAAAGTGCTGAATCAGCCGGTGGCAGGCTGGATAATATTGTGGCCAGCGTTCCCCTGAAAGGGGAATCGGTTCTCAAAATCAGTAGTCACCTGAATGCTGATGGCGAAACACTCAAATACTTTCTTACTCAAACACCGATTAATGGCTGGATGGAAGGGGAGGCCAGAAAGTGGCAGCTGGATGGTGGGTTGAATGCGGGACTTAATTTGACACTTCCCCTTGATGATCTGGACCGTTCAGCAGTGGATATCCGGTCAGCAGTGAAAGACTTCCGGTTCGCTATTCCAGACCTGAATATTGATGTGAATGGCATTGATGGCGATTTATCGTTCAGCACTGAGCGCGGTCTATCTGCGAAACAACTGTCCGGCAGGTTCTTTGGTCAGCCAGCTAACTTCCAGATTCGTTCTGCGGTTGTGAATCAGCAGCCCGTGACCACCGATATAGACTGGACTGGCAGAATATCGGTTCCTTCCCTTCAGGACTGGTTGAAGCTGGACTGGCTTAGTTTACTGGAAGGTGAAACTGATTATCGTGCCCGATTATCACTCGGGCTGGGTCAAGGGAGCACCGAACTCAGAGTGGACAGTGAGCTGCTCGGGGTTGAAATTGAATTACCGGATCCGGTTGGCAAAACAGCTGATGTGCCATTACCTCTTGATCTTTCTCTGGTTAAAAAAGATGGGCATGAGCTGCTGAATGTTTCTCTGGCCAATCTGGGCAGGCTGGAGATGAAAATGACGCCAGAATTTTCTCCTGAGTCTGCCCTTATTACCCTTGGCGCCGATCCGGCAGGATATAAAAAATCGTTGGATAGGCAGAGAGCTGACAGCAATACGTTTCTGGTGACAGGTAATTTACCCGTTCTGGATATTGGCCCATGGAAAGAGCGCTTTGAGGGCCAGCCTGGTAAGCCCGGTGAGCAACAGCTTGCTTCACGTATAGAAGTCGACAATGTTCGTATTGGTTTATTGAAGTATGGCGAATATCAATGGCCGGATATTTCAGTCTCGCTTCAGCAGCATGCTCAGCAGAAAGTGCCTCAGAAAATGCAACAGAAAGAGACTCAACTTGACAAAAAGGGGATGAAACTGAGTGTTGATGGGCAGACGTTGAGAGGTAATTTATGGATTCCAGAACAACGTGCAACGCCCTGGAAGCTGAATGTTGATCACGTTTATCTGCCCGAGCCTGATCTGGAAAAAACGCCGTCTGATGAAGGAAGTAAAGAACCTGAAGATAGTCTTGCGGACGTAAATCCGGCAACGTTACCCAATCTGGATGTGAACATCAGCCGGATTCAGGTTGGCAGTCGAGCGCCAGCCCGCATTGGCTTCAAACTTCGCCGTGCCCCTCATGGTGTTAAGATTGATAATATTACCGGTAAGCTGTCGGGTGTATCTCTCACTGGTCTGGCAGACTGGGTAGAGATGGATGGTGAGCAGCGTAGCTGGGTTCAGGGAAGATTGAAGGGTTCCGGTATAAAAGAGCTTCAGGAAGCCCTGGGTTTTTCAGGCTTTCTGGAAGCGAAAGAAAGTCGCTTTGATGCCAGCCTGAACTGGGAAGGGTCACCCATTGGGGGTGAAGTTGCTACCATGAAAGGTCGGGTTGACCTCCTGTTGAAAAAAGGGCGGCTGCGGAAGGTGGATAGCAGCTCCTCGGGAGCGCTGAAAGTCTTTGGTATTTTTAACACCGAAGCACTGTCGCGAAGAATCCAGCTGGATTTTTCAGATCTCTACTCATCCGGTATCAGCTTTGACCAGATTCGGGGGAGCCTGAATTTTAACCAGGGCGTTATTACCTTTGATTCACCCATGGTGATTGAAGGTCCTTCGTCTGATTTCAAGCTGGACGGCACCATCGATACCAATCGTGAAGAGCTGGATTTGAGCCTGGTGGTTACCCTGCCAGTCTCGTCTAATCTGCCCATTCTCAGTGTTCTTTTAGGAACAGCACCTCAGGTGGCCGGGATTATCTATATTGCTGACAAACTCGTGGGCAAGCAAGTGGACCAGCTGGCCAGTATTCGTTACCGGATTAAAGGGTCTTTTGATGATCCTAAAATGACACTGGATAAGCTGTTTTCCAATAAGCCCCGGAAAAGTCAGGGAAAGAAAACAGGCAGTAGTCCTTAGTTTGGATATTTCATATTAACGAAGGGGGAAGGGTATCCCCTTTGCTTTCGATGGGCTGTATAAGAATCAACCAGGATTATCTATGACCCATTGATTCACTCTGGGAGCCTGACCGTGCTGCTGGGATTTTTTTGAACCACAGTGAGCACAAAGCGCACAAAGGAAAAGAAAAGCGGTTCTTCGTGGTCTTTGTGATCTCTGTGGTTCAAAAACATCACCGCAGCGTGGTCTGACCCTCATGTCGAATCAATGATTCAGAGGCAAGCAGTGACTTAAGCCTCTTCAATTTCCACCCGGAAAAAGACCGCATAAAACAGTGGAATGACCACCAGGGTCAGGATGGTGGCAAACAGAAGACCAAACATAATGGTCACCGCCATGCTTTTGAAGAATGGGTCAATCAACAGCGGAGCCACGCCCAGTATGGTGGTCAGAGCGCCCAGTAACACGGGGCGGGCACGGCTGAGGGCTGCATCAATAATGGCGTGATACGCCGGCTTGCCATCTCTGATCTCCACATCGGCCTGATCCACCAGAACAATTGCATTCTTCACCATCATGCCGATCAGGCTTAAGAAGCCGAGAATCGCCATAAATTCAAAAGGTGTCTGGAAGAACACCAGACCAGCAGCCACACCCACCAGTGCCAGTGGCGTTGTCAGCCAGATCACCAGAGGCTGGCGAAGGGCGTTAAACATAAAGATCACCGACAGGATCATCGCCGCAAAACCATAAGGCGCAGAAATGACCAGGCCTTCGTTGGCGTCTTTTGATGCTTTAAATTCTCCATACCAGGTCAGCTCATAGCCAGGCGGCAGTTCAATCGCTTCGATTTTGCTGCGCAAGAGGTTGAAGGCATCTGCCGTCAATACACCGGGTGCCGGATCGGCCTGTACCAGAATGGTGGGCACGCGGTCGATACGGCGCAGAATGGCATCCTGATACACCACATCCACCGATTCCACCAACTGGCTTACCGGAATAAAGGTATTCGCTTTCGGGCTGAATACTTCCGTGTTTTCGATGGCCCGTTGATGGTTGCGTTCACCTTCAGGGGCGCGGACCACAATGGGAATCAGGTCATCCCCCTCCCGGTAAACACCCACATTCCGCCCGGTCAGCGTTTGGGCGATGGCCTGGTTGATCTCCGGTGTGGTCAGCCCAAACCGTTGTGCTTCTTCAGCGGAATACACCGGTCGGAGTATCGGTACCTGTTGACGCCAGTCGTCCTGTACTGCGATCAGGTTACTGTCGTTTAACATAATGGCCTTAGCTTGCTCCGCCAGTCGCCGCAGCACCTCACTGTCAGGACCTTTGAAACCGGCTTCGATTTTCTTACCGCCGCCCCGGCCCAGCATGAACTTCCATACCTTGATGGAAGCATCGGGATATTTGCTGGCCAGCTCGCTCTGCAGTTCACCGCTCAGCGATGCAATTTTTGTGTAGTCATCAATGTCGATCAGCAGCTGGCCATAGCTTGGGTTTCTGGCCTCCGGTGAATAGGTCAGCATAAAACGCAGACCACCACCGCCAATAAAGCTGGCGATATTGGTGATGCCTTCTTTGGCTTTTACATCCTGCTCGACATCGGCAATGATTGCCTCAGTACGCTTGATATCGGAGCCCTGTGGCAGGTAAACATCAACGACAAATTGTGGGCGCTGTGAATCTGGCATAAAACCCGGAGGTACAAACTGTACTCCCCAGATAGCCACGGCCAATGTGCCCAGAAGGAGTGCTGAGCTTATCAGACGATGTTTAAGTACCCACATTAACAGTGCTTTATAAGCCGTTACCATTCGGCCTGGTTTCTGGTCAGCCGCTATGGCTTTCACTTTCAGAAAATCATGGCAGAGCATCGGGGTTACTGTAACCGCAAATACCCAGCTAAGGAGCATGGAATAGAGAATTACCCAGAATAGTGAACCGGCGTATTCCCCCATATCGGACGGAGAAAGACCAATGGCGCTGAAAGCGCAGATGCCCACAACGGTACCGCCCAGCAGAGGCCACTGGGTAGACTTTACGATCTCTGACGCCAGGGCCGCACGGTCTTCATCGGGGTTTTTCTGCAGACGTACCAGAATACCGTCGGTGACCACAATGGCATTATCCACCAGCATGCCGAGGGCAATGATCAGTGCCCCGAGGGAGATACGCTGCATGGCGATATCTTCAACCAGCATAATGCACAGTGTACCCGCCACGGTCAGCAGTAACACAAAGCCGATAATGACGCCGGAGCGCACCCCCATAAACAACAGCAGTACGACAAAGACGATGGCAACGGCAGCAATCAGGTTATCGATAAAGTTGGCCACTGACGCACGAACGGAATCGGATTGCATGGAAATTACATGCAGCTCCATACCCAGGGGGCGCTGGCTTTCCAGTTCAGCAATTCGGGCTTTAACCGCATCGCCCATATCCACCACATTACCGCCGGTGACATTGGAAATACCAAAGCCGATGGCCCGTTCACCGTTATAACGCATCAGCATGGATGCCGGTTCCTGGTAGCCACGCTTCAGGTCAGCAATATCACCCAGGCGCAGCACGGTACTGTTCTCACCAACGCCCACCTGCAGATTTTTCAGATCATCAAATGAGTGCACGCTGGCGTCGGGGATCACCGGAATACGCATGGAATCGGTTTCAATACTGCCAGCAACGGTCACCAGATTTTGCTTTTGCAGTACTTGCAGAACCTGCTCGGCAGACAGGCCAAATTTGGCCATACGTTCACTGGAAATCTCGATAAAAATGGTCTCCTGCTGTTCGGCCAGTGTGGCCGTTTTGGCAACACCCGGCACCAGTACCAGTTCACGACGCAGTGTGTCTACATAGTCCTGCAGCTGCTTGTCGGTGAACCCTTCACCGGTTACTGCAAAAAAGAGCGCATACACATCCGAGAAATCATCGTTAACAATGGAAGGACCAGCCCCCGGCGGCAGTTGTCGTTGGACATCACTGATTTTTCGACGCAGTTTGTCCCAGACCTGTTGTAAATCCGCAGAGCTTTTGGCGAATTCCAGCTGAATCTCAACGGTTACTTCCGACATGCCCTGTTTGGAGACGGATTTAACCTCCTTTAATTCCTGAAGCGACTGAACTGCGCCTTCGATCAAATCCGTGACTTCATCAGAGACTTCCTGGGCTGTAGCTCCGTAGTAAGGGGTGTTGATAACCGCCTGACGAATCACGAATTCCGGATCTTCAAAACGACCCAGTTTCAGGTAGCTGATGTAGCCGCCGATCAATGTCAGGGCGATAATGACCCAGACACTCGTTCGCTTTGCGATGGTATAACGTGCAATATCCATGCATCAGGCTCCAGCGTTTTTTTGATTAGAGCCTTCAGTGTATGGACGGACTTCCATACCCTCTTTAAGGCTGGATACACCAGCGGTTATCACCCGCTCGCCAGGTACAAGGTGTTTTTTGACCGTGAATGCGGTTTTTGCTGAGGCTTCCCACTTCGAACAAAGCGCTTTTGTACTTTGTTGTCGCTGCCAACCACCCAGACAAACTGTTTGCCCTGATTATCGGGAACAATTGCCGTCAGTGGGATGGTGATATTGGCTGGTTTGGTTATGTCTTTGGACTGAGCCATTAACGGCACTGACTTTCACCGCCATACCAGGCAAAACACGGAAGCCTTTCAACTCTTCAAAACCCATGACTACGGGATAGGTCTGGGATATAGGGTCAGCCTCTGTAGCGTAGGTGCGCAGCGCCAGTGGGAATAATTGGCCGGGTATGGCTGATAACTCGGCATTGGCGGCGGTTTGGTGCAGCCCGGAAAGCATGACCTTATGGGGTAGATTGATGACGACTTCCAGGTCGCTCAGATCATGAAGAACAAGAACCGGGCTGTTGGCCTGGATCTGGATATGGTTATCCACCAGCTTGCGACCAATGATGCCATCAAAAGGCGCTCTCAGTTCGGTGTACTCAAACTGTCGCTTTGTTTCATCAACACGGTTTCTGGCCAGGTTGTAACGGGTAGTGATGGCATCCAGATCACTCTTGGAAATAGCCCGGCTTTTCTCAAAAAATAGCCTTTGCCCGCGTATAGTCATCTCCAGTGCTCTTAAACTCCAGTTCGGGCGGATTCCAGAGCGGTCTTCGCATCCCGGGCATCCAGTCTGGCCAACAGATCACCCTGTCTGACGTGGTCACCCTCTTTTACTCGAATATCAGTGAGCAGGCCTCCCACACGAAAGGCAAGATTGGCTCGTTCGGCAGAACGTACAACACCGTTGAAGCTGAGCTCATCACTGACCGTATTGGTTACAAGCTCTGTCAGAGCAGGCTGAATAACCGCCGTTTTGGTTTGTGCAGCGTCTTCTTTACCGCACCCTCCAAGAAGGAGCGATGCCAGAGCAATGCCAGCTGCCAGTCTGGTGACTTTTATCGATGCCAACATAGTGACCCGTCTCTAAAAAATTCTGGTCAGGTGTGACCAGTGAAAATGAAAGGTTTTTTTGGAAAGTCCGTTTGAGTAACTCAAAAGTAAACTTATGAGTTTATATTATGCTTGCGCTCATTAAATGTAAACTCTATAGTGTACTTCGTGTGTTGCTTTATTTGCCCCTTAACTCCTGCAATGTGCAGGAGCGGGGGCGTTCAAGTTATTAGTTGATAAAGCGGATGCGCAGGATGAGGTGACAAAAGGGAGAGGAGCCAGTGACACGCTCAGAGCGAAAACGTCGGGCTATCATCGGTGCGGCCAAAGAAGAATTTATTCAATACGGCTTTCTTGCTGCCAATATGGATCGAATCTGCACGGCAGCCGAAGTGTCCAAGCGCACACTTTACCGTCACTTTGAAAGCAAGGAGCTGTTGTTTGAGTCAGTGCTGACCATTATTCAGACTTCAGCGTATGAGACGATACGCTATCCCTTTGATCCAGAACTCAGCCTTCATGCCCAACTGACATCCATTAGCTTTAAAGAAGCCGAAATCCTCTATCAAATTTATGGTATTCCACTGTCACGCACTATCCTGATGGAGTTTCTCCGTCAGCCTGGCATGGCGCGAAACCTCATCAATACTCTATATAGCACCAAAGCAGTGACCCAGTGGTTCAGGGAGGCCATGGAAGCCGGTAAGCTGAATGAAACGGATCTTGGTGTGATCACCAATATATATATCAGCCTCTTTCAGGGAATGTTGTTCTGGCCGCAGGTTGTCAAAGGAGAGCCGGTTCCAGACGGTAAAGTACTGGAAGAGAAGGTTGAGATTGTTGTTTCAACGGTTCTGGGCGCCTGTGAAAGAACGTAAGTACTAACCATATGAATTCATAATCAGAAATTACAAACTTCCCTTGAGTTATCCCATTCTCCGGGAGTACGCTTGCAATAAGAATAAATCAGTGTGAAGCCACGCTGCTGACAAAAGTGGTGACAAGATCTATGACCGATATTATTACAACAGCCCGAGACCAACTGCTGACCCCGGCCAATATCGGCGACAGCGAACTCAACCGAATTCTGGATACCATGCTGGGTCACAATGTGGATGCTGCTGACCTCTATTTTCAATCCATGCGCCATGAGTCCTGGGTGCTGGAAGATGGCATCGTTAAGGAAGGCAGTTTCAATGTAGACAGTGGTGTTGGTGTTCGAGCCATGAGTGGCGAGAAGACTGGCTTTGCCTATTCCAACGAAATTATTCTCCCGGCATTGGAACAGGCCGCAGGTGCAGCCCGAAGTATTGCCCGGGTGGGGCAGCAGAAGCAGGTTCAGGCCTGGCAAAGGAGCCAGCCGCTGTCCCTCTATGGAACGTCCAGCCCTCTGGACTCATTAACCAGTGAAGATAAGGTTGATCTGCTGAAAACGCTTGATCAGGAAGCCCGTAAGGCTGACCCAAGTATCAAGCAGGTTTCCGTGAGTCTTGCCGGTGTTCATGAAGTGGTGCTGGTGGCAGCATCCGATGGTACCCTCGCCGCCGATATTCGACCGCTGGTTCGCCTGAATGTCAGTGTAATCGCTGAAAAAGAGGGGCGAATTGAGCGGGGCTCTGCCGGTGGAGGTGGCCGTGGTGACTACCTGCAGTTCCTGTTGAATGATACCGGTCTTGAATACGCCAGAAAGGCCGTTCGCCAAGCCATGACTAACCTTGAAGCTATCGCTGCCCCAGCTGGAGCAATGCCAGTGGTGCTCAGTTCTGGTTGGTCCGGTGTACTGCTTCATGAAGCTGTCGGTCATGGTTTGGAAGGTGATTTTAACCGCAAAGGGTCTTCATCCTATGCCGGTCGTATTGGTGAACGGGTTGCCTCACCTCATTGCACCATTGTTGATGATGGTACCCTGGGAGGTCGTCGTGGCTCCATGAATATGGACGACGAAGGTGTACCCACAGAAAGTACTGTATTGATTGAGAACGGTATTCTCAAAGGTTACATGCAGGATAAGCTCAATGCCCGATTGATGGGTGTTGCGCCTACGGGTAATGGGCGCCGTGAGTCTTATTCCCATCTGCCCATGCCGCGAATGACCAACACCTATATGCTGGCAGGTAAGCACGATCCTGAAGAGATTATCAGCAGCGTCAAGAAAGGCATCTACGTGGAAAACATGGGCGGTGGCCAGGTTGATATCACCTCCGGTAAGTTTGTATTCTCCACCAGTGAGGCCTGGTTGATTGAGAATGGTAAAAAGACCGTGCCAGTCAAAGGCGCAACTTTGATTGGCAATGGCCCTGATGTCATGAACAAGGTGTCCATGGTCGGTAATGACCTGGAGCTGGACCCTGGCGTTGGCATCTGTGGTAAAGATGGTCAGTCGGTTCCGGTGGGCGTTGGTCAGCCAACATTGAAGATTGATGAAATCACCGTGGGTGGAACCGCTTAGAAAGCTACTTAAGTTGCCAGCCGGATTAATCGAATACGGTTGGCAGCTCAGGCTTATTTCTGTGTTCCAGTAACAACTGAATATCTTCTGGCAGTGTTCTACCCTGGGACAGTTCTGGTAAATCATCAACATCAAAAAAACCAATCTCCGATATTTCGATATTCTCTTTAGGGGCTCCCCCTGTCAATTCACACAGAAAAATCAATTTATAAATGTGGTATGGGCTTTGTGGGCAGTAGGGGTGTCTTTGGGTATCCCGCAGTGCCACCAGTTTTAAGGCTTTAGCCGTATAACCAGACTCTTCCATTATTTCACGCTCAACACCATAAGCGGGTGGCTCACACACATCTCCCCAGCCTCCGGGCAGAGTCCAGCATCCATCGGAACGCTCTTTCACCAGCAGTATTTGATCATCAAGAAAAACACCACCACGAAGATCGATTTTGGGCGTGGCGTAACCATGATCAGGCAGAAAGTAATTATCGACCTTTTCGGTTGGTGCACCCGTCAACAGGGCTGTCATCTCATGGGCAATGGTTTGCAGCTGATGGTACCGCTCCAGGTCAAACTCATCCCTGGAAAAGGTAAGCCCGTTTTGGGCGATAGCTTTGATTTTTTCGGCCCAGTCTGTCCAGGGGTTTGGAACAGTAATATCATCAACCATCGCAGGCTCCGCTATTTGTTATCTTGTGAGAGAGGCTCAGTGCTTTGTACTTAATGGTTTCTCAGCACTGTCATCAGGCCCTAACAGAATAGCTACATTCCGCCATCGGTTTGAAGATTCCATCATGATTTTTATAAACATGGTCAGTGGAACGGACAGGATCATGCCCACAGGCCCCAGCAACCAGCCCCAGAAAATCAGTGACAGGAAGACCACCAGAGGCGAAAGGCCCAGCCCCTGTCCCATCACGTTGGGTTCAATGATATTGCCAATGGTGACGTTGATGGCCATATAACCCGCCATAATCAGCATGGCATCGGTATAGCCAAATTGCAGAAGGGTCAGTAATACACCGGGAATAGCGGCAACAATTGAACCTACATTGGGAATAAAGTTAAACAGAAAGGCGACCAGTCCCCAGAGCACGTAGAAGTTCACCCCTTTTGCCCAGAGCATGGAACCCACCAGCAGACCGGTGACCATGCTGATCAGCGTTTTCAGGGCAACATAGCGGTTAAACGACCGCAGGAATCGACGCATGCTTTGTAATTCATGGTCGGGTGAGGAGAGCGCAATACGCAGTTTACCAGGTAGCAGGGGTGCCTCGAGCAGCATAAAAATGGTGGCGATCAAAATAAGCAGGGCAAAGCTCATGGTGCTGCCCAGTTTGCCAATCATATTGGTCATCAGGCTGACCAGTGCCGAGGGATCAAAAGAGTCTGTGAGGGTGTTCAGGCCGATGTAGATATCTTTTTGGGCAAGGTATTCCTGAGCGCTCTTAAATGTCGCTGTCAGCTGTTCCCGGTAGCCTGGCAGGGCAGCAGTGAACTCTTGAACGGTACTGGCAATATTACCGAGAAAGAAAAGAGCGAAAATAACAAATGCCGTTAACGTGAGCAGGATGCCAATAAAGCGGGGGATTTTAAAGCGGGTCAAGGTATTGACCACCGGATTTGCCAGCAGGGTAAGCAGGGCAGAGAGCAGCAGGGGTATGACCAGTGTGCTGCCCAGTTTAATGCCTGTCATGATAATGATCAGCGCTGCCAGCCCCTGGAAACTGTGGCGGACATGGGTCGTTTTGATGCCCCGCATCGGGTTAACCTCGATGAAATTGTTTTGATGGCATGAAGGCCAAAGTTTCAAATTTCATCACAGTTGACCTTCACTTACTATCAATAACAGGCTCAATGGATTAAAAAATGCTTAACTGAGATATCGTTGTTTCAGGTGTGTTTTGAAATAACTGGCGGTTAAAGGTTCCCCGGTCGCGCGTGTCATCAGCTCGGCTGTGGAGTAGCGACGTCCCTGAGACCAGATATTGTCTTTCAGCCAGTCAAAGATGGGGGGAAGGTTGCCACTTCGAATTTGCGATTTGATGTCTGGTATGGTTTTTTTCTGCGCAGCAAAGAGCTGTGCCGCCACCATGGCGCCAAGGGTATAACTGGGGAAATAGCCAAAAGCACCCATGGGCCAGTGAATGTCCTGCATGCAGCCGTTCTTATGGTCATCACCCACATCCAGACTCAGATAGGTTTTCATTTTCTGGTTCCATAATTCCGGGATGTCATCCACTTCAATCTTGCTGTCAATCAGGTCTCGCTCAATCTCGTAGCGAAGAATAATATGAGCCGGGTAGGTGATCTCATCGGCATCCACCCGAATAAAGCCCGGTCGAACCTGAGTATAGATTTTTTCCAGATTTTCCAGTGCGGTATAAGGTTGTGGCTTGTCACTACAGAGATGTTTGATGATCAGGGGCTGGAGTAACGACAGGAACTCCGGGCTCCTGCCCAGCTGCATTTCAAAGAACAGACTCTGCCCTTCGTGGATACCCATGGATCGGTAAGATGAGACGGGCAATGCTCGATCCGTTGGAAGACTTTGATTATAACGGGCGTGTCCGGTTTCGTGCACGGTACCCATCAATGCTTCTACAAAGTTATCTTCGCTGTAACGGGTCGTCATTCGGACATCTTCACTGACTCCGCCACAAAAGGGGTGGGTACTGACATCCAGTCGCCCATGGTTGAAGTCAAAGCCAAGCAGTTTCATGACGTCGAGGCCCAGGGCTTTTTGATTTTCAGTAGCGAATGGACCCATTGGTTGGATGGAGCTTATTGATGACTGTCGTTCCTGCGCATCCTGTATGAACGATGGCAGCCAGGTTTTCAGGTCTCCAAAGAGTTGATCCAGTTCTTCGGTAGTGACCCCGGGTTCATAGAGCTCAAGTAAGGCGTTGTATGAGCTCGTATTACTTTTCTCTGCCCGAATGGTGGCTTCCTGACGTGAGAGGTTGACCACCTCTTTCAGGTTTCTGGAAAAGCCTTCCCAGTCATTCGCTGGACGCTGGCTGCGCCAGGCATGTTCACAATGGGTAGATGCCAACGTTTTTGCTTTTACCAGATCATCCCCAATGACACTGGCATGCCGCCACTCAACAGCCATTTCTTCTACGGACCGAATGGTTTCTTCACTGGTTTCCTGACGCTGTGCTTCCTGCAGCCATGACGCCACTTCCGGAGCGGTGAGCAGTTTGTGGAGGAGCGCGTTGAGTTCGGCCAGTGCTGCACTTCGTGCCTGATTCCCGCCGGCTGGCATCATGGCAGCCTGATCCCAGCTGGCAATCGCCCCAAGATGCTGCAGGTGATACATCTGCTGGAATCGGTTCACCAGATTTTCATAAGCAGTGGTCATCGCTGAACTCCATAAATTTATTATGAGATTCATTGTATGTCTTGATAGGGCTTTGGGACAGGTGGTTTGTGGCAGGCAATAAAAAAGGCCTCCGTTAAGGAGGCCTTGAGATGATGTAGTTAGCTGTTAGCCTTATCTGGATCAAAGTGCTCGCGCAGCTTTTGCAGCAACAGATAGAACACTGGGATCAGCAGAGTACCAAAAATCGTGGCTGCCAGCATACCGGAGCTTACGGTAATGCCGATGATCTGACGGCTGGCCGCACCGGCACCGGAGGCCAGAACCAGCGGCATAACGCCGAGAATAAACGAAAGTGCTGTCATGAGTACGGCGCGGAAACGCAGGCCGGCAGCATTGAGGGCTGAATCAAAAATGCTGTTGCCTTCTTTGCGCTGAACCATGGCGAACTCGACAATCAGAATCGCGGTTTTTGCCGCAATACCAATCAATAGCACCATACCAATCTGGGCGTAGATATCATTGGCCAGTACCGGGTTCCAGCTGCGCATGATATTAATACCGACAAAGGCGCCAAAGGTGGCGATCGGTACAGCACTGATAATGGCCAGCGGCATGGTCCAGCTTTCGTACTGGGCAACCAGGAACAGATAGGCAAACAGGAAGCACGCGGCGAACAATAATGGCGCCAGATTGCCTGCTTCTATCTCCTGCAGTGACTGACCGGACCAGGAGTAGGTATACCCCTGAGGCAGGTTCTCAGCCAGACGCTCCATGGCAGCAATCGCATCACTGGAACTGTAACCTGTGCCTGCCTGACCACTGATGTTGGTGGACTGGTACAGGTTATAGTGACCAATGCTGCTGGGGCCAAGTACCGGTGTGAGTGTTGCTACGGTGGTCAGGGGAACCATCTGCCCCTGGCTGTTACGGACGTAGAACTTGCTCAGGTCGGTCGGGTCTGCCCGATCCACACTTTCGGCCTGCAGGTTTACCTGGTAGTTTTGGCCGAGCAGCGTGAAATCGTTGACGTAGAGAGAGCCCAGCTGGGTCTGCAGGGTCATGAAGATTTCAGACAGAGATACGTCCTGGGCTTTGGCTTTGTTGCGGTCTACTTCCAGGAAATATTGAGGCACGCTAGCCTGCCAGGTCGAGAATACCTGACTCAGTTCTGGTTGCTGGTTGGCCTGATAGACCAGACCGTTCAACACCTGGGCCAACTCCTGGGGGGAACGGCCCATGGTGTCTTGCAGGCGGAAATCAAAACCACCGGATGAGCCCAGCCCGGGAATGGGCGGGAAGGCAAACGCCATAATCTGCGCTTCCTGAACACCCCAGAGTTTTCCCTGCACCCGTTGCAAGATGGCATCCTGATGCAGTTCCGGGCTCTGTCGTTCTGACCATGGGTTCAATACGGCAATGGCCAGTGCCGCATTACTGCTGGCGCCACTGAAGATACTGAAACCGGAGATGGTGATTACACTTTCCACACCTTCTTCAGAACGGACAATGTCCGTGATTTCTGACATCAGTGCTTGAGTCCGGTTCAGGGATGCCGCGTCGGGCAATTGTATGTTAATGGCAAAGAACCCCTGGTCTTCGTTGGGAACGAAGCCGCCGGGGGTGGTGGTGAACAGGTAGCCGGTGCTTAGCAGCATAGCGACCAGCAGACCAACGCCAAGGATAGAGCGACGCAACAGAAGACGTACCCAACTCTGGTAGCCGCCGGTTAGTTTGTTGATGAACGTATCCACCGGTTTTAGCCAGACGATCTGATTCAGCGTGCCTTTTTTCAACAACACCACGCACAGAGCGGGGCTGAGTGTCAGGGCGTTAACCGAAGAGATCAAGACCGCAACGGAGATGGTGACCGCAAACTGGGTGTACAAGCCACCGGTAATGCCCGGCATAAAGGCGACCGGCACAAATACCGCCAGCAGTACCAGCGTCGTGGCGACAATGGGGCCGGAAACTTCTTTCATCGCCTGGCTGACCGCATCTTTCGGCTCCATGCCTTCTTTAATGATCAGCCGTTCGACGTTCTCAATAACAACAATGGCGTCGTCTACCACTACCCCGATCGCCAGTACCAGACCAAACAGGCTGATGGTGTTGATGGAGAAGCCCAATATTTTCATTACGGCAAAGGTACCGATCAATGATACCGGGATAGCGATGGCCGGGATCAGGGTGGCGCGCCAGTTCTGGAGGAAGAGGAATACCACCAGAATAACCAGCATTACCGCTTCAAACAGGGTTTTTACCACCTCGTTGATGGATTCGGAAATAAATTCCGTGGTATCAAACTTGATGGTGTATTCGATGCCCTCGGGGAAGTTTTTTTCCAGTTCGCCCATCATGGTCTTGACGTCTTTTGCCACATCCATGGCATTGGCGTCGGGTTGCTGATAGATAACCAGGAAGGTGGTCGGCGTATTATCAATACTGGCGGTGCCGGCATAGGACTGGGAGCCCAGCTCTACCCGTGCCACATCGTGGATACGAACAAAAGAGCCATCAGGGTTGGCCCGAACGATGATGTTGCCAAAGGATTCCGCAGAATCCAGTTGGCCCTGGGTACGAATGGTGTAGGTAAATTGCTGGTCTGGCTGGTTGGGTGATTGGCCCAGTTGACCGGCGGCAACAATGGCATTCTGCTCATTGACCGCGTTACTGATATCGGACGTGGTGACGTTCAGCGCCGCCATGCGACTGGGGTTCAGCCAGATGCGCATGCTGTAGGTCATGGCTCCCATTACCTCGGCCTTGGCCACCCCGTTGATGCGGGTCATGGGGTCGGTTAGATAATTGCTGGCGTAGTTGCTGAGATAGATTTCATCGAATTTTTTATTGGATGAAATAAGGTTGACCCCCAGCAGCATGTTCGATGACTGCTTGCGGACGCTGATGCCCATGCGGCGCACCTGTTCCGGCAGTTTTGGCTCGGCTGCGGCCACCCGGTTCTGGACGTTGACCATGGCAATGTCCTGGTCAATGCCGGATTCAAAGGTCACCGTTATGGAAACACTGCCGTCGTTATAGGCGGTGGAATCCATATAGATCATGCCTTCAACGCCGTTGATCTGCTCCTCGATAGGACGCATGACGGCAGACTCCAGTGTTTCCGAATCTGCGCCGGGGTACATGGCGGTGACGGAAATCTGTGGCGGCGTAATTTCCGGGAACATACTCACTGGCAATGATGACAGTGAGATCAGTCCGACCAGCGTGATCACAATCGAGATAACGAAGGCGAACTTGGGCCGGTTGATAAAAAACTGGCTGATCATCTCAGTGACCCTGCTCCTGTGGTTTGGCGGAAGCGGATAGAGTAATGGTGCCAGTGGTTGTATTTACCGTGACCACACTTGGCGATACCTTTCCTCCCGGACGCACTTTCTGAAGGCCCTGGACAATGATGTGTTCGCCTGGTTTGAGACCGGATTTTACGACCCACATGGCATTAATGCGACGACCCAGTTCTACCTGTCGGGTTTCAACCGTGTTGTCCGGGGTGACCACCAGCACAAAGTAGCCGGACTGATCCTGCTGAACCGCTGTCTGGGGAATCAGGGGCATCAGCGTTTTCTTGTTGCTCTCTGCCTGCAGTGTCACATAGAGACCTGGCAGAATGATGCCCTGTGGGTTCGGGAAGGTAGCTCGCAGGGTCAGGGTGCCCATGGTTTCATCCACCTGGGTGTCTGCAAAGCTGAAGGTGCCGGGCTGGTTGTACTCCGTACCGTTAGGTAGCCTGAGGGTGAGTTTGAACATACCCATTTCTTCGATGGGGGAGTCTACTGGGCTCTCACTTTGTGTCTTTCTTGCATTCGGGTTTTCAGCAAGGTGGCTGATTAACTGTCGTTCATCCACCTGGAACGTGACATAGATAGGATCCATGCTGGTCAGGGTTGCCAATGGCTGACTGCTTGGTCCTACC
This sequence comes from Endozoicomonas sp., assembly GCA_965261315.1. Classification (GTDB taxonomy): domain Bacteria; phylum Pseudomonadota; class Gammaproteobacteria; order Pseudomonadales; family Endozoicomonadaceae; genus Endozoicomonas. Next base: position 26,372 of record CBDHDM010000133.1, on the reverse strand, counting down.
AGGTTGCCCACGCTGTAGGTGGACTTGCCAATTTCGCCTTTGAACGGTGCAACGATGCGAGTGTATCCGAGATTCAACTGGGCGGTTTCCAGATTGGCTTCTGCTGCCTCAACTGCGGCAACCGCCTGAGCTTCTGAACTGGTCTGGTTGTCAAAATCTGCCTGACTAATGGCACCGCGTTTCACCAGGTCGCGACCTCGCTCCAGATTTTTGCGGGCGTTAACCAGCGACGCCTGACTGCTGGCCAGCTGAGCATCAGCGCCCTTCAGAGCAGCGTCAAAGGGTGCACGATCAATTTCATAAAGCAACTGACCTTGGTTCACCATGCCACCTTCGGTGAAGTTCCTTTCCACCAGAAACCCTTCAACACGGGCGCGTAGTTCCACTTCATTCACCGCTTCGGACCGGCCAACGTATTCATAATAATCACCCACTTCCTGATCGGTAACGTCGAAAACAGAAACGGCAGGGGGAGGCATTTGATGCTGCGGTTTTTCATCCGAGCAACCTGCCAGCATGAAAAGGGAAGTGGCTAAAGCGCCTATCGGAAGCCATTTTCCGAGTTTACGATCAGTGATTTTAGCGATCATTGATAGCTCCGTAAGGGGGGCAGATTCTTGCAGGACCCGCAAAAGCAATGTGATGTGCCAGACCATCAGTTTAAGCACATCTCTATTCTGGTGGTGCTGGTTGTGTATTAACCCTGAATGACTCTGCGGCCAGAGTGCTTGTCTTCGGCTTCTTATAGGGGAAATGCGCCGTGCAAAGCATCGGACAGCGTACAGGGTTATGAGTTGTGACGAATAGTATGGGTTTTATATAGCTATAGCCATGTGGAAAACCGAAGTTGGCCGTTTTTTTACTATTCAAAATGGAATAAGGCAGAGCTTTACACTGCTTTTACCGGATCTATTGACCCGATTGAGATGCAAGCCAATAGACTGTCTCTGCATTCAGGAACCGCAGGTTTAAGAGCAGTGGTTGCAGGCGATATACCCAAAGGATTTCAAGTTGCTACGCGGTGGCCAGTAAGCGAAGCCAACAAAGTAGCAACGTGAAAGGCGACGGGTATAAACCGGAAAGCCGTCAGTAAGCGTTTAAAAAAGCATTCCTGATGGATGAATGATATGATGTCCCGCGCCTCGGAGAGTACCGGTTAAGCCCTTTTTGCCGATGAAGAAGCAAAAAAAAGGGAGCCAGAATCACATTGAGTGAATGACTCAAGAGGCTAACAGCTGAGAGCAGTACATTTTATTATAATGTTCTGCCGGATTTAGAATAGTCAGTCAGCTGCATTTTTGGAATTAAAGCCGTATGAAAAAGCCTCTATTGAAATGGTCTATCTATAGAGGCGGCCAGAAAGCCCGGGCGGGGGATTGGCTGGCCTGGCAATCAGTTACCCCATGAGCTGTACCTTTAACCCCGCTTCCCCCAAGGCGGGGTCTTTTTTTTATGGAGTAAACCATGAGTAAAACCAATGCCAAGCTATTGCTGATTGATGATGATATTGAGCTCTGTGAATTGCTGGTGGAATACCTGGCCACAGAGGGATTTACTGTCTCTGCTGTTCATGATGGTGAAGCAGGGGTTGATGCGGCGCTGTCCGGGATCCATGACCTGGTGCTATTGGATGTAACGTTGCCTAAACTGAACGGCTTTGATGCTCTGAAACAGATTCGTCAGCAATCCGATATTCCGGTTTTGATGCTGACTGCCCGTGGTGACGATGTGGATCGGATTATTGGTCTGGAAATAGGTGCTGATGATTACCTGCCCAAGCCATACAACCACCGTGAACTGGTGGCCAGAATCAAGGCCATTTTGCGTCGCGGCCGGACACCACTGATTCCTGAAGGTACCAGCCGAACCTTGCAGATTGATGACATTGCATTAAACCTGGCGAACCGTGAGGCTGCCATTTCCGGTGAGCCTCTGGAATTGACTGCGACAGAATTTCTGGTGTTGAAAACGCTGATTGAAAAAGCGGGAGAACTCATTTCCCGGGATGACCTGACCCAGATTGCCCTGAACCGTAAACTGACGCTTTATGATCGTGCGATTGATATGCATGTGAGCAATGTGCGCAAGAAAATTGGTACCCGGCCTGACGGCAGCCTGAGAATTAAAACCGTTCGAGGGTCTGGCTATTTTTATATTTCTTCCGGGCTGATGGGGTTGCGAGTGCGATTTAAAATCCCCCGGCTGGTGGTCTGGCCATGGCACAGTGTCTTCTGGAAGATCTTTCTGTGGTTCTGGTTGACCATGATTGCCATGCTGGTCACACTGTTTCTGGCATTTGCCGTCACCGTGGACCCTTCCGACTTTCTGTCAGAACGGCGGGCGCTGTTTCGCGAGCTGGAAATAGCGGCTCGCAAGATGGAACTTTTGTCCCGCACCTCTGTGCACCTGCCTATTCCAAGGTTTCCAGGCAGTGGCTATTACCTGTTTGATACCGAAGGTAATATTCTGGGCAGTGCCTCTATCTCTGAAGAGCTGATTTCTGCCTACAACAAAACCCGGAATCGCAGTGACCCGACGATCACCTTTCGAAGAGGTGTTGTTGTCGTAGGGCCCCAGCGCATTACCCTGAATGATGCTCCTTATGAGCTGTATCTCACCAAAGAGATGCCAATGCTGGTGCACTGGCGGGTTCAGCAGGTAATTGCACGGCAGTGGCATCTTATTATTCTGGCCTTGGGTGTCAGCTTCTTCCTTTGTGTGGTACTGGCGCGCTACCTGGTAGGCCCTATCCGGAACCTGCAGAGGGCATCCCGAAAGCTGGCTCGTGGAGACCTGAGTGCCCGTGTGGAAGGGAAGGTTGCCAGGCGCAGGGATGAGTATGGTGAGCTGGCCCGGGATTTTGACCACATGGCGGAGCAGGTAGGTTCTCTGGTGTTCAGTAAAGAGCGTTTACTCCGGGATGTATCCCACGAGCTGAGGTCGCCATTAACCCGGTTGCAGATTTCTCTGGCTCTGGCCAGAAGAAAGACGCCAGATGCAGACGCGGAACATGCCCGTATCGAGCGTGAAATTGAGCGTCTGGATCAGCTGATTGGGCAGATCATCCACTTTTCCCGTATTCAGCATAATATGGCCAATATGGCCTGCGAGAAGATTTCGCTTGAAGGCATGCTGAAAAAACTGGTGGATGATGGCAACTTTGAAGCTCAGGCTCGTGATAAGGCAGTGGTTCTCAAAGAAACCGCTAAGATTGAACTGGTTGCTGTTCGTGAGTTTCTCTCCAGCGCTGTGGAAAATATTATCAGGAATGCGATCCGCTTTACGCCAGAAGGCTCAGAAGTTGATGTGCGCCTGTTCCGTGAAAATGATATGGCTCTGATTCGTATTCGGGACCATGGACCTGGTGTGCCTGAAGAAGCGCTTGAAGACCTGTTTGAACCCTTCTTCCGGGTGGACGAAACCCGGGGGAAAGAAAATGATGGGACGGGCCTTGGGATGGCCATTGCGAGCACGGCTGTGTCACAGCACAACGGCTCTATTATTGCCCGTAATGCCCATCCCGGACTTGAAGTATCCATTCGACTTCCATTAAGGAATGGGTTGGGTGTCTGATCGAATATCGTTGAACACGGCGGTGCATTATGTTGAAGCATGTCTTACCCGGTAACGGCTGCCAGAAACTACCCGCTGGGCAGATGCTCTGGCTTCAAATCGGGGGCAGGCAGTTGTCAGGGCAAATCAGATTCTGGCTCGTTAGCTTCTCCTGTGGTCTCCTGGTCTTGCTGCTGGGTGGTTGCGCAGGAAATGATCGAGAGACATACAGTCAGCAGAATTTTCAGCAAATGGTGAATGCCGGTTTCCTCTCACCACAGATTCGCAGTCTGGATATGCTGCCAGTCATGATGGTACAGCTTTACCTGGAAACCCCCCAGATCTTTATCCAGGGCGATGGTAAACCACTGATGTTTCACATCAATGGTAAGGTTGATGCGGATGTGTTTGGTGGCATGGTTACAGAAAAGCTGCCTGTTCAGGTGACTGGATTTACGCAGCTGAAGTACTCGCCGGAAGATCAGGCTATCTATTTTGATCAGATCGATTTTATGGAAGCCCGGATTGATCTGGAAGTGGCACTGTTTAAAACAATGATCGTAGACAGTTTCCAAAAAGCCCTGCTGAAAGAGCTTGCAGCGATGCCGCTTTATTTCACTGGAAAGAACTCCGGAACTGGCTGCAACCCTTGAGGCCTTGTCCAGAAATAACGAAGAAGGCGATATTCGCTTTGATACCCGTGATGGCAGTCTTGTGGTTCAAAAAAGAATCCCGCAGTACGGTCAGGCTCTCAGGGTAAGGTAATAGATCAGAAACAGGCAGTGACGTTACTTGCATTACCCACCGAAGCATTAAGGGAAGAAGTCCTTAAACTCTATCCTAAAGGCAGGTGTTCAGAGAATATCTGTTGAACCACACCGAAGGTTTGCTGGCACTGCAATGTCCATTTTTTTGGGGTAGGCAAGATTCAGGCTGTTCATGATGGCAACAAATTCTTCTTTGCTCTTTCCTCCTCCTATTCTCTGATTGAATCGCTTTTCTTCGCCAATGGATGAGCAGGTGAATCCACGGTAATCATGGGCAGGGTATACAAGGGTTGAGTCCGGCAGGGTAAACAGCTTGTTAGTAATACTGTCGTATAACTGTTCAGCAGAGCCTTCCTGAAAGTCACACCGTCCAGTCGCACGAATAAGGAGTGTATCTCCGGTAAATACCTTGTTATCAAACAGGAAACTCATACAGCTTTTTGTGTGGCCTGGTGTTGCAATGGTTTTGACTGGAACAGCGCCAATATAAATAGTTTCTTCGTCATCCAGTAACTGGTCAGCCATATCAATACAGGATAGTTTGCTCAATGCTATGTTGGCTCCGGTTTGCTGTCTCAGCTTCCAGGCTCCGGTAATATGATCGGCATGCACGTGGGTCTCAAGGATAAGTTTCAGCCTGAGGCCCAGTTCTTGCAAAAGCTGAAGATCTCGCTCTGTTTGCTCGCTGACTGAGTCAATCAGAACGGCTTCTTTTGCGTCCACGTCTCCAAGGATGTAGGTGTAAGTATGAGATTCTGGATCCTGCAGTTGCCGGAAAATCAGGTTGTTCATGGTGACGGTATTTGTTGTGCCCAACCTTTATACATAAAAATAAAGGCTGGTGAGGTGGCTACAGATTGGGTTGGGGTGTGGTTCGCAGATAACTCTTGATGCGTTGATGCCCTTTTGGAAATTTGGCCGGTATGTCTTCATCAGGGATGGACGGAATAATGATGCAGTCTTCGCCATGGTTCCAGTCAACAGGGGTTGCCACCTGGTAATCAGCGGTCAGTTGAAGGGAGTCAATGACCCTGAGTATTTCATCAAAGTTCCGGCCTGTGGACGCCGGGTAGACAATGGTTAATTTCACTTTTTTATCAGGGCCGATAACGAAAACATTCCGGGCGGTCATGGTGTCTTCAGAGGTCGGGTCCAGCATGTCATAAAGGGCTGCTATTTTACCGTCAGGGTCGGCAATCAGCGGATAATTGATGGTGGTGCTCTGTGTCTCTTCAATATCCTTGATCCAGGTATGGTGGGATTCGACAGGGTCAACACTGAGTCCAATGACTTTAACCCCTCTGGAGTCAAACTCATCCTTTAATTGGGCAACACGACCAAGCTCAGTGGTGCAGACCGGGGTGAAGTCTTTGGGGATGTGAAAATAAAACCGCCCATTGATTGTCGAGCCAGTCATGAAAGTTTACCTCACCTTCCCGTCGTGGTTGCCGTGAAGTCAGGTGCAATATCACCAAGTCTAATGCCCATCTTACCCTCAGTTACTTTATTGGCTTAAACAGGAGTACAAAATCTGGCGGATAATTTTGATTGTGAACGATAAAGATAGACTAATTGCTGATGCTATATGTTTTTTAAGATTAATTTTCAGGAATGAAGATTGGAATAGAAAAAAGAAGCGTGGAGAGATGGGGGGGGGGGAACAACAGGGCTGATTGGGTCAGCCCCTGTTTAAATCGCATTAGAGGAAGAAGTCAGTGGTTTCACGGCCCATCACGACACCACCAAAGTTGCGTGCATACTTGGCAGGCTGGTTGGCAACGTGAGTTCGACCAGTCTGGATATCCCGGAAGACTTGATTGACCTTATGACTATTGAAAATACCGGCAGATCCGCAGTGCAGGTAGAGTTCGGTAATGGCGTCTGCGCACCGGGGAGCCAACAACGGCGGGAGTCGTAACGCATTTTGACGCGCTCTTCGATGGCCAGAGGTTCATCTTGATCGGCACGAGCACTGAGGATGTCAAAGTTGTTGAAAAGAATGGTTTTAAGATCGCTCACCACCATCATGGCATTGGCGGCAGCTGTCTGAGCGCCAGGGTCTTCAACAACAGCCCGGCCATCATGAAGGGCAATGCGCTTGCGGTTGAAGTCAACGAAATCATCCACGGCACCTTTCAGAGCACCAATGGCGGAAGAAGATACAGCGCGAACAAAGATCTGGCCGAAAGGCAGCTTGAACAGCGGGGCTGTGTTAACAGCATTGCCCCGGGCTGTTCTGCATGAAGCCGTCCAGTGAACGGTGAGTGCGATATCCTGGAACAAATTTGTCTTTTACCACGACATCATGGGAGCCAGTAGCCTGAAGGCCCATGGTGTCCCAGTTATCGATGATGTCGTAATCTTCCCTGGGTACCAGGAAGGTGCGGTAGTCGGGTGCTTCGCCTTCGTTTTTGGGCGGAACAATGGCACCCAGAAATGCCCACTCACAGTGCTTGGAACCGGAGGAAAAGCCCCACTTACCACTGAGCTTGTAACCACCTTCTACATGTTCCACTTTACCAACCGGCATATAAGAAGAGGAGATGAGAACACTGGTGTCTTCGCCCCCAGACATCCTGTGCTGCACGATCATCAAACAGGGCCAGCTGCCAGTTATGGATAGCAACGACACCGAGAACCCAGGCAGCAGACATGCAGCCTTCGGCCAGAGTCATCTGTACTTCGAAAAAGTCATGAGGTTTCAGCTCATAGCCACCCCATTTAGCGGGCTGGAGAATTCGGAAAAAACCGGCTTCCTGAAAGTCGGCAATGGTTTCGTCGTGCAGTCTGCCCTGATTATTGGCTTCAGCTGTGCGCTCTTTCAGTACTGGTACCAATTCCCGGGCACGTTCGTAGAGTTTCTGACGAATCTGATCTTGATCACTCATTATTATTATCTCCAGTTGTCACCGGTTTGGATGAGGTCTTACCTGGGCTAGATCAATATCTTCCACTGTTGGCTGATGCCAATTGGGTTTGTTCCTGGCAAGACCGCTGTACTCCAGTTCCCCGAAAGCACGCTCCGGTTGGGCGCTCTTAACGGTGGATTGAAACAGTCTGTCAGACTATCGACATACTCTAAATGGACCATCTTGCAGCTTAGTCCCCTTGGACGATGATGCTCTCTGGTCACAACGACACAATTCAGGCAGCGCTGTTGTAAGTGCATCGGAGGTTATTCTCAGGCAGCCTCGAAAAACGTATTCTCAGCGAATTGATCCAGGAGCGGATAATGACTAATTTCAAACAGCGCCAAGAACCGTTGAAAGAAGAGATGCTTCAATCCATGCGTCGTCTGGCCAGCTCGGTGACCGTTGTGTCCTCCACAAATGGAGAGCAGCGTCATGCGATGGCGGCGACTGCGGTGACTTCTTTGTCCGTTGAGCCACCTTCATTGCTGGTTTGTGTTAATCAGTCTACGGCCATGCATGCGCTTCTGGAAGAAGGTGTGGATTTCTGTGTCAATATTCTCAGCCGTGAGCAGGAAGCCGTTTCGGCCATGTGTGGCGGCAAGGCGCATGGTGAAGACCGTTTTCTGACCGGTAACTGGGAGGGCAGTGAAGACGGTCTGCCATATCTCGCAGATGCGCAGTCGGTGCTGATTTGTGAGCAGGATGGTAAATACAGCTACGGTACACACACCATCTATATAGGCCGCATCAAACAGATTCAGAACAGTGAGGATGTCAGCCCACTGATTTATGTTGATGGCCGTTATACAACTTCTGCTGAGGTCACGACGGCCTGATTCAGCCAGTCCTTTTTGTAGAAAAATATAATAAAAAGAAGAGAGACCTTATGAGTCGTCCATCCGAAGAACGAAATGCTTTAAAGGTAGAGAGTGCGGACCAGATCCAGTGGCACGATGAGCGAGATGTTGTCGTGGTTGGTTTTGGTGGCTCGGGTGTGGCGGCGGCACTTGAGGCTCGTTATCACCGTGTTTCTGTATTGGCGCTGGATCGCTTTTTTGGTGGTGGTGCCACAGCTCAAAGTGGTGGGGTTGTTTATTCCGGTGGGGGAACTGAGTTTCAAAAAGCGGAAGGCTTTGATGATACGCCACAGGCGATGTTTAACTACCTTCGTCAGGAAACAGGCGATGCGGTAAAAGAGGAAACGCTTAAACGCTTCTGTGATCAGAGTGCGACGAATCTGCGTTGGCTGCAGAGCCATAATGTTGAGTTCTCTGGTCAAATTCCACCGGTGAAAACGTCCTATCCAAGTGATAAGTACTATCTCTATTACTCCGGTAATGAGGCGGTCGGAAGTTATGCAAAGCATGCGAAGCCAGCTCCCCGGGGGCATCGGGCAAAAGGTCCGGGTCTTTCCGGTGCCTCTCTGTTTGCACCGTTAAAAGCTTCTGCCCTTGCCAGAGGTGTTGAGCTGCAGGTGCAAAGCGATGTGCGTCGTCTGGTTTGTGATGAATCCGGAGCGGTGCTCGGTGTAGAAATTCGCCGTTTGATGCCCGGTACTAAAGCGGCGCGCAGTCATAAACGGTGGTCTAATCTGGCGACGGCTATTCATAATTATTCTCCCAAGCTGGCTTTCAAGGTCCGTGGCAAGGTTTGGGCTCTCGAAGAAAGTGCCGGAGTTGTTCAATACATTCGCGCCAGAAAAGGGGTGATTCTGACCGCGGGTGGTTTCATCTTTAACCGTGAAATGGTCAAACAGTACGGCCCAAAATATCAGGAAGGCTTGTCGCTGGGAACCACAGGGTGTGATGGCAGTGGTATTCAGATGGGCATGGGTGCGGATGCAGCCATTGATCGAATGGATAAGCTGAGTGCCTGGCGATTTATAAACCCCCCACTGGCCTGGGCGCAGGGGATTGTGGTTAATGATCACGGTGAGCGTTACTGCAATGAAGAGGTTTATGGTGCCAGGCTTGGCTATGAGATGGTTGAACATCACAACGGTCGAGCGACACTGATTCTCAATAAAACGCTCTTTAAACTGGCATTCAATCAGGTATTGCCAGGAAAGATCTGGTTTTTCCAGACCGCTCCAGCCTTAATGAACATGTATCTGAACTGCAAGAAGGCCAGCTCTATTGCTGAACTGGCGAAAAAGATTAAGGTTCCTGAAGGCGCATTGGCTGACACAATCCAGCGTTATACCGATGCAGCAAATGGCCTTGCAGAAGATGAATTAGGTAAGTCCAGCGGATTTCTGGCGCCGCTGGATCAGGGCCCCTGGTATGCAATGGATATCTCCTTCAATAGTTCTGTTTTCCCCTGCCCAATGATTACTCTGGGCGGTCTGAAGGTGAATGAGGAAACCGGCCAGGTTCTGGATCAAAAAGGGGAAGAAATATCCGGCTTGTACTCTGCAGGTAGAAATGCGATTGGTGTGGCTTCAAACCTATACGTAAGTGGTCTTTCAATTGCTGATTGCGTTTTCTCTGGTCGTCGTGCCGGTAGCAGCGTGGCCCGGGTTGGTGAGGAATTAGTGAATACGGCGGAGCAGTCCGCAAGTAAGGAGGTTGTACATGAAGCGGGTTGATGGAAAGGTTTGTATTATCACAGGAGTTGAATGATGAGTAGTTCAGAAGCTTTAGCGGCTCAAGAGGTGGCACAGGAAAGTGCGCCAAAACAGCGCTACCATCGTCTGGAAGTAGCTGCAGTCATTGAAGAAACCCACGATAGCAAGTCGGTGGTGTTCAGTATTCCTGAAGAGGCCAGGGAGCAGTTCGAGTATCTGCCTGGTCAGTTTCTGACGTTGAAAGTTCCTTATGAAGGTAAGCAGCTCACTCGTTGCTACTCACTGGCCAGCTCGCCTCATGTGGATTCTGAGCACAAGGTGACGATCAAGCGGGTTGACGGTGGTCGAATATCTAACTGGATAAATGATGGGGTTAAAGCTGGCGACTTGATTGAAGTGATGCCGCCGGCAGGACTGTTTCATCTGACCAGTAAAACGCCTCCTGGCGATATTGTTCTCTTTGGTGGTGGCTCCGGTATCACACCGGTTTTTTCAATCCTCAAGTCGGCGCTGAAAACAACCGACCGCACAGTAAAGCTGATTTATGCCAACCGGGATGACCAGTCGGTCATCTTCAAGGATGAAATGAAGGCGATTGCTGCAGAACATATTGATCGTCTGGAAGTGGTTCATATTCTGGACTCTGTTCACGGCTTTCTGACTCAGCCCATGGTGAAGCAGTTGGTTGAAGGGCATGAGAATGGTGAGTATTTCATCTGTGGACCTGGACCTTTTATGGATACGGTTGAGTCATCCCTGATTGGGTTGGGTGAACCACGAGAGCGCATTCACACGGAACGCTTTGTCTCTCCGCCAGATCCTGATCAGGCCGAGGCTGCAGCTGAAGAAGCAAAAGCCGCCGCAGAAGGATCAACCACTACCCGGTTTATGGTTGAGCTGGATGGTGGGGTTCATGACGTTGCCTATGAGAAAGGTGATACTCTGCTTCAGGCTATGCAGAAAGTGGATCTTGATGCCCCTGCATCCTGTGAAGAAGGGATGTGTGGTGCCTGTATGTGCATGGTAGAAAGTGGTGAAGCCCAGCTGGCGCTGAATGAAGTGCTTTCAGAAGCTGAGCTTGCGGAAGGGTGGACACTGGCCTGTCAGAGTCGCCCATTGACCAATGACGTTAAGGTCAAGTTCCCCGATTAAGTCATTTAAACCACGAAGCTCACAAAACGCACAAAGAAAGAAAAAAGAAAAGCTTTTTAAATCGCGAGGCTTACAAAGCGCACTGAGATCCATCCTTGTTCCTGCGCTGAAGTGTGGGAACAAGGAAAGCATTATCTTTTACTTTGTGAACTTCGTGACCTCTGTGGTTCAAAAAAACAAATAAGAAGCGACCGGTTATGATTGATCTGCAAGCAGTAAATACAATTCCTGATCTGATGGATGCCGCAGCTAATACCTATGGTAGCCGGTCTGCGATTGAAGATGAAAACGTGACTCTGAGTTTTATAGAGCTTAATGAGTTACGGCGTAAAGCGTCGGCGGCCCTGCTTGCTATGGGGGTCGAGTCTGGTGACCGTGTCGCCGTCTGGGCTCCCAATATTTATGAATGGATTGTGGCGGCCACTGCATTGCAGGCCGTCGGGGCAGCACTCGTTCCATTGAACACCCGAATGAAAGGTTCTGAAGCGGGTTATGTTCTCCGCGCCAGTGGTGCGAAACTGTTGTTCTGTATTGATCAGTTTCTAAACTGCCAGTATCCGGCCATGCTGGAGGGTGAGGAACTGCCGGAACTGGAAGCGATAGTGACCTTCCGTGGTCAGGGGGCTGAACGCTGTATTTCCTGGGATGATTTCCTGCAAAAGTCTGAAAGCATTGCTCTGGAAAGTGTTCAGGAGCGTCAGCAACAGGTGGCGGCTGACACTATATCTGACTTGCTGTTTACCTCGGGTACTACGGGGAAGCCAAAAGGCGTGATGACCAGTCATGGTCAGAACCTTCAGGTGGTTGAGGACTGGAGTGGGGTCGTTGGGTTTAACGGAAGCGGATCGTTATCTGATTGTTAATCCTTTCTTCCACTCTTTTGGCTACAAGGCAGGCTGGATGGCCGCTTTGATGAGAGGGTGTACGATTCTACCACTGCAAATATTTGATGTGTCCGCCATTCTGCAGATGATTTCCGATGAGAAAGTCTCTGTGCTGCCGGGACCTCCGACCCTCTATCAATCCATTCTGGCTCACCCGGAACTGGATACATTTGATATTACCTCTTTGCGTGTGGCGGTCACGGGGGCAGCCGCGATTCCTGTTTCCATGATTCATCAAATGCGGGATGAGCTCGGTTTTGACACCATTATCACCGCTTATGGCCTTACAGAGGTCTGTGGCTTTGCGACGATCTGTCGTTCCGGAGATGATCCGGAATTGATTGCGAATACCTCCGGTCGTGCCATGCCCGGCATAGAAGTTTGCTGTGTTGATGGTGAGGGAAATAAGGTGGCTGCAGGAGCGCCAGGAGAAGTTGTTATCCGAGGCTATAACTTGATGCAGGGCTACTTTGAAAACCCGGAGGCTACTGCAGAAACCATCGATTCTGATGGCTGGTTGCATACTGGTGATATTGGAGTGATGGACGAGCAGGGTTACCTGAAAATTACCGACCGGATGAAGGATATGTTTATCACCGGTGGTTTCAATGTCTATCCCGCAGAGATTGAAAACCTGATGAGCAGTCATAAGGCCATTGCGCAGGTCGCTGTGGTTGGAATACCCGATGAAAGAATGGGTGAAGTGGCGATGGCTTATATTATTCCAGTATCCGGTGAGAGTCTTAGTAAAGACGATGTGGTGGCCTGGTGCCGACAGGAAATGGCAAACTATAAGGTGCCGCGCCATGTTGCCATTGTCGATAGCCTGCCAACCAATGCGTCAGGCAAAGTGCTGAAATTTGAATTAAGAGAGAGTGCAAAGAAACTGGTGTAGTTAAAAAAGCCTTGTTGATACAAGGCTTTTTATTAACCTGTGATAAGTTAGTCTGGATGTTAATTTGAGGGTTTAAAGGACCCCATCATAATGTTGAAGGTATCCGTTACCGGGTAGAGTGGATAGAAGGTGCGCTGGTTGACAAAATTTCGGCTCAGATCATATTTAAAGTCGCTGAGAATAAAGTCTGGAATCTCTGGAATCCATTTGTGCGCCACTTTCCTGAATGTGAATACCTCACTTCTGGTTTGGTAGCCGGAGTATGAGTCTGGGAAAGTCGTTAATACTGTTACAATCTCCCCATCATCATCTGCCCGCATACGAAATTTAGGGGTTAAGTTAATTTCGTAGGCTCGGGAAATACCAACATTAAATTTTGATTTGGAAATGATTCGAACAAAAAAATCTTGTGGGGTAAGCTCATTTGCCTTTGCTCTTCCCTCAGGAAAAACAAACTCAAATAAATGACTTGAGTGATAGCGTTGAACCTGATGCTTTAATAGCTTTAATGAGTCTTCTGCAAAGAAGTTGGCGAAGTCATCAAAGTCAAAAGTATTCAAGGTTCGTATCATCTCAATGATGGTGGCTTTCAGTTCTTCTTTGTCACTCTCGGATAACGAAGCATCCATGGCAGGCATGGGGGATGTTATTTCTGTAGGGTCTGGCTTTTTCGGATGTGAGTTATTTTCTGACTCACCAAGACATGATTGGACAGTGATGAAAATGGCAATCATCCCGATAAGGAGTGATTTAATGGCACTGGACATTTGAACCTCCTGATAAAATATTAAGTGAAATTTCAATCGCTGCAGCAAAATTTTTAATTGTGAGAGCTAAATAAAGAATTAACTCTGGCTGTAAAAACTAATGACTCTAAAAAACAATTCTTCAAGTGGTTTTTAAGAATCATCAAGCCGACATGGACATAAGATAGTCAGTAATTCTTGGTTCTGCAGAGTTGATGCAGACACCGATATCGTCCATTCGAACGATTACGCTGTTGATGATTCAGGCGAGAGTATGCAGCGATAAGAATCATAAGAGGCGCTGGCAATGGAGTTCGCTTTTACCGATGAGCAGGAGATGATTCGGGAGTCCGCCGACAGCTTCCTGCAGGATGTCTCAACATCGGAGGCCGTTCGTGCTGCCATGGCTACTGACCAGGGTTTTGACCCTGAACTCTGGGAGCGGCTGTGTCAGGACATGTACTGGCAGGCACTGCATATTCCTGAAGAGTATGGTGGTCTTGGTCTGGGGTATGTTGAACTGGCGATACTGTTTGAGGAGATGGGGAGAAGGCTGTTCTGTTCACCCTTCTTTTCAACTGTTGCAATGGGTGTTAATGCGCTTCTGGTTGCTGGCAATGAAGAACAGAAACAGCAGTGGTTACCTCAGATTGCTGAAGGCAGCCTGACCGCAACACTGGGTCTGGCGTCCAGTCAGCAGAATCGAGAAAATCGTAGCTGGGATGCCAGCAGTGTTCAAGCCACCGCCAGGAAAGAGGGTGATGGCTTTGTGCTTTCAGGCTCCTGGCATTACGTGCCGGATGGGCATACAGCTGGATTGTTGATTCTGGCTGCCAGGGAAGAGGGCAGCAAAGAGGAAGGCGGTATACGCCTTTTTGCCGTGTCTCCTGACAGCGAAGGTGTACAGCGTCACTGGACACCAACCATGGATCAAACCCGCAAACAGGCAAAGGTCGAGATTGAGAATCTGTTCGTTTCAGCAGACTGCCGTCTGGGTGGTGAAGGGGCGTCAGACTGGTCTGCCCTGCAGCAGGTTCTTCAACTGGCGTCGATAGCCATTGCTGCTGAACAGGCCGGTGGTGCCCGTCAGGTGATGGAGCTGACGATTGATTACACCCGTGAGCGTGTTCAGTTTGGCCGTACCATTGCCAGTTTTCAGGCTATCAAGCACCGGGCTGCGGATATGATGCTGCAGGTTGAGAGTGCTAAATCTGCCGTTTATTACGCAGCCTGTGTTGCTGATGAGGCGTTGAGAAACGAGTCTGACTCCGCAGTAAAAGAAGAACTACCCGAAGCAGCAGCGCTTGCCAAAGCGTATTGCTCTGACGCTTTTTTCCACTGCGCTGCCGAATCCATCCAGCTGCATGGTGGTGTCGGCTTTACCTGGGAATATGACCCACACCTCTATTTCAAACGTGCCAAGTCCACCGAAACCTTTCTGGGGGATGCCGGTTTGCATCGGGAGCGTATTGCCAGTCTGTTATTGGATGATAGTAAAGATAACGTTACTTCAGGGCAGGTGGAGAGGTAAGCATTATGAAAATCAGTTTCAGTCCTGAAGATGAGCAGTTCCGTAAAGAAGTAGCCACCTGGCTAAAGGAAAACCTGACCGGTGAGTTTGAGCAGCTTCGCTTCCGCGGTGGGCCGGGCGATGAGCATATGTTCCCGGAAGAGCGGAAGAGGTGGGAGCAGCACATGGCCAAAGCAGGCTGGCTCTGTGTGGGTTGGCCCGAAGAGTATGGCGGTCGCGGGCTCTCCATTAACCAGCAGGTCATCTTTAACGAAGAGTACGCTCGTGCTGGTGGCCCTGGTCATATGGGGCATATTGGTGAAGGTCTGGCTGGCCCTACCATCATTGCTTTCGGTACCGAAGAGCAGAAGAAACGTTTTCTGCCGGGTATTGCCAATGGCACAGAGTATTGGTGTCAGGGGTACTCAGAGCCCAGTGCTGGCTCTGATCTGGCCAATGTCAAAACTAAAGCAGCATTGAATGAATCTACCGGACAGTGGGAGATCAGTGGTCAGAAGGTCTGGACCTCTCTTGCCCATGAATCGGACTGGTGCTTTGTGATTGCCCGTACCGAACCCGGTAGCAAAGGCCATAAAGGGCTTTCGTTTCTGCTGGTGCCAATGGATCAGCCCGGAATCGAAGTACGCCCTATTGAACAGCTGACGGGTACCTCAGAGTTTAACGAAGTCTTCTTTGATAATGCAGTAACCGATGCCAGCAACATTGTTGGAAAGCCTGGAGATGGCTGGAAAATTGCCATGGCTTTGCTGGGCTTTGAGCGTGGAGTCTCCACGCTGGGACAGCAGATGCAGTTCCTCAATGAGATGGATGAAATTATCCGGATCGCAAAAAAGAATGGTGCAGCAGACGATCCAGCGATACGACAGCGCATTGCTGATGCCTGGATTGGTCTGCGCATTATGCGTTATAACGCGCTTCGCATGTTGTCCGGTTCTCAGGATGGCTCTTCACCCGCTGATGGCTCCCTTCAAAAAGAAGCGATGATCTATAAGCTTCATTGGGCTACCTGGCATGCCAACCTGGGCAAGCTGGCGATGGATGTGCTTGGACCTGAGTCTGAACTGCTGGACGAAGGGCCTTATGAGCTGACTCGCCTGCAATCCATGTATCTCTTTACCCGTTCTGACACCATTTATGGTGGCAGTAATGAAATTCAGCGGAACATTATCGCTGAGCGGGCACTGGAGATGCCCAAAGAGCCCAGGCAGGTCAAATAATGTTTTGAACAACAAAGTGCAGATAAATGCTCCTGCATAATCGGCACTTCCACCTTCCTTGGTGGCCGTACAGAGGCACAAAGCTTTTTCTTTAATGTTTTCTTTGTGCCTTCGTGTCTTTGTGGTGAATAGCTTGTAAACAAAATAAGAATTAACGGGAGAAGGTCGATGTTGAACCCGGAATATGTGCAGGGTCATAACCTGTTGGATGGTAAGTCCGTTCTGATCACCGCTGCTGCCGGAGCGGGTATTGGCTTTTCTGCTGCTGTGCGGGCGGCAGAAGAGGGTTGTCGTGCATTGATGATCAGCGATATTCATGAAGGCCGGTTGATTGAGGCTGCGGAAAAAATAAAAGCTGAAACCGGTCTGGAAGCGATTTATACCCAGGTTTGTAATGTGACTGATGAAGAGCAGGTTCAGGCTCTGGTCACTGCTGCTGAGGAGAAGCTCGGTGGTGTGGATGTGTTGATCAATAATGCCGGTCTGGGTGGTTCCAAACTGCTGGTAGAGATGGAGGACGCTGAGTGGAACCGCGTTCTTGATGTGACGTTGACCGGTACCATGCGTATGACCCGCGCTATTTTGCCAGCGATGATGGCCCGTAAATCCGGTGTTATTGTTAATAATGCGTCGGTACTGGGCTGGCGTGCCCAGAAAGAGCAGGCACATTATGCGGCTGCAAAGGCCGGGGTTATGGCGCTGACCCGCTGTTCCGCTCTGGAGGCTGCAGAGTATGGCATTCGTATCAATGCGGTCAGCCCAAGCATCGCTCTTCACGATTTCCTTCGTAAGTCAGCACCTCAGGATCTGTTACAGCAGCTGGCTTCAAGAGAAGCCTTTGGTCGTGCTGCTGAAGTCTGGGAGATCGCCAATATCATGATGTTCCTGGCCAGTGACTACAGTTCCTATATGGCTGGCGAAGTGATTTCAGCCAGTAGCCAGAGGGCTTAACGATGACAACCCTATTTAAAACGCCTCATGAGTTGCAGGATAAAGTGGGCACTGTTCTGGGTGAAAGTCAGTGGCTAACTATTGATCAGGAGCGAATTAACCGGTTTGCAGAAGCAACCGGTGACCATCAATGGATTCATGTTGACCCTGAACGTGCCAAGGACGGCCCTTTTGGTGCCTGCATAGCCCATGGTTACCTGACGCTCTCTCTGGTCAGTCTGTTCCTGCCAGAGATTATGGATGTTCAGGGCATCAGCATGGGGGTTAACTACGGCACGGACAAAGTGCGCCTCCCTAATTCTGTGAAAGTGGGGGCGCGCATTCGTGGTGTGGGTGAACTGGTTAAAGTCGAAGAAGTAAAAGGCGGTGTTCAGTCAACAGTTCGAGTGACTGTAGAAATTGAAGGTGAAGATCGTCCTGCCTGCGTGGTGGATACGATTTCCCGCTACTACCCGGAATAAGAAGTTGGCCCGACAAAAAAAACGGTCCAAAACTTCATGAAATGCTCGAGCAAGGAATAAGAACAATGAAAGACGCTGTTATTGTTTCAACCGCGCGTACCGCCATTGGTAAAGCTTTCCGTGGTGCATTTAACGATACCGAAGCACCGGCCATGGGTGGGCATGTCGTCCGTGAAGCGGTAAAACGTGCAGGTATTGAAGCGGGTGAAGTGGATGATGTGCTGATGGGTGCGGCTGCTCAGCAGGGCACTCAGTCATACAATCTTGGTCGCCTCTGTGCCATTGCTGGTGGGCTGCCAGAGAGCGTGCCCGGTATGGCCATGGAGCGTCAGTGTTCATCAGGTTTGATGACGATTGCTACTGCTGCCAAAAGCATCATGTGTGATGAGATTGATATCGCAGTGGCAGGTGGTCTTGAGTCAATCTCACTGGTTCAGAACAAACACAAGAATACCTATCGCAACCTGTCCAAGGCAGCCATTGCCATGGATCCTGCTGCCTATATTCCCATGATTGAAACGGCAGAGATTGTTTCTGAGCGTTATGGTATCAGTCGTGAAGCGCAGGACGCCTACAGTCTGCAAAGTCAGCTGAGAACGGCTGAAGCCCAGAAGGCCGGCCTCTTTGCGGATGAAATTGTCCCAATGACCACGACCAAGAGCATCTTCAATAAGGAAACCAAAGAGGTGACTTATGAAGAGGTGACACTGGCTCAGGATGAGTGCAATCGAGCCAGTACAACACTGGAGAGCCTGGCAGGCCTGCAGCCGGTCTGGAAAGATGGTCACTGGGTACCTGAAGGTCGTTTCATCACAGCGGGTAACGCTTCACAGCTGTCTGATGGTGCATCCGCCTCTGTTTTGATGAGCAGCAAACTGGCAGAGCAAAGAGGCCTGGAACCACTGGGTATTTATCGTGGTCTTGCCGTTGCGGGTTGTGCTTCAGATGAAATGGGTATTGGTCCTGTGTTTGCCATTCCCAAACTTTTGAAGCGCCATGGTCTGAAAATGGACGACATTGGTCTCTGGGAGCTGAATGAAGCTTTTGCCTGTCAGGTCATTTACTGTCGTGACCAGCTGGGTATTCCCAATGAAAACCTGAATGTTAATGGTGGTGCGATCGCCGTTGGCCATCCATTTGGGATGTCGGGTGCCCGGATGGTGGGGCATTCTCTGATTGAAGGTAAGCATCGTGGAGCCAAATATGTGGTGGTCACCATGTGTATTGGTGGTGGTATGGGCGCTGCAGGTTTGTTCGAAGTAGCCTGATTTTTATTGAACCACGAAGATCACAAAGCCCTTCTTTGTGGGCTTTGTGATCTTCGTGGTTAAAAAAACAGAGGATGATAATAACAATGATTTCTACATCCGCCATTCGTGAAAAGATGGAGCTTTACGTCCAGCTGGTTAATAAGCGGGATATTGACGCTATTCTCGAACTTTATGCCGCTGATGCCACTGTGGAAGATCCTGTGGGTGTTGAACCTTTACAGGGTATTGAAGCCATTTCCCGGTTTTACCGTGAAGGGTTAGGGCAAAGTGAAGCCTCGGCTGAGCAAACGGGTGACGTCAGAACAACGATCAGTGGTGAGGGGGCTATTCCTTTTCAAGTCAAAGTGACCTTTGAAGAACGACCCTGTGTTATTACGGTTATCGATGTCATGCAGTTTAACGACGATGGTAAAATTACTTCCATGAAGGCCTACTGGAGTCAGGATAACCTGGAGGTGCTGGCATGACGCTGGAAGAGCGCATTGAAAGGCTGGAAGCCCTTGAAGATATCCGTCAGCTGAAACACCGTTACCTGAACGCCTGTGACCTGAAAGAAGTGGAAGCAATCAGGAACTGTTTTGCCGAGGGTGACATTGTCATCGATTATGGCCCTGTTGGCCTTTTTAAAGATCGTGACAGTTTTGTTGGGCTGTTCCAGGAGATGGCCTGTCATGATTATGTCATTGACCTTCACCATGGCGCTAATCCTGAAATTGAGGTGGATGGTGATCAGGCTGCAGCAAGGTGGGCTCTGTATTACTTCAACATTAATGGCGATACTGGAGCTACCCGCCAGCTTGGTGGCTTTTATCAGGATGAGTATCGCCGTATTGATGGTCTGTGGAAAATTGTTAAAACTGTTTTTCAGGCTCACTCTATCACGGAGTAGCTATATTCTGATTTATATCATGATGGTGTTATATCCGTTGCCTTTGAAGTTGCTACTGCGTTGGCTGCACTCGCTCACCTCAGTCACGTAGTTTGTCTAAGCTCCTGGGGTTTCGTTCCCTTGCTGTCTTGTAGCAACTCGAAATCCTTTGGGGTGTCTGTTTTTCTTCAAGTGCATAAGCAGTATTGGACGTAAGATCAACCACGCTGAGTAAATAGAGCTCCAAACCTTTCTCTGTCCGCCCGCTATTCTATTTGCTGATTTCCCACATCACCGGATATTATCAAAAAGTGTCCGGAATATTGTGAAGGTGTCAGGATCAATATAGATATCGGGTTTTCTCAGTAAAAGTTTTTCCCGGTTATCCTTTTGCAGGCAAACACCCTCAATCTCAACGGCAAGCCTGGCTAAATCAAGAATACCGACCTGGTCTGACGTGCTTGTTAGCATAGCCCCTACAGGCAGTCCTTTATTACTCTGGCCAATGGGAATACTGACCGAAGCCGTTCCGGTGACATTCGCCCAGCAGGTTAATGCACTGGTGGAAAGTGCATCTCGGGGACTTGATTTACCCGTGCGCTGTTCTTCATTAGTCACCTTTGGCGCTGTGGTAAGGGTCGTTGGTGTCATGATTACATGGATTCCACGATCATGTAGAGCTTTGAACCGCTCTTTTAATAACTCTGCGTCGGTATCCCATATTTGATTCATTCTTGGTGTGGATGATTTTGCCAGGACGATATTGGCTTTCAGTTCCGGGCTGGCATTTTGTTTTTGTACATCTGACAGGGAATCATAGCGTTGGCTTTCAGTTTTTCCGAAATCACCCATATGGCTTAAAGCGGCTCTTCTAAAGTTATCAGGATGGTTCTCAAGATCCAGTGTGTCCGTTGTTTTTAACTCTCTGCCTTGATTCTGAAGGTGTTGGCCGTACGCCTTTATTAAGTTGATATTTTTCGTTGCTACATCCCTTTTGTCATTTCTCTGTGGGGTAAATCCGAATCTTGCAGGCTACTGGAAACCGCTGATGTGGATGGGTGGGGTGTTGTAGCTTCACCGGGTTTCGGAATCTTCCAGTGTGTCAAATACCAGCCTCCCAATAGATGGCGTACTACTGACTTTATCAAACTCCAGTACCTGAAATTTATGCTCGCCTAATCCTCCGATATACCTTAAAGCATTAACAATCGGAGCGGGTACACGGTCAAGTAACCAGCTCATAAATTCCAATCCGGAACTTGTTGCGGTCAGCCCAAAATGTGGGGCCCAGCTTTCTGGTGGGCACTTGGATAACCTGCCGATATTCCCCGTGAGTTGATCAATGGTCACGTTTCGGCCGGTGAATTGAGCTTTTTGCTGTTCGGTGTAACACTCAGGCGTGTTGTCCAAGAGAGTATGAGTGTTTGTATTTACAGGTGAATATGATAAATGGGAATGCACCAAAACTCTCCGTTTTGCTTTTGAAATAGTGGCTTGCTTATTGTCAAATTCAGGTGGTTTTTATTATGAAAAGTTCAAAACCATTTTCAGCGATATTCGGAAGATTGCATTGGTATGCCAGGCTCTGTTGACATAAGGCATCAGATAAACTTACGGGTTGGTTAAAATGAATATGGATTCGCCTTGTACAGGCTTTATGAATCGCTAAATGTGCTATTAGTTGCGACCAATAGCATAGCGTATGAATTTTCAATAATTCGTGGTTCAAATGTAAATAAGCTTGCCGCCAGAGGGCTATCAAGCGGCAATATCTGATTTTACGCTTCTGGAATGGATTTATTACTAGGAACTCCCGTTTCGTAATAGCTTTTCATATTGCGGGAAATTTTGTTAACGGCCCCATCCAGTGCTTTTTTAACAAAGAACTTATCCAGTAATTTGCCCAGGAAACCAAAGCGGATGGTGTAGCTCATGGTGGTGGTCAGCTGAGTCTTGTCACCTTTTGGCTGGATTTTGTAGATAAAACAGGCTTCCCGAAAAGGCGCTGGTGCAGGGCCATCACCTTCATGTAGACGAATCACAAAGCCCTGTTTTTCCCGCCAGTGGGTGACCGTTTCATCGAGAAATTTTCCGTTTTTCTGAAAGACTCTTCGGCTGGCACCTTTACCTTCCTCTGGTCCGGGGTGGAGCTCACAGCCAGTCAGGTTCGGAACGTAATTTACTGCCTGGGTAAAATCACGAAGAATTTCCCAGGATTTCTCCAGGGGCAGGTCAATATCGATGGTGCTGGTTGCTTCTGACGTCATTGTTATTATCCTCCACCGTCAATGGTTTATGGTGATGTGTTTTCTGCCGCATTCAGGAATGCCGGTTTTTCTCCACCACCATGAACCGTGATATCAGCACCACTAACGTAGGATGAAAGTGGTGATGCCAAGTACAAACAAGTGTCGCCTATATCGGAGGGAGTTGCCAGTCGCTGTAGTGGAACGGTTTGGGCGACACTGGCAATGCCGTCTTCATCACCATAATGCAGGTGAGCCTGTTCTGTGAGAATCAAACCAGCAGTAACCGCATTCACTCGAACCTTAGGTGCCCACTCGACAGCCAGCGATTGTGTCAGGTTTAAAAGACCTGATTTTGCGGCACCGTAGGCTGCGGTTCCTGGAGAAGGGCGTTTGGCGCTGACGCTGCAGATATTGATAATCACCCCGCCTTCAGCCTGTTCCTGCATGACGGCATTGGCTTTCTGGCACAGATTCAGCGGTGCGATCAGGTTCAGGCGAATGATGGATTCAGAAAAACGGGGTGATACGGTGGCTGCATCGGTATTGGGAGCGCCACCGGCATTGTTGACCAGAACATCCAGACGACCAAACGTTTTGATGGTGTTGCCAATCAGTTGATCGATCTGCTCCAGATCCCGGACATCACAGGGAAAGAAGGCGGCCGTATTTTGATTTCCCTGTGGGCTAATTGCAGAAGGCAGGTTATCCGGCTCCTGACGTCCACAGATTACGACATGGGCACCCTGCTGTAAGAAACGTTCACTGATACCTTTACCAGCACCTTTGCCACCACCGGTGACCAAAACGACTTTACCGGTAAAATCCAGAGGGTTACTCATTACTACCATCCCTTTTTATTAGCTATGGGCATTTGTTCTTTTATTTTTTCATTAAGTCTACGATGTTACCCACTGAGTCTGGGGCTGTATTAGTCTTGTTGGACGATGTTGCTCTTGCCTGCCATTGAAAAAATGCCTGACAATAACAAGAAGGAGAGCGGGTAATGAGTGCAATTCCAGAGGGGCATTTTGTTCAATTGGAAGATGGTCTGTCACTTCACTACCACGAAGCCGGTCAGGGAGAAGCTGTACTGTTCCTGCATGGCAGTGGACCCGGTGCCAGTGGTTACAGCAATTTCAAGGGCAACTACCCGATTTTTGCAGAAGCCGGTGTGAGAGCCATCGTTCCTGATCTTCCCGGTTATGGTTTGAGCGATAAACCGGAGACTGAATACACCCTCGATTTTTTTGTTGCTGCCGTCAAAGGTTTGATTGATCAACTGGCTATTGATTCTGTCACCCTGGTGGGGAACTCACTGGGTGGCGCCATTGCCATCAAACTGACGCTGGACTATCCCGAACTGGTTACAAAGCTGATTCTTATGGCCCCGGGCGGATTGATGGAAAAAGAACAGTACTTCCAGGAGATGGAAGGTATTCAGAAGATGGCGGCTGCATTTGCTTCTGGAGAACTAAAAGAAGCCTCTGGAATGAAACGTCTGTTGGGTCTTCAGCTCTATGATGCGTCACAGGTGACCGATGAAACGGTGAATGAACGAGTTGCTGTCGTCCATGAACAGCCTGCCTGTGTGCTGTCAACCATGCAGGTGCCAAACATGACCTCCCGCCTTCATGAGTTGAACTGTCCCATCTTCGGTATCTGGGGCGTTAATGACAAGTTTTGCCCTTCCCGTGGTGCCGACACCATGATGAAGGGCTGCAGTAATATTCGTTTTACCCTGCTGAGTAAGTGTGGTCACTGGGTGATGGTTGAACATCAGGACTGGTTTAACCGGCAATGTCTGGATTTTATAAAACAATGAATAAAGATAAAAGAGCGCAGTACGGTGATGAACTCTATGAGGCCTTAACCAATGGCCAGACCATTGCCCCGCTAACGGAACGTGAGAGCGATATTTCTATTGACGATGCCTACCACATTTCCCTTCACATGGTGGAACGCCGGGTTGCTGCTGGCGATCGGATCGTTGGCAAAAAAATAGGTGTAACGTCCAAGGCGGTTCAGGACATGCTGAATGTTCACCAGCCAGACTTTGGGTTTATTACCGAGCAGATGTGGTTCAACAATGGGGAAACCATTTCCTGTTCAGACAATAAACTCATACAGCCCAGAGCTGAGGGCGAAATTGCCTTTAAACTGAAAAAGGATCTGGTGGGCCCTGGTGTGACTGAACAGGATGTACTGGATGCAACCGAGTCGGTTTTTCCCTGTTTTGAAATTGTAGACTCCCGTATTCATAACTGGCAGATCAAGATACAGGATACGGTTTCTGATAACGCTTCCTGTGGTGTTTTTGTGTTGGGCGAAGAGGCCGTTGATCCACGATCTATTGATCTGCCCGCCGCGCAGATGAAAGTTTATAAAAATGGTCAGTTGATCAGTGAAGGTGTTGGGGCAGCCGTTCAGGGGGACCCATTAACGGCGGTTGCCTGGTTGGCCAATACCCTTGGTGAGTTTGGTATTCCTTTCAAGGCGGGTGAAATAATTCTGTCTGGCTCCCTTGTACCTCTTGAGCCTGTTCAACCAGGTGATGTGATGGAGCTGGAGATTGAAGGTTTAGGCAAGGCCGCTGTGACATTTGGAGAATAAAAAGATGAGTCAGAAACTGAAGGCAATCATCATCGGGCCGGGCAATATTGGTACCGACCTGTTGATGAAAATGAAGCGCTCTGAATGGATCGAGCCGGTCTGGATGGTGGGTATTGATCCTGAATCAGAAGGTTTGAAGCGTGCTCGTGAAATGGGCATCAAGACTTCCTCAGAAGGCGTTGATGGTGTACTTCCTCATGTTATTAAGGACGATATCCGCATCGCGTTTGATGCGACATCAGCCTACGTTCATGCAGAGAACAGCCGTAAGCTGAACGAGTTGGGTGTGATCATGATTGATTTGACCCCTGCTGCTATCGGTCCTTTCTGTGTGCCTCCTGTGAATCTCAGAGAACATACGGAAGAGTTGAAGCTCAACGTGAATATGGTGACCTGTGGTGGGCAGGCGACCATCCCTATGGTGGCGGCTGTCTCTCGAGTTCAGGAAGTGGAGTACGGTGAGATTGTTGCCACGGTATCGTCCCGTTCCGTAGGACCTGGTACACGACAAAATATTGATGAATTTACCCGAACCACGTCCGGAGCCGTTGAAAAGGTCGGTGGCGCCAAGAAGGGCAAGGCGATCATTATCATTAACCCTGCTGAGCCACCACTGATCATGCGTGACACCATCCACTGTCTGACCACAGAAGCGCCGGATCAGAGAGCGATCACTCAGTCGGTTCACGACATGGTGGCTGAGGTTCAGAAGTATGTACTGGGCTATCGACTGGTGAATGGTCCAATTTTCGATGGTAATCGGGTTACTGTTTTCATGGAGGTTGAAGGTCTTGGTGATTTTCTGCCCAAGTATGCCGGTAACCTCGACATCATGACCGCTGCAGGCCTCAGAACCGCTGAGATGTTTGCTGAAGAAGCGGCGAAGGGCGCTATCACTTTACCGGCACGTGGAGAATAAGCAATGAACCTGAAAGGTAAAAAAGTCACCCTCCATGATATGTGTCTGCGGGACGGTATGCATGCCAAGCAGCATCAGATTTCTCTGGATGAAATGGTGAATATTGCCACTGCGATGGATGAGGCCGGTATTCCCCTGATCGAAGTCACCCACGGCGATGGACTGGGTGGCGCATCCGTTAACTATGGCTTTCCAGCCCACAGTGACGAAGAATATCTGGATGCCGTTATTCCCAAAATGAAAAATGCCAAAATCTCTGCTTTGCAGTTGCCTGGTATTGGTACTCTGGAATCACTTGCGGATGGCAAAAGATCTGGGTGTTTCTACCATACGGGTAGCAACGCATTGTACTGAAGCGGATGTGTCTGAGCAGCATATTGGCATGTCTGCCAAGATGGGCATGGATACTGTGGGCTTTCTGATGATGGCGCACATGGTCAGTGCCGAGAAAATTCTGGAACAGGCCCGGTTGATGGAGAGTTACGGTGCCAACTGTATCTACTGCACCGACTCTGCCGGTTATATGCTGCCGGACGAAGTGACAGAAAAGCTGGGGCTCTTGCGTGCAGAGCTGAAGCCGGAAACAGAAATAGGCTTCCATGGTCATCACAATATGGCGATGGGTATTGCCAACTCTCTGGCAGCCATTGAAGCGGGTGCCTCACGAATTGATGGTTCTGTAGCAGGCCTGGGTGCCGGTGCAGGCAATACACCATTAGAAGTGTTTGTAGCGGTATTGGATCGCATGGGTGTTGAAACTGGTGTTGATCTTTACAAGATCAGTGATGTCGCCGAAGACCTCGTGGTACCTCTGATGGATC
>CBDHDM010000132.1:0-12058 GCA_965261315.1 Endozoicomonas sp. | reverse complement strand
ACATGCCAGAAAAAGGATCGGTAAACCATCAGGGTATAGGCCAGCAAAGGCGCTTTCTTGCTCCGCAACCATCAGACATCACGATTGGACATACCTATCTGCAACAGCACCTGGAACAGGCTGGTCAGAAAACCCCCATCATTGTTGCTGATTTCCTTAACGAACCGGACTGGTCGGATTTTGAAATACGCTATGGCAAATCAGGTCGCCCACCCTACGCGCCTCGCAACATGGTCGGGCTTATTCTTTACGGCATCATGCAGGGCGTTACTTCATTGCGAGGTCTGGAGGCACTTGCCCGGCTCAATCTGGACTGCATGTGGGTCAGTGGTGGCATTTTTCCGGATCATGCCAATATTGGCCGGTTTATCATTATGCATGCCGAATCCCTGAGTCTTGGTTTTTTTGAGGATCTCGCCCGGTTGGCACTGAAAAAGACCCGCTCTTCAGGCCACTGTCTGGCCGGTGATGGCACCACCATTGAAGCGGCCTGTTCGAATTACAATCTGGTGAAAGAAGAAGCGGCCAGGGCTGCTCTGGAAGAAGCTCGGCGTCAAGCGGAGAAAGCGCCCGGGGATGAAGAAAAGCAGACAGTAGTCGTGCACAAGACAGTGGTTCTTGAGACGCTGCTTTCCCAAAAGGAAAAGCGCAGAAAACGTAGCCAGAAAGCCGCTGAAAACACCATGGTCAGCCCAACAGAGCCTGAAGCCATTATTCAGAAAATGAAACGGGGGCGAGGTTATGCGCCTGGTTATACCCCTTCGGTTCTGGCCAATGAGAAACGGGTGGTGGTCGCCGTGGCCGTTGATCCCACCAACGAAACGAAACGGCCGTTATTCTGCTGGAGAGATGCTGGATCAGGCAGTGTTGTGTCCGGACGCACTACCGGACAAAGTCCTGATGAATTACTGCTGGATGGAGGTTATGCCAATGAAACCGTCATCACGACAACGATAGATCCATAATCGTGATATCAGCCTGTTGTGTGTAAGGTAGGCGAAATTCGGAGAGTGGCAAGCCGGGCAAACCAAAAAAACGGATTCAACTGTCTTTTTAGTCAAAAAGTTCCATAAAAGTCATTTTCGTTATGATACGACAAATGATGCTTAACTTACTACTGCCCTGGTGAGCAGACATTGGTGCTTCTTTATCAACCCGGTAAAAATGCAAAGGCTGATGCCAATACACCCACCCATAATATTGCAAGGGTATATGGCGGAGCAGATTGCCCTTTCAGAACTGCCCACTGCAAAACCGGTGCACAAGCAGTAAAAAGAAAGGCAGGCAGAAAAGCAGATCAGCCGGTTTGCCATTGATGATGAATTGCCTGACTTTTTTCTGTATGGCAGTACCCATAATTGATCCGACGACGATGATTTAGTAAAGATCAATTTTAGTCGATAAATTGTGCGGGTGAGTTTTTATTGCTTCCTCTGCGTGTTGCGTGGTAGTAAGGCTCCGGAATTCATCGGGAATTGCTGCTGGTGAGCAGACATTGGTGCTTCTTTATCAACCCGGTAAAAATGCAAAGGCTGATGCCGCAAGGGTATATGGCGGAGCAGATTGCCAAAGACGCACTACGGGAAACCATGCAACACCCTACGGCAGCTAAAAAGGCATTTAAACATCGAAAGGCGATGGTGGAACCGGTTTTCGGCTATCTGAGAACGGTACAGGGGCTCAACCGTTTCCGTCGTCGTGGCCTACCGGGCGTTAAACTGGAGTTCAGCCTCCACCTGTTAGCATACAATCTCAGCAGGGTAGTAGCCGCTGCTGCTTCAAGCCTGATTTTGCGACTTTTTTACCGCCTTTGGTGTCAATTTAAAGCCGTTTTGACGGGCAGTAATTTTTCATCAGATTGCAATAGGCTTTTTATGTGGGCCACCATGGCTGCATGAGAGAGGTTCCCAGTCTATCAAGGTTGTCCAAAAACGGTTTTTGCAACAGCCTCTAAAGGGCTTTCAGGTTATGGAGCTTATCTGCATCATTCAGGCAGTCCTGGTCAAACTTAAGCAACGATGGATATTTCAGGTGCATGACGGCAAGGCCGCACATGACAGCATCATGCAGAGAGATTTTCTCATGGTTGTTTTTTTGGTCGAAAGTCCGGAATCTTTGCGGCCTCTTTTGAGACCAGCGTGATCAATTTTTCCGCAAGCGCTTTTTTATTTGAAGGAGGCACAGTAATACGACAAAGGTTGTGTACGTGCTGAATAACTTACTAAAAGTCTGCGATTACAGGAATAGATACTTCCCCTCTAACCCTTGGTATTATTGATGGTAATCAACTTATCGGGAATTGCTGGCAATGGCTACCTGGCACCGTTCAAATATGAACAACAACTTGCCAAGGCAGCGTAAAAAAGTGTCCGGAAAATCCTTGCCATATCAGTTTTGTAAATAAACAGAGGGCTTTTATTAATGTTGATTTTTTAAGAATATACTGACTCGTAATTTATTGATAACTCTCGATATCCGGGCATGAGCAGATAAAATTCCGGTCTCCATAAACATTGTCTACCCGGTTTACAGCAGGCCAGTATTTTGCCTTTTGGCAAGCGGATGATGGGAATGCTGCCAGGCTTCTGGTATAGGACCGGTGCCAGTTATCATCAGCAAGGTCAGCCATTGTATGGGGAGCATTGACCAGGGGATTGTTATCTTTAGGCCACTGGCCACTGGCAACCTGGTCGACTTCATCCTTGATTGCGATCATAGCGTCAATAAACCGGTCAATTTCTTCCTTGGACTCAGACTCAGTTGGTTCAATCATCAGTGTTCCGGCAACCGGGAAAGACATGGTTGGAGCGTGGAAACCATAATCCATCAGACGTTTGGCAATATCCTCTTCAGTAATACCGCAGGATTCCTTGATGGGGGCGAATATCAATGATGCATTCATGGGCAACGTGGTTATTCCTGCCCTGGTACAAGATTTTATAGTGGTCTTTCAGTCTTTGAGCCATGTAGTTTGCGTGAAGAATTGCCAGTTCCGTTGACTTTCTCAGTCCCACATTACCCAACATGGTGATGTACATCCAACTGATAGGCAGTATGGATGAGCTGCCGAACGGTGCCGCAGAAACGGCACCAATGCCTTCATTATGACCTTCGATAGGACTTACCGTGTGATTTGGAAGGTAAGGCGTCAGATGGCTCTTGACACCAATAGGCCCCATTCCCGGACCGCCACCACCGTGGGGGATGGCAAAGGTTTTATGAAGGTTTAGGTGTGAAACATCAGAGCCAATATCACCAGGACGGGAGACGCCAACCAGTGCGTTCATGTTGGCACCATCCATATAGACCTGGCCACCGTTGTCATGAATGACCTGGCAGATGGTACGGATCTCTTCTTCGTAAACGCCATGAGTTGACGGGTAGGTGACCATCAGGGTTGATAGTCGCTCACTGTATGCTTCCGCTTTTGTTTTAAGGTCATCGACATCAACGTTGCCCTTGTTATCGCAGGCCACAATCACAATCTTCATACCCAGCATTGCAGCAGAAGCCGGATTGGTGCCATGGGCGGAAGAAGGAATCAGGCAAACGTCGCGGTGTTCCTGCTGGTTGGCTTTTTGATAGTTACGGATAGCCAGAAGTCCTGCATATTCTCCCTGGGCTCCAGAGTTGGGCTGCATTGAGATAGCGTCATAGCCGGTTATTTCTACCAGAGCATCTTCAAGTTGCTGGATCATGGCCAGATAGCCGGGTACCTGATCTTTTGGCGTGAAGGGGTGGATATTGGAGAACTCCGGCCAGGAGACAGGCAGCATTTCAGCGGCGGCATTGAGTTTCATAGTGCATGAGCCCAGGGGAATCATGCCATGAACAAGCGAGTAGTCTTTATTCTCCAGCTGTTTCAGATAACGCATCATGTCGGTTTCTGAGTGGTAGCTGTTGAAAACCGGATGTTTCAGAATAGTGTCTGAACGGCGGTGTTCCTGAGCCAGGCCGATGGCTTTCTGGGTATGAGACCGCTGACTGTTATTAGCAGAAATCTGTCGATCAATAGACGCAATGTTCAGCTCTTTTCCTTCACCCATAAAGATATTGAACAGGTTAATCAGGTCTTCAGAACGAGTGGTTTCATCAAGGCTCACACCCAGACGATCAGAACCAATCTGGCGAAGATTACAGCCATGTTTCAAGGCTCGTTGAAGGATGGTTTCCTGATTACTGCCTACTTTGAAGGTCAGGGTGTCAAAAAAAGTGTCATTACACTGGAAGCCCATTTCCGTCAGTCCGTGATGGAGGATACGGGTGAGGCGATGCACTCGTTCCGCAATGCACATTAATCCTTTAGAACCATGATAAATAGCGTAGGCTGCGGCCATATTTGCCAGCAAGGCCTGTGCGGTACAGATATTTGAAGTGGCTTTTTCTCTTCGAATATGCTGCTCACGGGTTTGCATGGCCATGCGTAATGCCGGGTTACCACGTCTGTCTTTGGAAACGCCGATAATACGACCAGGTATAGAACGCTTAAGTTTTCCGGTGGTGGCAAAAAATGCAGCATGGGGGCCGCCAAAGCCCATTGGCACACCAAAACGCTGACTGTTTGCCCAGCACGATATCCGCCCCGAGCGCTCCGGGAGATTTGAGCAGAGTAAGCGCCAGCAGGTCGCTGGCCACCGATACCATGGCACCTTGTTGTTTGGCCATTTCAACAATGCTGCCAATGTTGGTGATATTCCCATAAGTACCCGGGTACTGAAGCTGCGCACCAAATACATCATGGTTGCCCAGCTCGGTATGAGGGTTACCTACGATGATTTTGATACCCAGCCACTGTGCGCGGGTTTTGATCACATCAATTGTTTGAGGGTGTACGTCATCAGCGACAAAATAAGTCTGGCAGGCTGCTTTATTGCGTCCGACGCTTCTCAAACACAATGTCATGGCTTCTGCAGCAGCCGTGGCTTCATCAAGTAGAGAGGCATTGGCAACGTCCATGCCGGTAAGATCCATGACCATCTGTTGGAAATTGAGCAGCATTTCCAGTCTGCCCTGAGAAATTTCCGGTTGGTAGGGGGTATAGGCAGTATACCAGCCGGGGTTTTCCAGCAGATTGCGAAGAATAACATTGGGTACTTCAGTGTTGTAATAGCCCATGCCAATGTAGGTTTTATTGACCGTGTTTTGTTTTGCCAGAGCGTGCAGTTGTGAGAGCGCTTGCTGCTCGGTTTTCCCGACAGGCAGTTCCAGCTCTCTATTAAGCCGAATACTGCCAGGCACTGTTTCCCCAATCAGTTCGGCCAGTGAGCTGAGCCCAAGACTCTCCAGCATGGCCTGTTGTTCCTGTTGGTCGGAACCAATATGACGATGGGTAAATGCATCGTTATTTTCCAGCTCTGCCAGTGGTGGCAGAGTGGCAGAAGTGTATTCAACAGCCATGTTGTTGTCCTGTTTTAACTCTTACGTTGGTTTGATAAAAGTCGTTTTATGACTCACTGATTAGTTTTTAAATCGGTTGTCAGTGGTTGGAATAAAAGACAAATGTTGTTTTTTCTGTTTTCTTGTTTCAATTGTTCTTGCAGGCGTCGTGCCTCAACACATTACGACATTGACTGCCAGCCCTCCGGTGGCAGTCTCTTTGTATTTATCCTGCATATCCAGACCTGTCTGGCGCATGGTTTCAATAACATCATCAAGAGACACACGA
Organism: Endozoicomonas sp.; assembly: GCA_965261315.1. GTDB lineage: Bacteria > Pseudomonadota > Gammaproteobacteria > Pseudomonadales > Endozoicomonadaceae > Endozoicomonas. The sequence continues at coordinate 6,393 of CBDHDM010000132.1, read as the reverse complement.
TGTTGACCATCGCCTTTTAGTGCCAGCCGGGCGGCATTAATGGCTTTCACTGCACCCATGGTATTTCGTTCAATACAGGGAACCTGCACCAGGCCAGCGATAGGAAGAATCGCAGGTCAGCCCCAGGTTATGCTCCATACCAATTTCTGCGGCATTTTCGATCTGTCGGTTATTTCCACCCATTACTGCGCAGAGTGCTCCAGCAGCCATGGAGCAGGCAACGCCAATTTCTCCCTGGCATCCGACCTCTGCAGCGGAGATAGAAGCATTCTTTTTATACAGCATGCCAATGGCCGATGCTGTGGATAGAAATGTGCAGATACCCTCGTCATTGCTGCCATTTACAAAATGGTGGTAATAGGCAAGTACCGCAGGAATGACGCCGGCAGCACCATTGGTGGGTGCTGTTACGACGCGACCACCAACGGCGTTTTCCTCGTTGACGGCGATGGCGAAAAGGTTGACCCAATCCATGACTTCAAGATGGTCTTTCTGGTCTTCAGGGCGATTCAGTAGCTCTTGATGCAGTTGATAAGCACGACGTCTGACGTTCAATCCGCCCGGAAGCAGGCCGGTTTGTTCACATCCTCGTTCAATGCAGCTATCCATTACTTTCCAGATGTTTAACAGATCGCGCTGAATGTTGTCAGTTCTACCCAGGTAGTTTTCATTTTCAAGAACAATTTCAGCGATAGTCAGCCCAGAGCTATCCCCAATATCCAGAAGATCCTGGGCATTATTGAAGGGGTATGGGACTTGAATTACATTTTTTGCAGATGTCTGTTCTGTTTCTTGTTCATTGAGGACAAAACCGCCACCGACTGAGTAGTAATTGTCATGGAAAAGTTCCAGTCCAGCCTCGTCAAAGGCTCTCAGTGTCATGCCATTTGGATGCTTGGGTAGAGAGTGGCCATGGAGGAAATGCAGGTGCTGGTTTTCGATGAAAGTGATCAGGTGATCACCGGAGAGGTTCAATTGGCCTGTTTTACGGATGGAATCGGTGAGGCTGGGAGCCAGGTCAGGATCCAGCTGGTCGGGCTTTTCACCTATTAATCCCAGCATTATGGCAGTGTCTGTGGCGTGCCCCCCTCCGGTCATGGCTAGAGAGCCATAAAGTTCTACACGAACCTGATGGGTATTCTTGAGATGTCCCTGCTGTTTAAGGGTTTCAAGAAAGCGGTTGGCAGCTACCATCGGTCCAACCGTATGGGATGAGGAAGGCCCAACGCCTATCTTGAACAAATCAAGGATACTTAAGCCCATCGCCATGACTCCATCAATTGATATCTGCTTTGAGGCTATTTATTTGTTATTTTTCAATAGGAAACTAACCAAACGATCGATTAGTAAAAAGTAGAGAGAAATCCAGAAATCCATATGCTTTTAATGGTTTTTACCGATGAGTTTCCTCTTTACTTATATGAAAGCGTAACAATACCTCTCTTTTACATCAATAAAAAAGTTTCCAATAGGAAACAAGTTCTCATATAAGGGTTTTTTATTGATTTACCTGTATTATGGTCCAATTGATGGCAGGCTATATCCAAAGGAATTGGGATTAAAGGGGGGTAAATGCCAGAATCAATGGAGTTTCTTAAGCAGGAGCAGCAAAGTAAGCCTGCTGTGGTAATAACCCGGCGAGTCGGGGTTAACTCGGAAGGTATAAGTCAGCCAGAAGCTTCCGTGGCGCCTTTGGAACTGGGTAAACGGGTTCGGGAGATTCGCCTTAGTCAACAGTTAACGCTTGAAGAGGCGAGTCAGAGAACTGGTCTGGCCAGATCGACTCTGTCAAAGATTGAAAATGAACAGATATCGCCAACCTTTGCGGCGGTGACAAAGCTGGTCAATGGATTGGGTATTGATATTCCCCAGCTGTTCTCACCGGTGAAGAAAACGTATCTGCAGGTGGTCGCAGGGATATTACCCGTCAGGGGGAAGGGCGGCTTCACCCCACCAGCACCTATGAACATGAACTGCTTGCCACTGAGCTCTCTGACAAGAAAATGATTCCCTACCGAACCACTGTCAGAGCCCGGTCGTTTGATGAGTATCGTGAGTGGGTTCGTCATGATGGCGAGGAGTTCTTACTGGTTTTGCATGGCAGTCTTGAACTCTATACCGAGTATTATCAGCCAGTAGAACTGTTTGAAGGGGATAGTGCTTACTACGATGCACAGATGGGGCATGCCCTGGTTTCAACCAGTGAGGATGATGCAATTATTCTCTGGGTAACTGCCTGAATAGTTTCCGTTTAATCCCTGATGATTATCCCCTGAGCTGGTGCTAGAATCCGGCCAAAGTTTTAGCAGAAAGCTTTCACGGCGAGCTTTCATAGAGCATTTTCGTAGACTGTTGACACAGGTCACTATCCCTCAGAGGCCATTCAGACTGGTATTATTTTGATGGACCTGCCTGATGTTGACCCATGCAGTTTTGAGCCACTTTCAGGAGTTTCACTTGCTTTCCCGATCTCTGAAGCGATCACTGTTGCCAGCCATTATTCTGTTATTGGCGGTATTTCTGGTGTTGAGTACGCGGCCCAGGCTTTATAGCTTCCAGGGGCAGATCATGGGAACGACCTATAACGTCAGCTATGTAGCAAACCTTTTCAGTCACCCGGTGAAGGACGTTTCGAAGGTTGTACACGATGCGCTGGTTGATGTGGATCAGAGAATGTCTACCTATAAACCTGACTCTGAACTGATGCAGTTTAACCGCTTTCCTGTAGGGGAACCGTTCAAAATATCGCGGGACATTGTTCAGCTCGTTCAGGATGCTCAGGTGATTTCTGATATGTCTGATGGGGCTTACGATATCACTGTTGGCCCACTGGTCAATCTCTGGGGGTTTGGTCCAACACAGTGGGCAGCGGTCAAGGAGAGCCCGGGTGATGAGGACTCCCATGAACTGGCAAATGCTTCAGAATTTGTAAAATGGATTGAGAGTCAGTACCCGGGTCATATTCCCGATGAAATGGCTATTAATGAGGCCAGGACCAAGGTTGGTTATCAGAGTCTGAAAGCTGACACAGAGGACTCTACACTCACCCGCGAAAAAGAACTGTTTGTTGATCTGAGCTCTATAGCAAAGGGCTATGGAGTTGATCAGGCAGCTGCAGCCATCAGGGATCAGGGTATTGAGGACTTTATTGTAGAGGTCGGTGGAGAGGTCGCTGTTCAGGGTGTTAAGCCAAATGGTAAGCCCTGGAGGTTGGCGGTTATTGGTCCTGAAATGGGTAAAAATGGGATTTCAGCGCTTGTTGAGCCATTGGATAAGGCCCTGGCAACTTCCGGTGATTACCTGAACTTTTTTGAGGTAGATGGCAAGCGCTACTCCCACACAATTAACCCGGTAACCGGCTGGCCTGAAGCCAAGCGGGTGGCAGAAGTGGCGGTTATTGCCGATACATCAGCGCGAGCCGACGCTCTGGCGACCATGTTTATGGTGCTGGGTGATGAAAAAGGGCTGGAGCTGGCGAATCGACTGGGTATTGCTGCCCGTTTTGCCTATTATGCGGATGAAGGATTTGAAACTGTAACCAGTGAGGCTTTCAAGCCTTATCTGGTCAAGCAGCCATGAGCGTAAAATACGGCTTTAACTGCAGGTATCGCCTGAAATAGCGGTATTTTATGGTAAATAATGGAGGAATCAGTCATGATTATTATGCTGATTACATTTTGTACTTTTCTGGTGCTTATTGCCGCCATGGCAGTGGGTGTAATTTTTGCCAATAAACCGATTAAAGGCTCTTGCGGTGGTCTCAGCAGTCTTGGTCTGAAAGATAGCTGCGTAATTTGTGGTGGTGGCGATAAAACAGACCCTCTTTCAGAAATGAATGACGACTTGTTTTATGATGCCACTGCTGCTGAGGCCAGGAAAAAAGTGTGATTTCCGGTCATTTGGCTTGTTTTAGCCGGGTGTGCCGACATCAGGAGCTATGCTTGCTTCTGATGTGATGCCTTTTGGCTGATTGTAGATTCAAGCTGCCAACAAGAATAAACAGATAAATGTGTTTGAGCCGGGGGAATCGAATAGATGGGTGTCAGTAAATACGATTTGGTGATCCTGGGGTCGGGACCAGCGGGTGAAGGGGCGGCGATGAATGCCGTCAAACTGGGTAAAAAGGTGGCCGTCGTTGAGCAGTTTAACTTTGTTGGTGGCAGCTGTACCCATTTAGGCACTATTCCATCCAAAGCACTGCGCCACTCGGTCAAACAGATCATGGATTTCAATACCAACTCCATGTTCCGTGAGATTGGTGACCCTCGCTGGTTCAGCTTCCCCAAGGTACTGAAAAGGGCTGAATCAGTGATTCAGAAGCAGGTACAGTCCCGTACCATGTACTATGCCAGAAATCGTATCGACTTGTACTTTGGACGCGGTGCTTTTATCGATGAGCACACTTTGGAGGTAACTGAGTCCAGCGGGAATACCGAGCGCCTCTTTGGTTCCAATTTTCTGATTGCTACGGGTTCTCGTCCCTACCATCCACCGGGTGTGAATTTTCATCATCCAAGAGTTTTTGATAGCGATACCATTCTTGGTCTGTCGTCCACTCCAAGACGGATGATTATCTATGGAGCGGGGGTTATAGGTTCTGAATATGCCTCTATTTTCTCGGGTCTTGGGGTGCTGGTGGATCTGATTGACACCCGAGAGCGCCTGTTGTCATTCCTTGATAAGGAAATTTCTGATGCACTCGGTTATCAGCTTCGTAAGATGAATGTCATTATTCGTCATAATGAAGAGTTTCAAAAGCTTGAGACTTTGGATGATGGGGTGGTTATGCACCTTAAATCCGGTAAGAAGCTTAAGGCGGATATGCTGCTCTGGGCTAATGGCCGGGCAGGTAATACTCAGGCTATGGGACTTGAGATGATTGGCCTTAAACCCGATGGGCGTGGACAGTTAAGTGTTAATGAAAACTATCAGACAACATTACCCCATATTTATGCTGCCGGCGATGTGATTGGCTGGCCCAGTCTTGCCAGTGCTGCTTATGACCAGGGGCGCTCTGCTGCTGCACACCTCTGTAACAGTGAAGACTGGCATTTTGTGAATGAAGTACCTACGGGTATCTATACCATTCCGGAAATCAGTTCCCTTGGTCGAACAGAAGAAGAGCTGACCGCAGAGGCTGTTCCTTACGAAGTGGGTAAAGCATTTTTCTCCAGACTGGCGAGGGCCCAGATTACCGGTGAGGTGGTCGGGATGCTGAAAATCCTGTTTCATCGGGATACACTGGAAGTGTTGGGTATTCACTGTTTTGGCGACCAGGCTTCTGAGATTGTACATATCGGTCAGGCGGTTATGCGTCAGGAGGGTAAGGCCAATTCGCTCCGATACTTCCTGAATACCACCTTTAACTATCCAACTATGGCTGAAGCTTATCGTGTTGCGGCTCTGGATGGGTTGAATCGGCTGTTTTAATATTGCTGCAACTTCTTAATACGCAGGCCTTTTCTGGCCTGCTATGACTCGGCTTTCATACGAGTCTATTTCCCAATGGCACTGACTTAAGGCCCTACCCCTTGTATTTATTGAGCCTCCGGGCTTGTGATTTTGAGTGCTGTAACCTCTGATGTGGCTTTGGTCGTCTCTTTACCGCTCGTGGTTCTGATCTTCCCGGACGATTGGCTACAATGTGCTGACTAATAATTTTCAGCATACTGTTGACCTTTCTTTCCAATGAATCAACTGGTGCCATCAGTAATGTTTGATGAAACGAAACAAGGGTCTCCTGTATTGCATCAAAATCAAGTTCTACATTCCAGCGCTTGAGGTACAGAGCAATAATTTCAGTTCTTGGATAAGTTTCAGCATCAAGCATTGTCGTAACCTCATCAAAACAAGGATTCTTAGTATGGGAAATCCGCACCCTTTTTTTGGGATTTCAGCTGAGGATAAACCTTTTGGTTTTCAGCTGTATCTGGCATCAGAAGGGTTGATCCATCAGTGAGCAGAACACGTCGGTGGTGCCATAGCCAGGAGTCTGGGCTGGCTTTATCAAGTTTAATGCCTGATTGACACATCAGTGCCTTAATGGATGGCTCAGTTAATCGCTTGGGAGCCTTACAGTAGGCACTGGTATGAGTATTGTATGGTTTTCTATCCATGGCAGCCTGATCCCTGGCTTCATCAATCAAGGCATGCCGACATGACTTGGTATCACTGGCGACTTGTCGCATGAAGAGCGTTAACGTCTTGACTGGAGGGAAATCACGACTTCTGGAGTTTGGGTAATGGGCTTGGAACGCACTGAGATCATCTGAGGAAAGGACAGAAGACAGGTCATCATTGTCTATTTGTGCAAATTGCTGAAGACAGTCATCAGCGAGTGAAAGGAACTCTGGACTACACTTGGTCATGGCTTGCTCGGAGGTTGGAATTTCA
>CBDHDM010000131.1:0-10922 GCA_965261315.1 Endozoicomonas sp. | reverse complement strand
GTCAGCTTAGGCTACAGGAATGGTTACAGAAAGATGAGCTATCAGTATATGAAGGCTCAATGCTTCTCTGTGGTCGAGACCCTTATGAATTCTCTGGAATTAATGAAGCACTGGAAAATCTTGAGGACTACTCCAAAAAATCCCTAACAGTTACCTACAGACACCTTTTAGGGAGCTTTGATTATATCCAGCGGAACTGGCAACTCATGATAGACCCAAGAGACGAACTTGAGCTTGAGGTAGAGAAAGGCAAGATCAGAAGTAATGACCTTAAAGCTTTCGCAGAAACACATGGTTACGCATTACCTGGATTAAATGAAATCAAACATCATAATGATTTGACCTATCTCGAAATAATCAACGCACTAACCAAACTGCTTTATCTTCATGAGAAAGCAGGTCAGCTTGTTCCCGGTTATGAGCAATACCAGCTCATAAAAGCAGATGGCAGTATTTCAGCTAGTGGGCTTAGGGTTTTGATGAATAGAGTTGGTTCAGTTACATCAAATGCAAATAAAATTATTTCAGAAGCTGTAGAAATACGACCATTTGAAACCAGCTCATGAATATTTGAACTGGAACCACTAATGTTTGAACTCAACCACAAATGTTTGAACACAGCATACAGCATTTAGAGATTGCTGTTATACAAAGGCCATGTATTAACGCATCCAACAGGAGCTATGCATGGCCTATACACGCCTTATTCGTCGCCCGGAAGTTGAGCAGTTAACCGGTTATCGACGCAGTTCAATTTATGCCCGTATCAATCAGGGCATGTTCCCTCCACCGATTACTATTGGAGCACGCTCAGTTGCATGGATAGCTGATGAGGTACAGCAGGTAACAGGAGCATTGATCAATGGTAAAACACAGGAGCAACTAAAAGGACTGGTTACAGAACTGATACAGAGAAGAAGTGAATATGAAAACAATGCGTTGGAGGGGGCTGTATGAGCAAGGAAATAGAGCGACCCGCCACCCCAGAGCCCAATCCAAAGACAGCCAAGCCACTCGGTTTTAGTTTAGCTGGATTTGGTGAGCCCTTCCGTTTTATGGCTGGGCTGTTGGGGGCATCTTCGGATGCGCCGGTATACTTTGAGGCCGGTCACGCCAACCCTGACAACTCAGCCTCCAGTCCCGACAGTAGAGTTTCTTCTGATAGCTCAATACTCAAAGGAGCTATCCAGCATGGCTAATATTTATCTGAATGCTGTGATCAACTGCATTGAATTAAAAGGCGTTACCAAAGGCGTTGCTATTGCACTGGCAAACAGAGTTAATGCAGCTACTGGAACGTGCTTTCCCTCAATAAACACTATTGCATCTGATATTGGCTATTCAGTATCGGCGGTTAAACGCAGTCTGCGAGAGTTAAAGGATAGAGCCTATATCACTGCAACCAAACAAACCAGAGACGATAACAGTCAATGCAGCAACCTGTATTGGCTTGCGATAGAGAAATTCAAAGAAGGCTCCCGGCCAGTTAAAAAATTGGCTAAATCCACTCTTAATGCTACCAGAGCCACTGTCTTGAGGGCTGTAAAAATGGGCCAGGAGTTTTGTTCAGACAAGATAGAAACACCCAAATCAGCGTCTTCTCAGAAGGGAGTAGATGCACTTAGGGAACTCCCTGTTCATGAAAGGGAAATCATAATCAATCGATTGAAGGGCAAGCCAAATGAGACCCTTCAGAAACTCATGAGCAAGTTCGGCTGGGAGCATAACTATGTTCAGCAGGCGATATTCAATGAGGTAATTGATTTCAAAAGGGAACAACAGAAATCTTCTGCATCTTTCCGTAAGAATCAGACAACGGAAGAAAAATTATCCGATCGTAGTTGGGCAAAAGGGCTTGCATCTGAGAATGATTTCTCGCCTCCTTCATAATCAGGAAAAAGCAAAGCGGGTAAAGTAAAACTTTATCTTTCCGGTCTGTCTGTATTTCATGGACATATTGCGTCACGCCCTGACTATATATATTATCGTCATGCCGTGACATGATGGAGTACAGGACAAATGACAGGCAGCAGCAAAAAAGCAGGTCGCCCTTCTCTGGGTATTACCCAAGAGAAGCAAACGCACTATTACGGGTGCATTCAAAACTGGGTACATAATCGCAAGCTGGCTGAATGGCTTGAAGACCCGGAGAAGGATATTGAGGCGGTGAATGCCCTCAACGATATTTGCTTAACAGGAGAAAACGACACAGATCAGTTAGAGCAATGGCGGAAAGACTGGTTGTCAGAAGCAGGCTGGAAACGACTACAGGCAAATGTTCGGCAGAAAATGTATGCCAGAGGCTCAGCTGATGGCAGGGAACGCAAGAAAACATTGCAGCTGGAAGTGTCAACGGTGACCGACTTGAAATTCTACGCAGAGAGTCAGGGCATGACAATAAATCAGGCTGTAAAGCATCTACTCAAACTGACTGAAGGTACACACTGAGCCAATGACAGCACGTAAAAAAACACTGGAAGACCTAAAGCCCTATCTCACTCCAGATCAATCACGTTTCAAGGAGGACTATATCGATCTGCCCATTTTTCGGTGCCAGTTTATTGATCGGGGGGACGAAGAAGATAGCAGCCAGAAACAGCAAGCTGAGCCCAGATGGAAACGCTATAGCAAAAGGTTCATTCAATGGTTCCGCAGGAAATAACATACAACTACAGCATCCCTCTAGTGACAGGTTTTTTGGAAACCGTGTGACCAATGTAATGCTCGGTGGTGGCCATATCCACATGCCGGGCATGCTCCTTGATATCCTGAATCGGACGCCCCTTCACAACCGCCGTTTTCAGCATCCCCCGTCGTAATGAATGACCAGCAAAATCAGCCGGATCGTAACCGGCCAGTTCTGCATATCGCTTCACAATAAGATTTACGGACGGGGCTTTCAGAGCTTCAGGCTGCACTGATGAGTTTCCACGGATACGCCGGAAGATAATTCCCTGACGGATACCAGCTGCTCCAATCCACTCCTGGTAAGCCTTGATCGGGCAGTACCTGGGATTATCGGCAAACACCACATCGACTGTCTGTCCTTTAGCATGCTGATCACCTTTTGATTTCTCAATGGTGATCAGGGCCATACGTTTGTCAGGGAATATCTGAATATTGTCTGTGGTGAGGGCAACCACTTCAGAGCGTCTCAGCGCCGAAAAGAAGTCAATTAACAGCAGGGCCTTATCCCTTTTACCCATCAGGGTATCAGTGCATTGCTGTACTACTTTCCTGATATCCTCAGCCATTAGCGGAGCTTTCTGATGAGGTTTGTTACTGATGCCATTTTCAGCCAGTACTTTGGAAACTTTTCTATGGATGCGCCTGAGTTTCGGATCATAGATGGGGTTGGTTTCATCACTGAAATCATTAACGGTATGCAGCCAGCCAATAGAATAAAACCGTTGTTTAATGGTGTTCAGTTTGTAACGGTGTTGAGTGAGAAAATAGAGGTATTTTCGAATAATTTCCGGTTTTATGGGTAAATTGTCACCGTTATAACCTTGCTTGGTCAACCAGTCATTAAAATAGCGAATGTTGTTCCGGTAGGCATAGTACGAGGTATGACTGACTTTTATTTTGTCCTGATAGTCAAATGCGTCTGTAAAGCTGGGGATATGTTGCAGGATACTGCCGGACATTAGGACTCCAATAGATAGCGGCGTATTGCAGACAGTGTAGTCGTTACTGTTTGACCAGCGGGAAGTCAGCGTTTAAGCGACTGGGAATTTAATGTACCAAGGCTCTGTTTTAGGCTGCTCTATGCTGTCTGAGGGGCTGTATTGGCAGGAGTTTATACAGTTTGTACACCCTATAAAAAAAGGGGAAACAGCATGAAACAGACAGGAAGACCACCATTCAAGATTACTCTCTCAGTATTGAGTAAAGCCAGAAGGCTTATGGCACAAGGGATAAGCAAGATGGAAGTTGCTTCAGGTCTGGAGATTTCTTACTCAACCCTGATGCAAAAGCAGCGGAAAAATGAACATCTACGGAAAGCTATGGCAATGGGAAGAGAGGACTATATGAAGCGTCATCCTCGCCCGGAAAGGCCTGTTACAAAGTGGAGTATGCAAGGACTGTTCCTTCGGGCAAGAAATCACGATACAACCGCTCAAATAGCCTTTCTAAGCAGATATTGCCCGGATGAGTGGGTTCGCTACGGCATTCCACCAAGAGCAAAGCGAGAGATGGCAGAGAAACAGCGACAAGAAGCGCTGAAAAAGCTGTACAACAGTCGATTACGGAGAGTGGCGAGGAAACCTAAGCTCACTATGCAAACATCTGCCATACAACCGGTTAAGCTGGGTATCTATGTTGGTAAAGATTCATCACTTAAAAAGATTCTGATAATGCCTCTATATTCTCAGAAAGCTTTGTCAAGAAGAGAAGATACCGCAGGGGGAAGAATGGCTGGAAGTTATGCAACATAGTCAGTTACCCTCCCTGTAAAAAAGGGGATACCACCACCATGAAGCAGATAGGTCGCCCACCATTCAAAATTACTCGCCCAGTATTGAGCAAAACGAGAAAGCTCATGTCGAAAGGACTTACCAAGAAAGCTATTGCGTCAGAATTGAATATCTCCTACTCAACATTGATGAAAAAGCAGCAACAGCATAGCAGCTTAAGGGATGCCATGACCCAAGGTCATGAGGATTTGTTGGCATCAATCGGCCCACTTAGAAACGAACTCTATGAGCAAGCGTTGATCAGTGGAAATACAAAGGCCCAGATTAAATATTTGAAAAGGTGTTGCCCTGAGAGATGGACAACCAAAGGCATCCTGGCCAGAGAGGCGAGAGAGCGTCAGGAAAAATTTGAGCAAGAGCGAGAAACTGAATTAAGAAAACAGCGAAGAAAGAGAGTTCAGAGGCTTGCCAGAAAACCGAAACTCTCCATAGTAGCGCCAGTAGTGCAGCCGGTTACCATTCGTGTGTATATTGGTGAGGATCTGCCAAAAAATCGAATAATGCTGGTTCCTGTTACCACTACCAGTCGTTTCCTGGAAAGCTTTGGAGATAGAGCAGACGAAAATACCACTGTGGCCGAGTGACAGAGTGCTCAGGTGGATTTCTGAGCACCTGTGAGATCAGTAGCTTACAGATACAAACGATCCATCAGCTCGCTTGTTAAAGCCCTTTAAAAAGGTATTCGTTTCGTCTGAAGCTCGTTGTTCAATAAGCAGCTCTTGGGCTTCGTTGCAATTGATAGGTTCACCATAAGTAATATGGACTTTATTCTTAGGGAAGCGTGAAGCGCCGTAAACTCGCTGGTATGTTTTGAAAACCATGCAGGACGGGAGAACGAATGAATCGTCTTCAAGTAGAATTGAAGACTGCGCTTCCCGGGATATGCCGTGATAATAAATGGTTGTATCAAAGCGTTGGTCATCACGAATATACTTGCCAACCTCCACACTTTCTTGAGGGTTAAAGCCTGGTATCCAGTACCCTCCAGTCGCTATTTTCCAGAAATTGACCACAACAACGCGATCAAGCATTTTTTCCTCATCAGCTGAGGCGAAAATATAATTATCGACCCACTGCCTGGTGCTACCTGGAGTTCCGGTAAATTGAAAAGTTTCCGACCCATTATACATGCCGACATACTTTATCGACTCATCAACATTGAAAACTCCATTGGGATACTCAGATGAGTAAAGAGCATTGCTTACAACCTTGCGCTCGATAGGGGCTATGTATGACTCTATAGTCTTACAACCGGACATTATTCCCCCCAGTAGCATAACCAAGAGCACTAAAGGATGCCCTTTCAACCTCCTGCTTGGATTCACAAAACGTCTCCATATTTTTTCTAGTTAAAGATGCGAAGGCTAACAGTAGAGAAGTGGATTGTTTAGTAGGTATCTGACACCAGAAATATCACATAAACGCATTTCTATCATGACAAGGTAAAGCGACAGCACAGGAATTGGTGGGTCGATCTGGATTACCTCTTTCGCGTTTAAATGAGTATACCCATCTATACAGTCCGAACACCTTTCTGAAGCCTGCATTCTATCGTGTCAAAGTGGTCTATTATTCATCATATTGACACAGTGTATAATTATCTCTTAGACTCGCTTTGACACTAAACGACACAGGATAGTTAGTGAATGAGTGGGCAGAACGTCGGGTATATCCGGGTGAGCAGTAGCAGCCAGAATGATGAACGTCAGTTAGCTGATGTTGAGTTAGATGAAATATTTCGAGACAAGTGTTCAGGTAAAGATACCAAACGGCCAGGGCTTGATGATTGTCTCAGGCACCTTAGAAAAGGGGACACCTTGCATGTTCACTCGCTGGACAGACTGGCAAGGAATCTTGGTGATCTTCAAACCATGGTTGAACAGCTGAATGCCAAGGGAATCAATGTTCAGTTCCACAAGGAGAACCTGTTATTTACGGGCACTGACAACCCGATGCAGAAACTTATGCTGCAAATGATGGGAGCCTTTGCCGAGTTTGAGCGCAACCTGATCAGGGAACGACAGCGGGAAGGTATTGAAGCAGCGAAGGCAAGAGGTGTTCTGATCGGTAGTAAGCCGAAATTAGACGATGCTGTGGAGCAAGAAATGGTAGCAAGGGCATCACAGCAGGGAGCGAATAAAAAAGCACTGGCTGAAGAATATGGAGTCACCAGAGCTACTCTTTACAACGCAATCAAACGTCATCACACAGCAACTACAGACAACTAAACGACTCGACCATTATCAAGCAAGGAGGAAATTTCCCTCCTTGGCCCCATAACATTCAATCCGACTCCACTGATAAAAGAAAAAACAGTTAAAACAAAAAAATCCGTCAGTCAGTAAAGTAGTCTTTTAGTTTATATGTAGGTTTAAAGGTAGCTCAGAGGATACCCCCACCCTGCTCATGAGCGAGCCCCCCCACCCTACTCCATCATCCTGGCTGAAATGATGCTTCAGAGAGAAATAAACTCCATAAGAAAACAGTTATCGTCACTGCATGACAGTTACAAAAAGATACAAAATAATCTGGGGGCTTTCTTGGGGGCTTACACAATCGACCAACAATAAAAATCCTTGCTATATAAGGGCTAGAAAGCTCTATTCAATCGATCTCGCTCGACCAGATCATTTTACCTGTCATCATGGCTAATACCCTTCCCCTTTATTCCCAATAAAATCATTTCCCATTGTAGCGCGCCGCATATTTTGAGAGTTTCTGTCGGTTAAGTTGAGACTATCCCTTCTTTTGGTTCTTCCTGTTGTTGTTTCTATTTCTAATTGCTCTGTGCAGTCTCAGTGAAGTCTGCTTTGAGGGTCTTGTGATTTAAATCGGCGGGTGTTGGGAGAGTGTTAAAGGGTGTGTAAACACCCTTTACGTGATTTGGTCGAGTTCTTCCTGTGTAGCAGCAAGTCATTGCTGGATAAATGACCGAGATGAGTGACATCTTTTGGCAGCTTGAAACTGAAACGAAAACCGGGATTCAACTGGGCCTTCCAGCTGGCTATGACCGTCTCACTGGGCAACGCATAAAACGTTGTATTCCCTTCCACCGTATTGAAGGCCGAACTGTAATGATGCAGAAAGCTTTTACTGGAAGCATTCTGCGGGAAAAGACCTCCCAGCCAATCCCGATTACTCCACATGGGCAATCCAAGAAAATAGGGAGGTAGAGACATTGTTTAAAGACTCCGACTACACTTCTACTTTTTTTCGCCCCGCAAGCGCGTGAGCCAAGGTACCGCCATCGACAAACTCAAGCTCGCCCCCCAAGGGAACACCATGGGCAATCCGGGTGGTCGTTACTCCGAGAGACTTCAGTTCTTCCGCGATATAGTGAGCAGTAGCCTCCCCCTCTACGGTTGGATTAGTTGCCAGAATAACTTCTTCAACCTGGTTATCAGCCACCGTTTTCAGCATCTGCTCAATGCCAATATCTTCGGGACCAATACCATCAATAGGCGACAAATGCCCCATCAGGACAAAGTAACGCCCTGAAAAGCCACCCGCCTGCTCAAAAGCCATCACATCCGATGGGTTCTCAACAATACAGAGAAGCTTTTCATCTCTACCAGGATTAGCGCAGATCTGACAAACCTTCTCCTCAGTCAGTGTCCGACAGTGCTGGCAGCGCCCGACACCTTCAGCAGCCTGTTTGAGAGCTGCAGACAAGCGCACAGCCCCATCCCGATCCCTTTCCAGCAAATGCAACGCCATTCGCTGAGCAGAGCGCGGCCCTACGCCCGGCAGGCAGCGCAATGACTCCATCAATTCCCTGATCATGGGGCTGAACATAATGTAAACCTGAATCAAAAAATAAGGCTTCCCGACATCAATCAATAATTAAAAAAATCAACCAAGATGCCGGGAGTAAGAGATTAAAATGGCAGCTTCATACCTGCTGGCAGCCCAAGCCCTGAAGTCAGCTCACCCATTTTTTCCTTGCTATTAGCTTCAACTTTGCGGACCGCATCGTTGACAGCTGCCGCCAGAAGATCTTCCAGCATTTCCTTGTCTTCTTCAAAAAGACTTGGATCAATCTCAACCTTCTTCACATCATGACGACCGGTCATGATGACCCTAACCAGCCCGGCACCTGCTTCACCGGTAACTTCTGCATTGGCCAGCTCTTCCTGGAGCTTCTGCATCTCGTCCTGCATTTTCTGGGCCTGCTTCATCAGATTGCCCATGCCACCTTTAAACATATTGACCTCTGCACAAAAAACACCGAAGGAAAGCCATCAACATTCGCTGACAACCCTCCCAGGCTTTTACTTGATGATATTACCCACTGGCTGAATCGAGTCATCCAGTACCGTGGCAGAAAACGTCTCGACAAGACCCTTCACCCTGGTATCTGAATAAATACTCTCTCTGGCCTCCTGAAGGCGTTCAGCGATTTTCCGCTCCCGCCAGGCTGCAGGAGTTTCATTAACAATACGACCAGTGTCAATTGACAGTTTAACGGACTGTTCAAAATAATCACACAGCGCCTTTTCCATACGCTGTCGATGGGTATCGTTGTACAGGGTGCTGCGCTCTTCATCCAGGCGCAGACTGATACCGCCCTGCTCACTGCCAGCAAACTCACAATGAGAGCCAATGGTTCCCGTCACCCCACCCAGGGGAAGGCCACGAAAAACCTGAACCCAACTCAGCTCATCCAGCTGCTCAAAATGCACCCTGTCCTCTTTTGCGGGCAATTCAACAACAGCCCTGACAGGCGCATCAGATACGACAACCTGGGACTCAGCAGCTGGCAAGCTCGGAGGTTCACCAACCATGGCATCCGCGTGATACACAGCTGGAGTGTCCACTTCTTCCTGAGAGCCCGCCCCGGAAGACCAGTGCTCCTGCATATCATCAAATGAGGGACCGGTGTTATTGCCATGATGTTCATAAACAGGTGCTTCATAGGGAGCCTGGTCATAAACCGACAGTGGAACCTCTTCCTCAACGGGAGGGACATCCGCAGTTACGACGACAGGCTCGGTAACGGGCTCTGACAGTAATGCCTCTTGTCGCTCTTCAACAATGGCAGGAGGCTCGAATGAGTCCTTCTGCACACGACGCTGGGCAGAAAGATCATCTGATGCAGACGTTTCCTGAGCCATCACCGAAACTTCTGGTGGTTCAGCAACAGGCTCAGGCTCCGGATCAGAAGCGCCTTCTTCATCGGAAGCACTGTTATGAGATGCTGAGCCTTTAGCTGATGAAGAGCCTTTAGCTGATGAAGAGCCCTCCGCTGAAGAAGAGCTACCTGCTGGCAAAGCTGAAACAGTGCCAGAACTTGACGCACCTGTAATATTGAGTGGTCTGGCCGCAGCCGGGGCACCATCAGGCCTGAAGGCCAGCATGCGCAACAAGGCCATTTCAAAACCGCTGCGGGGATCCGGTGCCAACGGCAAGTCTTTCTTTCCTACCAGGCCAATCTGGTAATAAAGCTGAACATCCTCTGCCGTCATTGATGCTGCCAGCTCGACAACCTGCTCACGGTCTCCCTGACTGTTATCAACAGCATCAGGAACGGCTTGAGCAATGGCTACCCGGTGCAACAGGGAGAGCATGTCATCCAGCACCGCCAGATAATCCGGCGAGTGTTCGGCCAGTGACGAGACAGAACCCAAAATCTGAGCGGCATTGGCAGTGGACAGCGCCACAACCATCTTCATTACCTGCCCCTGGTCGATAGTGCCCAGCATGGCACCAACCTCCGCTTCACTAACCCGGCCATTACCAAAAGCAATGGCCTGATCCGTCAGACTCAGGGCATCCCTCATACTGCCATCTGCAGCACGGGCCAATTGCCAGAGCGCAGCAATATCATTCGGGATATGCTCCTGACCGAGGATATTCTCCAGATGACCAACAATACGCTCCGGCGTCATATTCTTAAGACTGAACTGCAGGCAGCGCGAAAGGATGGTGACCGGCAGTTTTTGCGGATCAGTGGTTGCCAACAGGAATTTTACATGGGGAGGTGGCTCTTCCAGTGTTTTCAGCAGCGCATTAAAACTGTGAGCAGAGAGCATGTGCACCTCGTCAATCAGGTACACCTTATAACGACCACGGGTCGGCGCATACTGAACATTATCCAGCAGCTCCCGGGTGTCCTCTACCCTGGTTCTGGAGGCAGCATCCACTTCAATCAGATCAACAAACCGGCCTTCATCGATTTCTTTACAGGCCGAACACTGGCCACAGGGCGTAGAACTGACGCCCTGCTCACAGTTCAGACATTTGGCAAAAATACGGGCAATCGTAGTCTTACCAACACCACGCGTACCGGTAAACAGGTAGGCATGATGAAGACGATCCTGATCCAGAGCGTTAACCAGCGCCTGAAGAACATGAGACTGCCCTACCAGTTCTTTAAAAGAACGGGGTCGCCATTTGCGTGCAAGAACCTGATAGCTCATTGAGTAGCGTCAATACCTGATGTCA
>CBDHDM010000130.1:0-16394 GCA_965261315.1 Endozoicomonas sp. | reverse complement strand
GATCAATATCCTCTTGCTCTTCATTAGTCTCAGCTAAAGCGTACAATCGCTGCATCAGCACCGCCATAAACATAATGATGGTCGTCAGTCGCTGCTGGCCATCCACTATATCAATCAGCTCATAATTAGCTTCCAGCCCCTGCTCCTGAAAAAGCACTGTGCCCAGAAAATAGCTGCGATCCAGCTTCTGATTATTGATATCTTCGATAAAATCAGAGAGCTGCTGCTCCCCCCAAGCATAGGCCCGCTGATACTCCGGAATATTAAAAATGGTTCGTCCATCGAACAGGCTGGATATTTTCTTCTCACCATTATCCATCGAGATGACTTCCTATAAACATGGGGATTGACACGCAGCCAGGCCACTGAAGAGCCTGGCGGTATGAATGGGAAAACTGGACCAGATTACTGAGGGGCGTTAAAGCTGTCCACCAGGACGGGGCAAAGATTGACCCTGGTCATTAAAGCAGTCTGTAGCTGTGCCGGGTAAGGCTTGAATCAAACGACGGCGCATATCTGTATCATCTGCAAATACCGCCATCCAGATACTCCAGTACCCTTTGGCCTTCACTGTTCGGATGATCTGCCTGCGCATCGCTTCCGAATCGCATTCAGCAAGATCCTGCTTTGATTCATGAGCAATACTCCAGGCTTCCCTGCGATTCTGCCAACGTCGATCAGAAGCGGTTTGCTGATCAGTCACCTTGGCAAGACCCGTCAGAGAAATCGTTGCAGCCGCAATGACTTTTTGTGCAGGTGATAAATGCGGAGCTGGCTTAACCACACCCTCTTCACCATACATCAGGGCATCAAAGGTATTATCCTGATGTGGCCAGAAGATTTCCGTTAGCACAGGGTTTTTCTGACCTTTGGTAGAATTGCAATTCGTACAGGCAAGCAGAAAATTATGCCATTCAAGCTCAAGAAGCGGGTGGTGCTCTTTGGGCTGTATATGCTCTACTGCCAGAGAAGTATCTAACTCCATCTCACAGTACGAGCAGAACTCGCCTAAACGCTGAATTAAGTCCTTGCGGGCATTCCCATACTCTGTGTATCTTTTTGGGCTGCCATCTGGTTTGGTTGGAACAGGGCCCCGGTTGACTGGTCTCACCACTTACTCCCTGCTCTCAGCGTCTTCCGATTCCGCTTGTCCGGACTCACCAAGACCGGCTTTGATACGTTTCCTTTCAAGAAAGGCGTGATAGGCCACATTTTCACTGAACGGAGCACTCAACTCATCCAGTTTTTCTTTCAACTCAGCTTTCTCTTCTTCACCGGCACCCTCAGCTGAATCCAGGAGCTCATAATATTTAAGTGCCGCATCATGCATTTCCTGCAAACGTTCACTTCGTGCAGGCATCGGAACACCCATAATATCTTCCACAATATCTTCAATACTGCGGTCACTGAAGGATTTCTCCGGAGCCGGTGACGCGGTATCAGAGTGGGTATCCGCCGGACGCTCCGAGTTCAAATCCAACACTTCACCCGGCTTTAGTGACTGAATAATAAACGGTGAGTGGGTAGAGACGATAAACTGCACCTTAGGGAACGCTTCACGCAGATCGTTCAAAACGTGCCGTTGCCATTTCGGATGTAAGTGCAAATCCACTTCATCAATCAGCACAATGCCTGGCGTTTCTACTGCGGCTTTTTCCATTAACTGAGGATTCAGTCGGCCTGCCCGATGAGCAATATCCGCCACAATCGCCAGCATATTGCGATAACCATCACTGAGGTTATCAAAGCTGAATAATTGGCCATTATTCAGCTCAATCATCAACTGTTGCAGCTCTATATCAAAATAGAAGTGCTGACAATCCGGAATACACTGTTTAACAGCATGACGAACCGCTTCAAGAACACCATATTGCTTATTCTTTTGCAGCGACGCCTGCTCAAGCTGCTTAAACCATTTTAAAAACAATTTATGGCTGGAAGCCGGATCTAGGCAATCCCGATACCCTGCAACCCGTGACTCAGGTTTGGACAACTTTACCTCTTGCTTGATATGCCATAACCGTCCAGTGCCATAGTAACTTAACACTGGTAGCAAGACCGGTTCGCCTTTTTCCACCTTATCACTGGCCTGTTTTCCTAGCTGCGTAATAGTCTTAGCCTGTGTTCGAGTAGTCCGACCATTTTCAGAGCTCTTGGTGCGAGTCCACTCTATTGGCTCCAATAAAGATGGATCATCAGCTAACAGCTCTGCTACCGATGCGGAACAGGCAACAGAAACACCAGCCCCCCATTGAGGCTCAAGAGATACCGTATCACCCAAGGTGACCTGCCTTAACCGCACTTCATCTTTATTAATATGACGATTCACACCGGCTTTAAAGTCCAGCAGATAGCAGCCCATCATGATTGACAAAGCATCAAGAATAGCAGTTTTACCCGTGGCATTATCACCGATCAGGACAGTCACACCAGTTTCAGTATTAAACCGAAACCTTGAGTATTCAAACTTACGAAAGTTTTTGAGCGTTAGCTCATGTATTTTCATGCATCAACCTGCTGAATCCCTGTTATCCAAAGGCTCTGGCCCAACCAGAACCTTTATCATAACCCGTAAGCAGCGCTTACGCTTGCCCAAACTGATTAATCTGGCAGACGATTAATTACCAGTCAAAATCATCATCACCGCCCATGGACTTGGCATTATCGTAATACATCAGCAACTTTTCATCCTCCTGCAGTACGGCTGCGGGGATTTTTTCGGCAATATCGAGAATCTGCTGAAAATCGCTGACTTCCCAGGCTTTTTTAAAGCCCGCTCGCAGGGCTTCACCCCGGGGCTGTTTGATCTTCTTGCTGGCCTGTTTATAGGTTTCAAACTCTTTCAGCAATGACCGTTCCCGTAATCTTTCCAGGTCACCGGCTTTGTTGGGGTCGGGCACAAACCAGCGATCCTTGGCCTTGGCTACCAGTTTGGGATCCGTTTTAGCCAGGTTACGCATATCTTTGTGGTCGGTAGACAGGTAGCTGTGTATCTGGCTGGGGACTTCGTCCTTGCCGTCGTATTGCAGGAAGTTTTGTTCCAGCATATCGCGTAGTTCTAACTGTTTTTCGTTTTTCTTCCATCCAGAAAGTGCATTCAAAAACAGAGGGTGAATATCCTGATAAGTAATCGGGCGATGACTCAGCTGCTGGCGCAACCACTCAATAGCGGAAGCTTCATCATCCACAAAAATAGACATTTGCCGTAACTGTTTCGCTGTTACCCGCTTTTTGTCGTATTCAGCTACCTGATCCGGCAGGAAAATCATGCCATCACGCTCAACAAATCGCTCGACCAGACCAGCTTGAAATTCTGGACTGGAAATGGGTACAGGCCTACCGTGCCGCACAAAATATGAAACAACTTGGTCAAACAAAATGCAAGGATCACGCTCAGGGGTGACTATAAGCTCATTTTCCTGCTGTTTACTCAACGGTATATAAGTTAAATGATTACGAATAAAATCCCATACGCCATCTAATAAGGATTCATTTTCAAAACGTTTTTCAAAATCAGCTGAAGGTTTATAGGCTGAAATGACAAGGTCTTGTTTTACGGCTGTAGAGGAGTTAACCGCTTGAAAAGTACCTTGCTTTTTGTTTAATGCTGAAACATTTGCAACTATAAATCCTGCATTAGATAGTGCTGTTTGGATGCCATTCCAAACAGATGCCTTAGTATTAGAAAATTCCACTGTAATCCATCGACCCGGCTTGAGAACCCTATAATACTCCTTAAAGCACTGCTCCATTAACGCATGATATTTGAATAAGTCTTTGGACTTTACTCTATCGACAATAGCCTCAGGCTTTGTATCAGTTTTTACCTTATGCCAAGCCTCAGTTATTAGGTTGAGGTCTGAATAGTAGATATTCTCTCCAAAGGGAGGGTCTGTAAATATATACTCAATTGAGTTACTAGGAATACTTGTGCTAGAGCAGTCTCCCGTATTTATTAAACTCTGGTTCCCTTTTATATTGTGCTGTTTAAAGGCTTTTGTAACCCTGCCTATTTTTCCAGAAAGGTTATACCATGGACTACATTCAGATATTTGTGAAGGAACATAAAATACACCAGACATTTGTCTATTAACTTGAGACCCTCCTGGCCTGCCATGCATAATTGGCTGATATCGATTTAGTATCGACATACCAGGAATAGACTGTTCGATGGACCATAATAAAGCATGACGTATATTTTTATCATCAATATCATTTACTTTCTCCCAAAGAAGCCCCATTGCTTGGGCTTGTCTAGGTAAAAAGAAATCATGAAGGTATTTTGTATTTGTGGTTTTAACTCTTCCTACGTTTGCCATTTGCATATTAGGCAGTTTTTCTATTGGAACGGAAAGAGGTATTTCAAGAGCATCTACTTTTTTAATGATTTCTAAATCGTTTTCATCAGGCTTCTTTTCATAAATAACCTTCCCAACACTATAATTTATTAAAACAGGAACTCTATTTGGTATTTTTGCTGCAGCATTTATTCTGCTATCAAACACAGATTTAAAAGATAACTCCAAGTTGTTTTTTTTACATTCGGCAGTACAGTTCGGGCAAGGAAAACTATCTCTTACCTTATAAGTAGTGCCTGTCCGAAAACCCTGCCCCCATTGAAAACAAAGGAACGTAGCCCAACATAGCAGCTGAAGATTTTACGTTTCGCTATGGATGTTCGAATTTATGCGTAAACCCATCGATCCACAATTGCAGCTTGGTGAAATAGACATCAGTTCTATCCAGTTTGATCCCCGTTCCCGTGACGATATTCCACGCCTGCTCAGGGGATTGCAGTATCTCTATGTGAATCCTGAGTTGCGTCAGGCTGTTTTTGCTGAACTGGAAAAGATCATCCCTGACAACATAGATAAAAATAATGGTCGCCCTGGTATGGACCTCTGGCGGATTCTGGTCTTTGGCACACTTAGACTGGTGATCAATTGTGATTTCGACCGGCTGGTAGAGCTGGCCAATGAGCATGGCAAGCTCCGACAAATGCTTGGCCATGGACCTTACGATGAATATTGCTATCGCCTGCAAACCCTGCAAGATAACCTCACCCATTTTACGCCGGAAGTTCTCGATGCAATCAGTCAGATTGCCGTCAATGCAGGACATGAACTGGTAAAAAAAAACAGGAAAGGCTACAGGGCCGTTGCGATTCCTTTGTCGTAAAAACCAACGTTCGCTTTCCGACTGACATTGAACAATTATGGACAGCCAGTCGGAAAAGTATTGAGTTTGCCACCACTCTTGCCGCTGAAAATCAGTTGCTAGGCTGGAGACAGTCGACTTTTTTACTGAGGGAACACAAAAAGCGGTTCAATCATCTTCGCAAGCTAAAGCACTCAGGTTCCTCCAGCGAGGCTCAGCAACAAGCCTGTCAGGACAAGATTGATGATGCGTACATTGAGTACCTCCAGCGAAGTCAGAAGATTGCCTTAAAGGCAGAGTTAAACCCTGACACTGCTTACCAGAAGTAGTGTTGATAAAGATTGCCTGGAGCCACTGAAATACTGGATCAATGCCATCCATTACCAGGTGGGGCTTACCTGTCGCCGTGTGTTCGATAACGAAAAAATCCCCCATTCTGAAAAGATATTTTCATACCACAAGCCGTACACAGAATGGATTAGCAAGGGTAAGGCTGGAGTGCCTGTAGAGCTGGGGCTCAGGGTATGCATATTATCGGACCAGTTTGGCTTCACCTTGCATCATCGCGTCATGCAGAAGGAAACAGACGACAAGGTAACCGTTATCATGGCCGAGGAAGCCAGGAAACGCTTTCCGGAATTGGTGCAGGTCAGTTACGACAAGGGTTTTTGGAATCCGAATCATCTGGAGAAGCTGGAAGGCTTTTTAGACAGGGCTATCCTCCCTAAAAAAGGGAAGCTGTCAGCAGATGATAAACGGCGAGAGAGTCATCCTGAATTTGTTCGGGCGCGACGTAAACATTCAGCGGTCGAATCGGATATCAACGCTCTGGAGGTACATGGCCTTGACCAGTGTCCTGATGACGGTCTGCCTGCTTTTAAGCGTTATGTTGGACTGGCTGTTTTGGGTAGCAACATACATCGCCTTGGCAAGATCCTTCAGGACCTGGAGATGAGGCAGTTGAAAAAAGCTGCTTAAAGAACATACAAGACAAAATCTATTGATCAATCATGGCGGCATGAGGGTGGCACTTGTTTGGAAAAAGGCATTTCTGAGGAAAAAATGAACAGACTGCTGAAAAAATAGCCTTTGCGCCTAATCTGGTCGATTTGTGATCAGAACGTTTAGCGATCAAAGGCCGATTGGGTGTAAAATTCAAGGGTTTTCGGACAGGCACTAAGTATCAAAATCAAACGCATCATTTAGAAAAATAATTTCTTCATAACACTCAGAGCAAAGAAAAACCTCGCTCCAGACTGTATAGTTTATCAACCCTTTTTCTTTTTCATTATGCTTCGTCTCATACATCCAAAGAATTTCATTTTTGAGATCTTTTAAAATCTGCTTTGCTTTAATATCATACTTATCGACACAAAAAGGAATATTGTATTTTGAAGCAATAAATGTTGCAGCAGGGGATAGATCATTAAGAATTGACTTTCTTGCCCCTAGTATTGAAAACGGCTTCCAGTTTTTATTACCATCCTGATCTTTATCAAAATCAAGAATAGTACCATCAGGTAAAACCCTATAACCTAATGACTCTACCATTTCTTTATTGCCGCACATTTGGGCTGCTATACCAGTCATACCTGATCCACAAAACCCATCCAATACTAAATCTTTTGGTTTTGTATAATGCAACAAATATCTCATGATTGCTTTATGTGGGACTTTGGTATGATAGGAATGTGCGCGATAAAATGCATCTGTTTTACCCTCACTGACATCCGCCGCATAAGGCTCCCGACTGTACTCTTCTTCCGGGTCATAAGACGTACCATAGAGTTCAACAAACTGCCCAATAAATGGATTCGGACACGCCGTATAATAAGGCGGATCAGAAAGATTCAAAATATCTTCATCTTCCCCAATAGGAAACCCTTCAATCTTCCTGAACTCAGGATCTTTCAGTTTCTCCCGCAGAAGCTGGGTAAAGTGTTCACGACGTGCGTCGTCGTTCTCAAAGGTCATCCCCAGGCATTCAACCGGCCCGGTGGTATAGCTGGCACGTTCTTCTTCAACGCCACTCAGTAAATCGTCTTGCTGTATCATTGTCTCACCGAAATCCCCTGAACGGGAATTTATCAAAAAACGTTATAAAAAAAGCGCCATCGCATTACCCACCACAAAGCAGGTAACCCAACGGCACTCTTTCATTTACTCAAAAATAATACGGACCTTGTCTTTCTCTTTACCCCGGGTGCTATCTTCAATCAATGCCGTAAAACGCTCGATAAGTTCCCGAGTAGTGAGTGGCGTACCGGTGCCTCCCAGCTTGCTGATCAGCGCTTTCTGGCTGATCATCACCGGGTCCAGCCCACTGAACAGTTCATTTACCGCATCAATAAAGTGTCGCTCCAGGGGCTGGGGCAGTTGTCGGTTCTTCAGGAACTGTTCGATCAGCTGCTTTTGCTCCGGTTTCAACAGATCCAATTGCAGGAACGGATCGGCAAGGCCATCGCTCAGGCTGTCGGTCCATTGAGTCAGCAGACTATCTAACCGGCCATCGAGATCCTCCAGCTTGCTGGCTGCAGAAAGTGCACTGCGCTCACTGCGGGGGGAAAATTCCACCGGCTGCGGATTCATGGCCAGCACTTTCGAGTCTATGGCTTCCGCCACTTTCAGCGCTGCCCACTCATGGCGCCACTGGCTGAGGTTATCGCTGGCGGTAACGATCAGATCGATCCCCGCCAGTTTATCCAGTGTTTGCAGACGGTCGTCATTCATCAGTGCCGCTTTCTGTTTATCCTGAGCCAGGGTTAAACGAGCATCATTGTACAGATTGATAAAGGCATCCCGATAGTGCTGGGCCAATTGCTCCAGCCGCGCCAGCGTTGCCGACTTAAAACCACTACTCAGGCGTTTATCCACATCTTGCAGATCCTGTCGTAAGTCCTGCCGGGCCGCTTTTACGCTATCCTGCCAGGGGTGATCTTCTGGCAATATTTGCTGTGCCTGGCTGAGATAATTACAGGGGGTTTGTAACTCATTCACCACCGTCGCCAGCTGTTGCAATTGTTGCCAGCTTTGCAAGGTCTCACCCTGGGCATCAATCTCTTCGGGGGTGACTTTCAGGTTTTTCAGTTTGCCGGGGGTGTTAAACCGTTGCAGTACTTCCAGTAACTGCTTGGCATTGTCCAGTTTCTGCTTCAAGGTACTGGCTTCATCTTCTTCCAGAACCTGTTGCCCCCATAAAGGAAGTCGGCCTTTCAGCAGTTGCTGCCCTTGCACCAGTTCACGGATCTGCTTTTCCAGCTGATCCATCATATCCCGCACCACCGCCTCGTCATTCTGTTGAATGGAGGAGGCCAGACCATCTTGCATGCCCAGCAGATTCAACAAGGCTTTCAGAGCTTTGACGTTAAAGTCTTTCGGGGCCTGAATATGTTTGAAGTGAATCAGTTCATCCAGGGAGGCATTGGCCAGTACGCCCACTTTACTGGCATCCAGCTTATCCCCCATGATAGCCAGCTCAATCTCACCACTGTGCACCAGTGATGCCAGCAGTACCACCAGCCACTGAGGCTCAAGTCGATAGGTTTCCGGCTCAAAATAGTATTGATCATGGCTGCGTATCAGTAACTCTGCATGATTCACTACCTGACCTGCAGGCTTGCTGTCCAGTTTGCCCAGAATGGTTTTGGCAAAAGACGACTGCCGGGGCTCCAACTTATCTCCAACCAAAAGACCGAGCCCATCCAATACGGCACTGGCTCGACGGGTTCGGGTACCGCCTGACAGGTTCCGCAGCACATCACGGGCAGCCTCATCAATACTGTCGCCGGTAATGTACTGGCTGAAGCTAGGATACTCAGGCGCCTGTCGGCTGAATTCCGGGCTGAGAATCACGCTGGCAATGGCTTCAAAGACTTCTTTCAGGCTGAGGGTGTCGCTGCTGCTGGCCCCGGTGATGGTGCGCAGCGATTGCCCGGCCAGCCAGTCCATCATCGGTTTTTTCTGGTCTTTATACTGCACTTCAAAGGCTTCAGTGCGATGCTGGTTCAGCCATTTCACCATGGTTTGCAGCTGTTCTGTCGCTTTGCTGCGATAGATCGACTGTGCAGCACCCGGCGTATTTTCCGCCTGCACGATGGCGGCGGCATAAAGCTTCAGTGCCTGATCAAAGGTTTCATCGCTGTTTTTCAGGCGGAACATGACCTCATCGGCACCCAGATACTGCTTTTTCAGTTTGGGCGGATTCTTGGGCTGTATAAAGTAGAGGTAATAATCCAGTGGTGGTTTGGCGGTTTCCCGCTCATTAGGTGAACCCAGGAACAGCCAGCCCGGCCGGGTGACGTTTTTCTCTGGCCAGCGCAGTTCATGTCGCCACATCTGGGTGTAGGATTCCTTGGAATCCGTCTGTTCCAGGATTTCCAGCATCGCGGTCCGATAGGCGTTGTTGATCTGGTCATCGCTGAGCAGGTCTACACGCTGTTCAATTTTGGCGTCGTAATCTTCGGTCTTTTTCAGATCCAGGTAGAACTGTTCGTTCTCCTTGTTTTTGGAAATAAACTGACCATTAACGGTTTTGTAGATATTTTTTAATACCGTGACAATTTGAATTTCCAGATTCTTCGCCGCATCGCCGGGCATATCGGCCACTTTGGGCACATAAATGCAGAGCGAATCCCGCAGCTCGGCAGCCGAAACCCCCATGGGCAGATAAATATCCCCAAAGGTCAGCCGTCGAATAGCCAGGGCATTGATGATGCGCAGGGCGAAAGGCTTGTCACCATCCACGGGGTAGGCCATGCGCACACGGTCGGCCAGGGTTTCGTAACAGCCCAATACCTGACCCACATCAGGCCGGGTATTGTAGCTCTTGTCTTCCTGAATTTCTTGCCAGTAGGCATCGTAGGAGAAGACACCCGGCACATCTGCAGGTACCTCATTGCCCATCAGCCGATCCATGCTCAGGGAGAGGCTTTTTAAGGCCTGCCGGTTTTCAATGCCTGCGATTTGTTCAAAGACACTGAGGTAGTCCGGATGCACTGGAAACATATGAACAAACTCTTCCAGCCGTTCATTCATATGCTCATAGTATTTGGTGAATTTTTGCAGGTAATCCCTGATCCAGGTTTGCTGTTGCGCCGTCTTTTTCAGCAAACGCTCGGCCACCACAAACTTGATATCTTCAGTAGAGATCAGCACCTGTTCTGCCCGGTCTTTGATTCGCCGCAGTTCATTGGAGACAAAGGCCAGCTTCGGGCTATCAAAAATAGCTTCCTGAACACCGGCAATAAAGCGGAAACGGGTGTCTTTGATTACCTCACCGATGGTGCGCAGAATACCCAGATCCAAAGCCAGTTGTTGTTGTGTTCTGGAGTTCAGATAATCCAGCATCTCATCACACACAAGAAGCAAACCCTGCTCAGGGTATTGCTCATGGAATTTCGCCATCATCGCTTCAAAGTGGGGTTTATGACTGGTGCTGATCTCTTCCATAGACGGGAATTGATAGTCAATCCCCAGATCGTTCAGACCGTCTTCGAGGTTAGTGGTGATGATATCGGTCAGCTCCATTTTGGTGGAGCCGATTTCAAAGCGAATAACTTTAAATTTGCCTTCGATCTGTTTGGCCACTTCGCGCACGGATTCATTACGTATGCCGTCTGCCAGACCAGGGTATTGAGCCACGGCAGAGATAACCGACAGCAAGTGCGATTTACCAGAACCGTAATTACCAATAACCCACAACGCTTTATTATCAGCAAACTCTTCAAACTGCAGCTGGCGGATAAGCAGGCTATTGATCTTGCCCGCCATCTTTTCGGATATCACATAGGATGACACCAGTTTTCTGGCGCCATCTTCGGCATTGGCATCCTTGAGCTGGACAATGGTTTCCAGCGGTTCGAATTGTATTAGTTCACTGTATTTCATCGTGGGCTCATTGGTCGTTAGAAGGGATAATCAGTATTTCGTTCAGGTCGTCACTGTCGTAGTGCTGGTATTCGAGGTGCATGGGCTGGGCGTAAGTTAATTGATGGTTATTGATATGACCTGGCCACAACACAACAATGACCGCAGATCTAGATATTTGCTTAAGTAATGTCAGTGGCTGCAGTTCCAGCGAAGGTTCAAACAGCAATTCAATATGTTCAAATGCAACAGGCTGATGAGCATCTGCCAGCGATGACACAATACCCTGCGCTTTCCTGCAGCGGTCTTTGGGTGAAAGAGGCAATAGTGCGCGTGCAAGATGCTCTGAAAGATTGACCACCTTATATTGCTCGGAAGTCTTGAGCGGCTCGCCCAGACTTTCTGGGACGAAGACAAGCTTTGTGGGTTCTACTGGCCGCACGCTGTACGACGCGGCTCAGCTGTTCAATGGGCATATCCTGGCCCTCATGCTCACGCTTTCTCAAAAAAAAGTACGCTACCGCCCGTCGATTTGCCATGACCTTTTAATGGCATGGCGGAGCAGGGTTCGAGGTAGCTCTGTGATCTGTTAGATAAATCACAAAATTCTACCCTTTAGGACAGGATAAAAGTAGCCTATAGACGTTTATCTAATAACGGATACTACATAGAGGCAGTCTGAGCTTACTCAATGCCCAAGAACCGGTTAAGATAACACAGGCAAAGACAGCAACCTGATACTCCAGATGACATCACAGCAATCAAAAAAAACGTCGATTCAAAGAACGATCACAAAGGAGCATCGTGAGAGTGCGGCCCGCTTAAGGAGCATCTACCAGCGTAAAAAAAATGAGCTTGGTCTGACCCAGGAAAAGCTGCGAGACCTGACGGGTTTTAAGAATCAGAGCATTATCTCGCAATACATGAATGCCAAAATAGCCTTGAACACTGATGCCATTATTCGCTTTGCCCGGGCTCTGAAATGTAAACCAGAAGAGATTGAGCCCAATATTGACCTTTATTACATTGAGGCTGAAAAAGCAGCTGCTTATAAAAAGCGGCGATTCTCTCAGGATGGACAAGAGATAGAGCTCCCTGTGATAGGTACTGTCTCGGGCCAATTAGCAAAAAAAACATACGTGAGTGTCAGTAACTGCACACATCAATCAGTCGCTGTGGAACTGGATGCACCGACAGAAGCCTTTCCAGAGCCACAAGGCTATGCAATTGTTGAGCTTGGTGAAGCTGTTTTTAAAACTGACACGATTGCCGTGATGTTTCGCATGCGCTCCGGCTACTACTTCTTTGACCTTATTGGTTTGCACGATGACAACCTTACTGTTCGTTCTGGCAACAGCCAGATTGACCTTGCAAAAAACCAGCTTAGCTTTCTTGGAAGAGTCCTGAAGACAGTGAAATAACAAAACCAAACAGGTATTTTCATATCGACCCCCAAACTGAGTTGAATTTTATCAGCTCTGCTTATACTATAAAGATGCAGTATCAACGTTCAGTAAGTATCATGAGTGCTGAAATCTAGATAGCAATACCTGAATTTCCTATGGCTATTTTTATATTTCTAATGATTGAACTAGCACAAAGAAATATCAGCAAAGCTGATATTGATAAAACAGTAAGGGATAGTTAGTTCTCGTCCAAAAACCCAACCAATTGAAAACTGGAGATTTTATCCTGAAAAATTAAGTGGAGCCCTACTGCCATTTGGCGACTAAACTTCCCAAGGCCAATAAACATCAGGGAAAGCCAAACAGAGAGGGCTCCAAATGCGTAAAAAACGCAACCCGCAGTGTAGTATGGAACTTCATTACGTACCTCATGAAATCTGCTCTCAGCTTTCCGGCATCTCTCAATGGCTTGATACCCATCCACAGTTCAATGACTGGATTTATGAGGACTTAAGTTCTGGTGATAAACAGAACACTGGCCGAAACGGACTATCAGCAGAATCCGTTCTTCGTGCGGCACTCCTGAAAAAGTATTTGGATTGTGATTATGACTACTTGTCGTTTGTTTTGATGGACTCCATGCTCTTTCGAGACTTCTGTCGTCTCGAACCAAACCAGCGGCCAAGTCGCTCCAGTCTGCATGGGCTCATCAGCCTCCTCACTGCATCTACATGGGAACGGATTAACAACTGTCAGCTTATGACCGCTAAAGATCAGGGTATTGAGAAGGGGCGCACTGTGGCCATTGACAGCACAGTCACCGAATCGGATATCAAACCACCTTGCGACAGTGATCTTTTAGCCAGTTCTGTTAAAGAAATTTGTCGGCTGCTTAAACGGGGACAAACACTGACAGCGACACCGCTTTATGAATATACCCATCACAACCGGGCCGTAAAAGATGCGGCCAGAAAATGCATATACGCTCGTAAAGAAGAGCGGGATCAGCATTATAAAAAACTGCTGCAGTTGACCCGAAAATCCCGGAAGGTGCTTATCGAAGCCACTTTCAAGATTGCGAACGCCCGTCAGCAGGGGCAGTGTCTCTTGGCAGATGATGCCGAAAAGTGGCAGGCTGATGTGGATCACCTGTTACCCTTGGTGGATGCAATAGTCTCTCAGACAGAGCGAAGGGTCTTGAAGGGTGAAAAGGTGCCAGCCCAAGAGAAAGTGGTTAGCCTGTATGAACCCCATACGGATATCATCGTAAAAGACAGGCGGCAAGTGCAGTACGGCCATAAACTGAACCTGGTTCAGGGAAAAAGTCGATTGATCCTGGATCTGGTTATCGAGGAAGGTAATCCAGCGGATTCTGACCGATTCCTTCCGATGATGGAAAGACAAAAAGAACTTTATGGGCGTGTACCCCGCCAGACAAGCAGTGACGGCGGATACGCGTGTCGCGAAAATTTGGAAAAAGCCAAAGCCATGGGAATCAGCGATGTGGCTTTTAATAAAAAGCGTGGACTTGAAGTCGAAGAGATGACTAAAAGTCAGTATGTGTATAAAACACTCTTTCGCTTCCGGGCAGGTATTGAAGCAGGAATTTCGTGGCTAAAAAGATGTTTTGGACTATCACGCTGCCACTGCAAGGGCTCTGAACGCTTTGATTCTCATTGCTGGTTATCGGTTGTCTGTTACAACCTGGTGATTCTGGCCAGGCACCCGGCGCCATCCTGACAGCCACCTCCGCGCCAAATGAAAGCATCTTCTCAGCATAGTGGAAGAGTGTTTGCTGCCTGATTTTTGAGTTTTCCTAAAATATTTGTCCCACATTAGAGAGAAAAGGGGAGGATTCTCTTGGCACTCTGGAATTTCAGGAGTTATTAGAGCGTACGTACAGTCAAATTATGATTGCCCGATGCGTTTTTGGACGAGAACTAGTTAAGAAGACCTAAAGGGCAAGGAGCTCTCGATGAGCGATAAAAAAACATTTCATACCATGGAAGATCAACCAGGAATCAAAGTAGATCCCTGGATCTTAAAGTCTCAAATTTGCGACATGATCAAGTACAGTACCGCTGCCGTCGATCGCAAGTTGGCAGATCCAGAAAGCAATGGCACTGACTTAAGGCCCTACCCCTTGTATTTATTGAGCCTCCGGGCTTGTGATCTTGAGTGCTGCAACCTCTGATGTGGCTTTGGTCGTCTTTTTACCGCTCGTGGTTCTGATCTTCCCGGACGATTGGCTACAATGTGCTGACTAATAATTTTCAGCATACTGTTGACCTTTCTTTCCAATGAATCAACTGGTGCCATCAGTAATGTTTGATGAAACGAAACAAGGGTCTCCTGTGCCGCTTTAAAGCTGATTTCTCTCGGCTTTTTCCCGATATACTGCGCGGCCCTCCCCATTAACGACTTTATCAGGTTGAAATCAAGAAGATTTATACAAATTTCTTTACGCACCATTTCAGGACTTTTGCAACGAAGCATATCCATTTTCATCGTCGTTTTTATTGCATCAAAATCAAGTTCTACATTCCAGCGCTTGAGGTACAGAGCAATAATTTCAGTTCTTGGATAAGTTTCAGCATCAAGCATTGTCGTAACTATTGTGCGGCGTTTGTTCTTAACAGCCCGGATAATGAGTTCTTCAGGCATCTGATCATATAATTCCTGACTCATCCATTCAGGGCGTACAGGTCGCTGTAGCTTGAATAATCCATCTTTGCTGTTCAGCTTCTTGTAGCACTTTCTGAAATCCAGCTTTCGGGAGCCGTTTTTCTCGAAAACCACATCCGCCTTCACCTGGAGCAAAAGAGCCAACAGAAAGTAATTTTCAAAATTCGCATCACCAAGAAGAATATCGCCGTCGTTCAAATGGCTTAATAATTTCCTGAGCAAGGCCTGCTCACCCGTTTCTTTGCCTTCATAGGGCGCCACTTCAAAATCCAGTAATGCACCGCTACCAAGACTCATCAAAACAAGGATTCTTAGTATGGGAAATCCGCACCCTTTTTTTGGGATTTCAGCTGAGGATAAACCTTTTGGTTTTCAGCTGTATCTGGCATCAGAAGGGTTGATCCATCAGTGAGCAGAACACGCCGCTGGTGCCATAGCCAGGAGTCTGGGCTGGCTTTATCAAGTTTAACGCCTGATTGACACATCAATGCCTTAATGGATGACTCCGTTAATCGCTTGCGAGCCTTACAGTAGGCACTGGTATGAGTATTGGATGGTTTTCTATCCATGGCAGCCTGATCTCTGGCTTCATCAATCAAGGCATGCCGACATGACTTGGTATCACTGGCGACTTGTCGCATGAAGAGCGTTAACGTCTTGACTGGAGGGAAATCACGACTTCTGGAGTTTGGGTAATGGGCCTGGAACGCACTGAGATCATCTGAAGAAAGGACAGAAGACAGGTCATCATTGTCTATTTGTGCAAATTGCTGAAGACAGTCATCAGCGAGTGAAAGGAACTCTGGACTACACTTGGTCATGGCTTGCTCGGAGGTTGGAATATCACGACTTTTTATAGTCGCTCTCTTTCGGGCAAGCCCTGATTTTATTGACCTTTAGCCTTAAGTCAGTGCCATTGGATCCAGAAAGTGGGTTTCCTAAAGGTGTGAAACTCTCACCCAGAAAGCGAGTATGGAGGCTGTCGTCCATTCTGGAATGGATGGAAGCTCAGGAGCGGAAAGCGGCCAATGATCCAGTCTACAAGGAGGAAGTGTGATGGACTTCATTACCTCCTATAACAAACTCCAGAACAACCGCTTGATGCTAATGAACGAAGTCTGTAATACCACAGGGCTTACTGAAGCCACTATTAAGAGACTTATAGATTTGGATGCATTTCCAGCTGGAGTTGAAATGGCCGGGATCGAGCCAAAAATCTGGCTGCGTTCTTCTATCCAAAATTGGGCAGTTACGCAGCATTTACAGTGAATCAAGCTCCCG
>CBDHDM010000129.1:0-24664 GCA_965261315.1 Endozoicomonas sp. | reverse complement strand
TGAGTTTTCGGTAGCTTTTCTGCCCTCCCTTATATCTCTTGTTTGTCTGCTGAGAACTAATAGTGACAGTTTTTGTCTATTGTTTTGTGCACCAAAATGACAATATTGTTGTGTACCATAAAAATCTGTGTACCAATAATGTGTAATTGGTCAAAAAGCGTCATATAGCAAAAAGTAATCAATACGAATAAGAGGAAGTAACGTGCTGAGTGATAAAGAAATTATCCGCATGCATCAGGGCGGGTTTACGGGTAAAAAGGAATTTAAAGTGGTGGATGACGGAGATGGTTCTCTGGCTATTCGCTTTGTGAAAAAAGGCGTGGATTTATATTTTAAGTACCGTAGTGGTAAAGGATTTAAGTACACCAAGGTTGATCGTCATTATTTGGGGAAAGGCGAAGGGGTTACCATTGATAAGGCATTGGAGATTTCCAGAACGGCCGGATCCATAAAAAACAGCGGTGGTGATTTTATTGGGTATATCCAGACAGCCGTTGGAAAAAACATAGATGATATAAATCCGGTTAAAAAAGCGGAAAGACAACCGGATCGGCGGCTACGTTTGAGCAATTGATGAAAGATTATTTGGAGTTGCATCTTAAAGGCAGGCGAAGTTATGAGAGTGCAAAAAACTCTTTAAAGAATCATCTGTTTGAAGTGAAACGTTTTCAATTTATGCTGAAATTGCCGGCAAATGAAGTTCGGCCCTCCCATATTGTTGATATTATTTCCCGGCTGATTCATGAGGTGAAGGTGGGGCCGCAGAGCAACAGAGTAAGAAGTATGCTCTCGGCGGCATTTGGCTGGGGAATTAAACATGATCATAATCCCATGTTCCAAACCAAAGAACGCAAGCATCTGAAATATCAGTTAGAGTACAACCCGGTACAAAATATCCTGAACAGGGGCATTTGGAAAAGGCTGGTAAGGGCCAGTTAACGGATCGGCAGATATGGGAAGTGTGGCATTTGGCTCCGACCATTATGGGAAAGCCTGGTCTGGTTGCGCAGCTGCTTTTGGCTTTGGGTGGTGTCCGTCAGGAGCAACTGATTACTACACCCTGGGAGAAGATAAAGCTGGAGGGCAGCTATCCTCATATTTTGCTGACCAACACTAAAGGCAGATCCAATTATACCGTGGGAGGGCGTGATTATATGGTGCCCTTAAACCAGACTGCGGTGGCATTGTTTACCCATTTGAAAAGGCTTTATGGTCATTGTGTTTATCCGTTTCCTGGTGGTACAACCGGGCATGAATCTCTGGATAAGTATATGTCTTATGCTGCCTTTAACCGTCCTCTGAGTCGGTTTCAGAAGCATTTAAAGAACGTCATTGGTTCGCCCTCTGGCTGGTTTACGATTGGTATGATTCGCGGCAGTATTTCCACCCGGATGAATGAGGCGGGGGTTTCCAAAATGATTAAGGAGAAGATCGCTGGACATAATCAAAAGGACGTTACGACGACCCATTATGATATGTGGGAGTACAAAAAGGAAAAGCGGGAGGCTACGGAGCAGTGGGAGTCCTATCTGAAGAAGATTATCAGTCTGCCCTATGAGGAAGTGACAGACCGGTTGCCGGAAGAAATGGAGTAGCAAGGGGGATTCCTTGCGTCACCATTCCCGCTTGCCCTCGATCCATTGCAGTACTTCGGCTTTTCGCCAGGCCACCTTGCGGGGTCCCAGTTGGATTTTGGGCGGAAGGAGCCTTGGGTCACATAGTTGTTGATTGAAGCACGGCAGGCTTTAGTCAGTTTTAATACCTCGTCCATGCGAATCAGTTCTTCTGCCTCTTCCATGGCGTTTTTCTGAAAGCCTCGTTCCAATGCTGAGTAGAGGGTGACGACTTCACCGTTGGTCAGCTCGACAAATGGAATGCCCAGTTTATGCAGATTTTGCACGATTTCTTTTTGCTGGAGAGGTTCATCCATTGTGACAGGGATTCAAGATTAAACAGCAGTCCATTGTCCATGCAGTATCCTCCCTTATTAAAAAAACTTCAAAATGTCATAGCCCAATACCGGCTGAGCATTGCTGGTGGTCAGTCGTTTACTGTTGTGATTGTGGAATGTCATTTCTGAGGGGTCGTACATCAGACCGCACTGCCAGCCCTGATCGGTCAGCAGATATTTTCCCCGTTTGCCCTGGCCGGTCCATTTGATAATGCGATGTTTTTCCAGTACCTCCACCACGTACTGCCGACTTCTGCCAATAAACTCGCCCAGCTCAACCAGAGAGAAGTAGTCATCCAGCTCGTAGCGATTTCGCTTGCGCTTTTGTTTTCGGTGAGCTGGCGCAATATCCGCATCTGAGCCTATTTCCACTGGGTCAGTACGGTGGGATTCCTGACCGATTAAATCGTTCGTTGATTCATCTCCGGTAATGGTTGGGATCAGAAGATCCAGTACCGTTTGGTACCACTTCATCTGTTTAACCGGGGTGCCGCAGTGGTGAGCTTTTCCGGTATCGAGGATTTCACAAAGGGGCTGGCCCTGATCGGTGGGTATCCACTGGTTGTCAATTTTGTTCTGGAGCCCTGCTGCTTTCCAGCAGCTTGTTCACTTCCCTGGGGTTGGTGGGTGGTGTCATCATCTGGCCGAGCTGGGTGGGCGTAAAGGTCATGACCTGAACGGGAGCTGATAGTGATTTCTGGCCCATTGCTTTCAGTGGTGAGAAGCCGATCATGTTTCGGGTGGCGTGATCTGCTGAGATGAGAGCCGCATTTCCCGAGAAGCCAAAAGCTTTGGCCATTTCCAGGGCTTTCTCGGATACCGATATTTGATAAAGAGGGTTAGTGGGTAGCTTGGGTTCTTTTTGTTGTTGGACTAACGGAACGACCTTGCCAGATTCCAGTTCAAACCATCTGTGAATTACTGCTGCCCGACGCTTAACATCGTATCCGGTTATCAGGATTTCAGTTTCAAACCGGGGCAGCAAATATTCATTTTGCTTACGATTCATAGAGTCCAGATAGGTGTGTCCATATTTGGACGCATCTTTTCCCAGCTCACTCATCATGTGTTCAATGTCACGCCGGACATGCTGATGCTGCTTTTCTGTCAGTTCCGCAATCTCACGGCTGGACATAACTTGTGTTTTGCTTTTCTCAACCAGTTCATTTGGGAGGAGTCCATATTTTCCGCTGGTGGTGTTTGTCGTGCTGTCCATTGCGTTTCCTCATCTTATTTTTTCGCATTCAGGTCAATGAGTACTGCCAGTCATTTGCACGACAGGATTCTGGTTGTCCCTGATGCGTTGCAGGATCAGGCCGGTGATTAACATGGACTGGGGCAGTGCCTGTTCATTATTGATGCCGACGGTGATGGCCACGATCAGAGCGGTCATTTCGATCATGACAGTTTCCACATCCAGTGGTTGGCCATCCATTTCATCGCTGAGGCGGTCGGCAATTATCAGTTTTTCTGCCAGTTCGGCTTCTTCTTTTTCTGTGCTGTCGCCCTGGGCTTTCTTTTGTTTGATTTCCATGGCAAGCGCCAGGTCGTCTGCATTCAGCTGGTTCATGTATTTTCCTCAGAATGGAATTGATTCGTCGTATTGGTCGTACTGCTCCTGCGCAGGCTGGGGTTGCTGGTGGCCTCCGTTGCTGGCGTTGGCGTATTGGTTGTTTTTCTGTGGTGGCCGCTGTTGTTGATGCTGCTGTGGTGCGCTGGTGTTCTGGTTTTGCGGGTGGGTATCCAGAAACTGGAGAGAGCCATTGAATTGATCCACGATAATGTCGGTGGCATGGCGCTTCTGACCGCTCTGCTTATCCTCCCATTCCCGATAAACCAGCTCACCTTCCACGTAGAGCTTGCTGCCCTTGGTCAGAAACTGCTGGGCAAATTCCGCCATCTTTCCGTAGACCTTGACGCTGTGCCATTGTGTTTTCTGCTGGCGCTGTCCCTGTTTGTCTTTATAGGTGTTGCCGGTGGCCACCGAGAGCATGGTGAGTTGTGAGCCATCGGGAAAAAACCGGCTTTCCGGATCTTTCCCTAAACGACCAATGAGCATTACTTTATTCAGGTCTCTCGCCATGATCAGGCTTCCTTTAGTTGCAGTTGGGTAGTCGGGGTTTTGATGCCGGTGCGGCGGATGATCAGTTCTACGTGGTATTCGTTGCCATTCTGGTCAAAGCGGTAGCAGTCCAGCGAGCCCTTGCCGAGCCACTTTTCCATGGCGTAAATGTCATTGGTGATGATTTTTTCCGTCACATCGCCATGGGTGTAGAGCAGGTCGGGCTGGTCTTCTGCTTTCTCTGGTGTTGGCTCGGGGGCTATTGCTATCTTATGGTCGTATCGTTCCTGTCGCTTGGGTTCCTGTGCCTCATTAAAGCGCAGGGTTTCGGCTTCTCTACGGTCCGCTTCTGCCTGAACCTTTTGCTGTTCTTCCCAGCGTATTTGCTGGCGCTGTTCTTCGAGCTTGCTTTCTTCTTCCTGACGAATCCGTTCACGCTCGGCTTCAAGGCGCTTGGCTTCGGTTTCTTTGTGTTCACCGATGCGGACTTTGATCAGGGCCGTAAGGTCATCATGGTCTTTGCCGATGATCTGGCTCAGGTCGTTGAACAGGAATCGGTGGTCTGCAGCCAGTTCGTGGTAAGTGTTCAGGTTTTTTGATAGCTTGCGTTCCAGCTCCACCGCCTGAATTTTTGCTTTAGCCAGGGTGTCGTTGATGGCTTCCTGCATTTTGGTGAATGAGGATTTGCCTTTGATGGCTCCGGCAAAGTCGCTATTGATGCTGCCAATCGGCAGGGATACAGGCGATAACTGCCGGTTATAATCAGCAACCAGTTCAATCAGTTCAAGGTGAGCGGCCTGTAGCATTTCCGTCTTGCGCTCTTTCTTGCGAGCCGTGACCAGTTTGTTAAGCCACAGTCGTTTTTCCCGCATGGTGTCTTTCAGGTGGTCCACGGTGCGGAACAGTTCGTCTATTTCAATGGTTTGGGAGAGGGCGTTTTTCTTGCCGGTTTCCAGGGTCTGTTCGGCGTCTTTGAAATACTTCACCGCTTGTTCAGCGTCGGCAAAGTCCTGATCGGTATTCAGGTCGGTGTTGACCGCCTCGATAACTTGCAGGGCGTGGGCTTCAAAGGATTGCAGGTTGGAGTGAACGATTTCCCCGGTGAGGTTAATGTTCAGGGTCGGGCATTTCATAATGACTTCCCCTTTCGCCTCGATGATTACGGGCTGGGCGGGTTTGTCATCAAAGGCTTGCAGGTCTTTATCAAATTGTTCCCAGCCTGCCAGCAGTTCCTGGCGGCGTACCGGATCGGACAGGTACCAGCACCAGTGCAGGTTTTCCATCGTGCCATCGGAGCAGGCGAACAATACCCGTTCAGCACCGCTGACCGCTAACTGGTGTTCAAGCTGCCAGAGGTGGGAACGGGCGATGATTCCGCTTTCAATCATCGCCACGACTTTCTGACTCAACAGCTTATGCTCGAACAGGGTATCGCCCATCATGGTGATGCCGTCGAAGCTGGCCAGCAGGGGCAGTCCGTTGATGTCTTCGGTGCCGATGGAGGTGTAGAGTTCATCACCAATAATGGTTTCTGCCAGTGGCCGTGCCAGTTCTTCAGCGGCATGACCCCGGTCGAACAGGGCCTGCTTGTCCGGGGTTATTTCTTCAGTGAGGCCGGTGGCTTTTTCGTTCAGCAGGGCATCCCGGCTTTTATACGGGGAGTCGCCCATCATGGCAGCGGCTTCACTGGCGGTGAAATAGTCAAGGCGCAGGCGCAGCCATTCATCGCTGCCTTGTTGCAGGTCGTGGAGTTGCATGGGGTTACTTCCTTTTCAGTGCGTGGATTTTATTGGTTTGTTGCTGGCTCAGGGTGAACCGGGATTTCAGCATGGTAGTAATGTCTTCCGGGGTTTTCTGGCCGCCTTCAATGGCGGTCTTCCAGCTTCCGAAGTTGCTGTTAAATCGTGCCTGCGGGTAAATCGTTGGTGATGGCGGGTTGCTGTTCACTGGCAACCATAGTGCGCGGTTGCGCCGATGGGCCGTAGTGACCATCGTTGTCTTCATCCACGTTGGCCAGACCCAGCACCCCGGACAGGGTGTATTTCTTCAGGTAGGTAAAGGTGGAAGCCAGTTGCTGCATAAGGTTTTTATTGCCGCTGGCATCCGGCAGGCCAGCCATGGAACAGGACTCTGAATGGCCGCTGCCATGGGACAGGATGCAGGTGACCTTGATGCATTTTTCATTGGCTTCCTGCTCAAACCGATAGGACAGGCCGTGCTTGTGCAGTACCGGTCCTATGGCGCTTAACAATGTCGTCCAGTGCGGCATAGCTGTATTGCATTTTGCCGCCGCTTATTAGTGGTAAAGGTGGTCTGCTTTGACCGTGTGACCGCTAGGCATTTCATTCTGGAACCGGGCAAATGCCTGGCTGAATTGCTTCTGTGCGTCGTTGCGCTCCCAGCGTTCCTGTAGGTCCATCAGCCGTTCGAGTTTTTCAATGTCGGCATTATTGCTGATGGCCAGCTCGATCAGACGGGTGGGTTCGCTGACGGGGGTAGATGGCCTGCTGTTCGGGGGCTTCCGCTTCGGGAACAACGAGCGGTCTTTTCTTTTTTAGCTGGCATTTCGTAGGGCCTCCTGTCACGTTTGATTTGCCTGACGCTGCTTTGCGTCAATCCGATCAACAAGATCCCCAGATCAGCTTCATCCCAATCAGTCAAAGTGGTAAGGGGTTTCGTATTTCAAGAGCCCATGTGCTGATCACCGATTCTGATAATTTCACTCTTGTTTTTCGCTGTGGTGTTTCCAGAGCGACTATCTTGCAAGAATCCGGTCAATTTAGCCTGTCAGAAAATCGTCGAGAAGTTGTACCGGGGGGAATCGTCTGGCAAGCCAGCCACTTATCGCTGACGCTGCCGCGTACACAGCCGGTTTCAATGGATGGGTGTACGTTCAGCCATTGCAATAACCTCTCTTCTATTCGCGTAGTTACGGATCGACTTCACAGCCGGTCAGCCGCAAGGTGTCTTCGTTGTGGTCGCAGGCATCTAGCCAGGTGCTTGCACAGCCAGCCACCGGAAGCCCTGCATGCGGGTGAAATTCTTCAAGGGTGAGAAAATCTAAGGAATGAATAAGCGGTGTATGGTCCCTTCACGCCGATGCTACGTTGAACTGTAAATTGCGAAACACTGCACAACCGATCCTGATAAGTCCGTCTTCAATGGCTTCCAGATGGGATTCAATGAGCTTCGGCAAGGGCTTCTATGCCGTCTATGGCGGCATCTTGAATGCCTGGCTTCATGGTTCGAGTCTTACTGCGTCCATATTTTGATCCGTTGCCTTGTATATTAAATTATATTAAGTTTATATATTTATATTATCGGGAAGCAGATTTGTTCATCAAACGGGAACGTTGATAATATTTTATTTATCAAATTATGTTCATGTTGGTAGTAATTTGCTATTTAAAAGGTAGTCGTTCATGCAACCATTGGTAGACTTGGAAAGGAGTGCGTCTGTGGGCTATCGAGCAAGGCAAGTGACATGGCTAGCGTGGACTGCCAGCGTCGGAAGGCTCTTCCCGTAAATGTGCAGCATGGAAATCGAATCAGCATAAAACTGGGACAGTTGCCAGCGTGGTTATTTGTTCAATCCCCACCGGTTAGGCAAAGGTCGTCCACGGTTTACCTGTCAAGGGCCGGTGTTATACCCCCGATACGGCACCACGGAAATGCGGAAGAACGAAGCCCAACTGGGCGGCACGAGACTCTGTCAGGCGAGAGCGAACCACTGGGCGGAGCTATTGGCAGTTTCTGGTGCTGGCGGTGTTTCTAGGTCCCGGTGCAAGCTGGTCAAAGAAAAAGCGGCAGGATGCAGGGGCAGGGATTGTCCGACCTGCGGTAAAACCGGATTTTGATAATGTGGCCAAGCTGTATTGTGACGCCCTGAATGGGCTTGATGTGGGAAGATGATAAGCAGATTGTCGATGGCCGCTGCATCAAGGTGTATGGGCAGCAGCCAGGGGTATTGGTGGTTGAGTTGGCGTTTATAGCGGATAACTGTACGCCCACGGCGGTGCCTTTATAAGATGTCCAGTTTATGTTGCCGTTCATAGTTGAATGTCGTAGTTGGCGTGTACAGGTCGTTGGCCACCATAAAAATCGCAGGCTGTGCGTACTGCCACTGATTCGTGTACCAGAGGCGCAGGGTCAGCTCGTTGCCATTGTGCTCGATCAGCAGGACCTTTACCCGGTTCCGGTTCGGTATGCCGGTGTCTACCTGCACTGTACTGCCTTCCTTGGTATGATGAACATGGCGTCCATGGGGGAGCGGGGCAATCATGGTGTCGTTGTCCATGCTTGCAGCAGAAAGCTGTCATTCGGTGCCGGACTCGATAATACGGATGCCGGAGTCGTCCTTTCCGACCTGCTGCCTCTTGGCCTCCAGCTCCTTGCATAAAGGCTGGTGACTTCTTCAAGTGCTGACTGTAGGGAAGTGATTGACTTTCCGAGCCCGGTCGTTCGGTGCACCGGTTTGCAACCAGTGAACAGTGGTACGCCGAGTACGCATCAGCGATTGCTATCTTCTGTATTCGAGTTTAGGATCGCGTTGGCTGCTGCATCCACGCATTCGAAAAGTGACGCTTTGCTGCAACCAACCCGACTTTGGCAAGTAGCCGCATCCGACAGCCGTCAATTCATCGGCTTTTTCTTTTACCCGGTCAGTCCAGTGTTTTGACACGTAGAAGCCTATTCCGTTAGCCAAGTATTCAGTTAGACGATTTACCTCAATTTATCACCCCTGTCAATTTTTCCAAACAGACGGAAAAAGCACCTGTCGATGCTAATGAGTTCAAGATAATCGGGAAATTCTATTGATATAATTAGTTCAGATTGTATGGGATACATGTTGAGTTACAAAAACCCAAAATAATTAGGAAGGCTTAGCCATGGATAGCACCGACCCTTACCCGCGCCTCTGTAAACCTGTCACTGGACCCGTGAAGACCTGCGGACATCACCCAAACCGAAATGGGCATTGAATGCTGCAGTAGTTTCTGGCTCGTAATACGCGAAAACATCAAAGCCAGTGTTGTGGCTGGATCCTGATGAAGACTACAAGCAGATTGATCAATGAGCATTGAACCACCGGTTCGGAATCGAAAAGCCGAGTCCAGGAAGTCTCAGTTTGAAATCGTGTATAACCGAGCAGGATTGGGGTCCCGCAGATGGCCGCACTGAGTGCGCGATGGGGGAAGCCTTGTGATTTCACCGGTTATTTAGTAAAGACGAAAAGCCATTTGATCGGCACGCAGGAGGTGGCACGTGATTGACCGCGGTAGACAGACCAGGGTGTTGAGCCACAGTCGCTCAAAAGACTGAGATGGGAAATACAAGGCAGGGATAAGCCGGTGGTGATGACAGATGGCGCGTATTTCGAGCTGCGCAAGCTATTCCCCGATGTGTTTCTGACCGATGAGATTTTGAACGCCCATCAGTATTACACCACTACCTTTAAGGAAATGTTCAGGGACGGTAAACACCTGCGCGGCTTTTTAATGAGTTGGCTGGGCCGGCACCAGAAGGAGTATGACCGGGCAGCGACCTGGTTTGTGGAGGCGGACGGATGAAAGAGTTCGGTAAAGTCTCCAGTCAATTCTGGATCAGTGATGACATCCAGCCGTTGTCGGACAGGGCCAAGCTGATGGCTTTGTATCTGCTGACCACTGGCCACGGCAACCTGATCGGCATCTTCAAGCTGTCCAGGGGGTATATAGCTGATGATCTGTGCTGGGATAGATCAGTGGTTCAGAAAGCATTGACCGAACTGGAATCTAACAACTTTCTAACACTCTCCGAACAAGGGAACTATCTGTGCATTAACCGGTTTATGGATCACAACCCGACCGTTAATCAGAAACAAATTATCGCTCGTTTGAATGCCTTGCTCCTGCTGCCTGATGCCCTGTCGGATAT
The DNA here is from genome assembly GCA_965261315.1 of Endozoicomonas sp. Taxonomy (GTDB): domain Bacteria; phylum Pseudomonadota; class Gammaproteobacteria; order Pseudomonadales; family Endozoicomonadaceae; genus Endozoicomonas. Next base: position 14,735 of record CBDHDM010000129.1, on the reverse strand, counting down.
GTTGCCAGAGGCAGTGGCAGTGGTAGAGCGGGTATTGGCGAAAGCCTGTAGTGGCAAGGCTTCCAGAGAAGTTAAGACCAAGGCTGAACAAGTTAGACGGTTGTTAGAAAGAAGTTCGGAGAAGGTTAGGCCTAAGAAGATAGAAGATAGAAAAGAGAATATAGAAGAAGAAAAGACTCTTGTCCGGTCTGACGACCGCACGACCAAACCGGCCACCCTGACGGTTGAGGATCACTTCGACCAGTGGTGGGCAGCGTACCCGAAACGGGAGGGGGACAAGGGCCACAGAGGTAAATCGCTGGGTCACTACAAGACCCGGCTGAAGGAACCGGGCAATACCCCCGCCAACCTGATGAATAACCTGATGGCCTACTGCCGCTACTGCGACCAGACAGGAAACACGGGCAGCCAGTACGTGAAGACCACCACGGCCTACCTGAACAACCCCGACAACGTAACCAATCCATGGACGGTGAATCATGAAGCAAGGCAAGGAACTGCTGAAAAACCCAGCCTCATTGATCAAGTCTACCAAGCCAACAAACACCTCTACGAAGCAGAACCGGACGCAGGCTATCACCCCGAAAATGATAGCGGAGCTGTTTGGGACCATGACGGGCATATTCGGGGCGAAGTGGACTCGGGAGCACGGGCTGGCGGATCGGACGGGGCAGTGGCTGGAGACTTTGAAGGACCTGCACCCGAACCAGTTGGCGATGGGCACTAACCAGGTGCAGCGTTAGCCGGAAAAGACTGGCCACCGTCAGCCCCGGAGTTTCGCCAGCTGTGCCAGCCACTGCCGGAAGACCTGGGCTCTGCCAACCGATGGCGAGCGCCTGGAAGGAGGCCAATGAGTTTGCCGGTTCAGCCTAATCACCATGGCTGGAGCCATCGGGCGGTGTATCTGGCGGGACGTGAGGCTGGCTGGCATGAGCTGAGAACCGCCAGCACGGACAGCTCAGGATTGCAGGGGATCGTAAAGTGCAATTTTGCCAATGCCTATCAGTGGCTGACCAACCAGGTTTGAACGGGGCGAGTCGCTGGAAGGCCAGCTGGGCCATTGAGTATTGCAGTTTGATCCCAGTATCCACTCGAACCAGTTGATTCAGGAAACCATGGCAGAGCAGGGCATTGACCCGCTGGATGGCAAGGCAGCGCACCAGCGGCTGAAGGGGATGTTCGGATGATGACGCTGCTGAAGTGTCTGGGCTTCGCGGTGTTTTTGATGGCCTGGTGGATGGTCATCCTGTGGGCATTGGTGGGGGCGATCTGATGGGGGTGGCGTTGGAGCTGGTGCGAGGCAATGAAGCCCGACCTTTGCTGTTACCGGTATCGGCCAATGATGAGGAATTTATCTATCGGCTGAAGCCGGGGCAGATGATCAGTGCCGAGGTTCGCAAGGCCAGAAACGGACTGTTCCACCGGAAGTTTATGAAGCTGTGCAGTATCGCTTATGGCGTGTTTGAGGAGTTGCCGCAGCCGTCAGTGAGGATAGCCGGTTCTCACCAATGGGTAACACCGCTGCCCAATTTTAATGAGTTCCGGTACTGGGCGATGGTGAAGGCCGGTTTTTATGAGGTGATCGGCTATCCCGATGGGCAGGTGCGAGTCAGGGCCAGGAGTGTGTCTTTCCGAAGCATGGAGCAGGCCGATTTTGAACAGGTGTATTCAGCGGTGCTGGATGTATTCCTCCAGTTCGTACTCGACCCAGGGCGAGGATGGAGTCGGGAGAAAGTGAATCAGCAGGTGGAGCAATTCATTCATTTTGATCGGGGGGAGTGATGAACTCATTCAGTGGTTTTGAAAACAGTCCGGCCTTTGAAGATGACAGCCCCTGCCGTAATTGTGCGTGGTTTGAGCATTGCCAGAAAAAGAGCACTGCCTGTGGCCGGTTTTTACAGTACGTCGAAACCGGCAGAAACAATAGACGCCCAATACTGGACAAAGAACTGCGGTTGAAGGAGCTGGCAGGCGGTGATCTGCCAACCCATTACACCCGCTATTGGTCACGTCCCAATCGGTACATTTACTACAAAATATTTGCCGGGGAGCTGCGGGAAGACCTGGAGGTTCTGTTTCAGGGCATGACTCAGGTCGAGGCGGCCTGTCTGTTGAGTATGCCCGTAAAGACGATGGTTTACAGGCTGAAAAAATGGGGGATAGACAGGGATGACAAATGAAGAAAAACAATATCTATCGGACGTTGCCCAGCTCGGTTGTATTGCCTGCCGGATCAATAACCGACCCGGCACACCGGCGGAGGTGCATCACCAGCGCAAGGGGACGGGAGCAGGAAGACGATCGAGCCACTTTGACACTATGCCGCTTTGCCCCGGGCATCACCGGCACGATGAGGATGCAATCCATCGAAGCCTTAAGATTTTTGAGGAATTGTACGGGCTGGAATCCGAGCTGGTGAGACAGACACGGGAAGACGTGAAGGCATACCGCAAGACGTTTGTGGGCAACTAATAAGAATTAAAAGGGGCATAACCATGATACCCAGGGATGCAATCGGATTTCTAAACGGCAGTTTTTATAAGATGGGCAGGGCAAACAAGTTGTTTTACTGGGACGGTGAATGGTTGCGCAGCAGCCGGGATTCCGTGGAAGTAATGAAAGGTATTGGCAGGAAGAAGTATCCGTTTGATATGGCTAACAGCTAGTGGAGATTTCTTTGAATAGTGTTGATCAACCCGTTATGCGATAGATAGGAGTCCGCATCCAGACAGCCCTGAGCTAGGAGGTGGCCATGTACTTTGCCCTCGAACCCGCACTGACACGTATTTTTGGGACACCGGAACTGATGATAAAGAGCGCAAGCTGGCAGCAGGAAATTAACGGCGGGTATCGCAAGTGCAGAGTGGCATCGGAGCTTCCGAGCACACAGGATGAACGAGTCGGTGACGATGGGGTTTGCCAGCGAAAGTTGCGAGATCGGATGACGACGGAGCTCCACGACATACTGACCATTCGTTATGACGACAATTACGGTAACCGGGTGGATGCCTGGCGGCGGATCCAGCATCACTTTCGCACTGATGAACGTCTGCCAAAGCCCCTTCGCAGTAATCCGGTTCTGTTGCGACTCTGGTTGATGTATGAGCTACAGCACCCACAGTTGAGGCAGGAAAAGGGCAAAGTGCTGATTAAGGATAAAGGAGAAAGCACTGTCTACCGCTGGCAGCAGAAATGCCGTGCGGTCTGTAAGGAGTGGATCAGGCTGGCCGAGGATCAGGCACAGGATGTATTGGAGCGCGAAGGAGCGATTAAGTATGGCTCTTCGTCGTTTCATATGGATTTCAGGATATCCGCCACAGGGCTGGCTATCAGGTAAATCATCGTGATAAAAGTCCCTGTATTACGGTAACCTTTTGCCCTTGCCCTGGCTGCCTGAAACAGACTGTTCAGCCCTTCCATTCGTGCATTGGTATACGTCGAATACCAGCGTTGCAGAATCTTATCAGCATGACGTTCAACCGTTTCCAAAGCTTTGCGTACCGGCTCCAGGATTTCTATGTCTCCCAACTCCTTCCGTGCATAACCGATGAAATGACTAAGTCGCCAGCGGGCTGCCCTGATGGTTTCAGCTTTACGGATCCAGCGTAGCTTTTCCTTGATCTTCCAGGCCGTGCCTGTATGTAAGTCACTGGTCTCCAGTTCTGCAAGTGCTTCAACTTGTTTCTCTGTCAATGGCCCGTCTGCGTTCTTCAGAATCGCCCAGCGAAGCTCTTTCGGCAGGTGTTGTAACTTACGCTCAGCCTTACGCACGTCGTCTAATGCCGTGGTAAACAATTGCACAACATGAAACCAGTCAATGGTCACATTGGCATTGGGGAGTTCTTCTTTCGTTGCTGCCAGGAAAGCTTTGGACATATCACAAACCACCTCCAGAATATTTTCTGCCTTGCCCTGATGCTCTTCGAGAAAGGTCTTGAAATCCCTGACTGTCTGCTTGCCTTTGCCGGGCGTCGCGAACAACACCGGCTTATCCGAACGATCCATGTCGATGAATACGGTAACGTAGTTATGACCTCGTTTTGAGGCTGTTTCATCAAGACCGATGGCTTTCAGCTCAGCGAAGTTCATCTCAAGCAGCGCTCTGCTGACGTAGTGCTTGATAACCCGCCAGATGCGTTTATCCGCGACACCAATGTACTCTGCACAGGCCTTGACGGGCATTTCACGAGCCAACATCAACAGAGCCTGTTCAAATAAAAGTGTGAACTTGCTGCCTTCTCTGGCCCAGGGTACATGAATACGACGTATACCGTGTTCTTCACAGTTGGTCCGAGGGACATTTGCAGTAATGAAGCAGTGGTGCTGGAAGAAATTCAGGTGTCGCCAGGTGAGTTCTTTGAAGTCATGTGCAGGGCAGGCCTTGCCACAGCAGGGGCATGGATAGAGGCTGCCACGATCAGCAGCCACCTTGAGCGTAAGGGTACTGGGTTTGGTTGAAGTATCCAGATGCTGACTCACCAGTTTCCATGGAAATTGTAAACCGAGGCCGAGTATAAAAATCTGATTTCCATCCATGGGCAGGACACTTCTTCTGAGGTGAAAAAAAGAAGGGTCTTTTACAGAAATTTGCTTACAAAATCCACATCAAAGGACGAGGAGCCTTAAGTATGAGGGTTAGTTTTGCATTGTCAGTTAATAGCCGGTTGCCTATAGGTGTACTACAATGTAATACATCCTAACCGGAGAGCAACGAATGAGTGTATCCAGTGTACGTTTGAATCAGGACATTGAAGAACCGTTAAACCAGTTATCGAAAGTATTGAGCCGAAGCCGCAATTATCTGATTAACGAAGCGGTAAGGGAGTATCTCAAGAAACACGCCCGTGAAATGCAGGAGTGGGACGAGACTCTGGAGGCTCTGGATCAGGTACGCAGAGGGGATACTGTTGACGGCGATGCCGTGATGACGTGGCTGGAAAGCTGGGGTAGTGATAACGAGCTGGAAGCACCTGAATGAAACTCAGGTTTTCCAGAAGTGCTGTTGATGACCTGAAACGTCTGAGGCAGTTTATTGCACAAAAGAATCCGGCAGCCGCTAAACGCATGGCAGGTATTCTGACCTGCAAGGTCAGAAACTTGTGTGATCAGCCAGGGATGGGGGTTTTGGTAGGGCGGGAGCTAAACCCCTGCTTGCGTGACCTGATTATTGGTAATTACACGGTGCGTTACCTGGCCGATAATAACGAAGTAGTGATCCTGAAGGTCTGGCATCAGAAGGAAGACGCAACAGACCTTGACTCAAAGTGAGAGCAAAAGTACTGTAAAAGACCATGATGGAATAAATAACGGTTTCTCGTTTTCCATCAGTTTAAATTTTTCAGAAAAGCCCGCACAGATGCGGGTTTTTTTGTGTCTGTCATCCTCCCAACCTACACCACTATAAAAAGAGAGCCATGTATCACTATTCCGATTCATCCAAACGGCATTTGGCCAGTTGCGATGAACGGCTTCAGCTTGTCTTCAATAAAGTGATTGAGCATTACGACTGCACCATCATTTGTGGCCACCGGGGTGAAGTTGCTCAGACGATGGCCTTTGAAGGTGGTAAGTCTGAAGTGCAATGGCCCAATAGCAAGCACAATTCAAAGCCGAGCAAGGCCGTGGATGCCATGGCCTTTCCTCTGGACTGGTTTGATTACCAGCGATCAGCCCATTTTGCCGGTTTTGTTTTAGGTATTGCCCAGAGCATGAACATCAAGTTGCGATGGGGTGGCGACTGGGACAGGGACGGAGAGATGAAAGACCATAAGTTCATTGATTACCCGCACTTCGAGATCATAGATGATTAACCTCAACCCCATGGCAGGGATTGCCCAGGCGTTGATGGGGGGGCTGGATGGTTTGTTTACCTCCGATGAGGAACGGGCCAAGGCCGAGTTGTCACTGAATCAACAGTTACAGCAGCCTCATATCTTGCAGGCACTGGCCAATATCGAGGAAGCCAAACATTCATCAGTATTTGTTTCCGGCTGGCGGCCTGCGCTCGGCTGGTTGTGCGTTTTGATACTGGCGTGGTCATGGATTGGCCGTGATCTGATTATTGTCGGCCTGATGCTGGCAGAGAAGCCTGAGATCGTGACACAGCTACCAGCAGTAGACACCAGTACTGTCATTACTCTATTGCTCTGCCTTCTGGGTCTTGGAAGTGCCAGAACGCTGGAAAAACTGAAAGGCGTTGCCCGGAGGTGAGTAATGTCAGATGAAGACAGGTTCAATCGCATCGAAGACAAGCTGGACGGGATCACCCTGATTTTGCAGACACTGGCCAAACACGATGAGCGCATGGTCAATCTGGCATCGAGAGAGAACCGCAGCGAAGAGCGCCTGAACGCTATTGAGAAATCGGTGCAGAAGAACTCGACAGTTAGCAGCGTTATTCAATGGATAGCGGCCACCACGACCGCAGGCATTATCGCCCTTGTTATCAAACAGTTTTTATAGATATGGCTAATCACACCAAGTACAAACCGGCTATGTGCGATCAGGTGAAAGCCCTGATGGCGGAAGGTCTGAGCCGCAAGGCAACGTCTACGGAATTAGGCATCAGCTACAAGACGTTCCTGTCCTACATCGACAAGCATGAAGACTTTGCCGATGCCGTGGCTCAGGCTGACGTGTTGGCCGAGGCGTACTGGGAAGATAAGTACATCAAGGGCGCACTGGGCATCAATAAAGACGTACAACCCTCCATGCTGATCATGTACATGAAAAATCGCTACCACTGGCGGGATCGGCAAGAGCAGACCGTTGTTTCCGAGAAGATACAGACGTTGGACGAATGGCTCGAAGAAAAGAACGACTAACGCCGCCAAGGGAACGGCTACTCACCGAGTTTCAGTTTTATGCTCGCCGCTGCCTGAAGATCCGCACCAAGAGCGCAAAGGTAATCCCGTTCTCCCTCAACAAAGCGCAGATTTACCTGGATAGCCGTATCGAAGACCAGCGACAGCGTACCGGCAAGGTAAGAATTGTTGTGCTCAAGGGAAGACAACAAGGCTGCTCCACCTATACTGAAGGCCGCTACTACTGGCTGGTAAGCAATCGCAGAGGACTCAGGGCCTACATCCTGACTCACGAAGCCGATGCCACCGCCAACCTGTTTGATATGGTGCAGAGGTATCACGAAAACCAGCCACCATTCACTCAACGGGACTTGAAGAATAAAAGCTCCAAAATGCTGGAGTTTACCCATGACTCTGGCTATCGGGTCGGCACCGCTGGCAACCGCGGGGCAGGACGCTCTTCTACGGCACAGCTATTCCACGGTTCGGAAGTCGCATTTTGGCCCAATGCCGATGAGCACCTGGCCGGTGTATTACAGGCAGTACCTAATGAAAACAATACTGAAGTCATTCTGGAGAGCACTGCTAACGGCGTTGGTGGTGTGTTTTATGATTATGTTATGGACGCTGATGCTGGGCGCGGTGATTTTGAACTGGTGTTTATACCTTGGTTCTGGCAGGACGAGTACCGTGCCGAAGTCCCCGAAGACTTCACGACAGACGCCGACGAACGATACCTGAAGCAGCAGTATGACCTGAAGGATGAACAGCTCCAGTGGCGTCGTCAGAAAATCTATGAGTTGAAGTCTGAGGACAAGTTCAAGCAGGAATATCCCTGCAATATTCAGGAAGCGTTTTTGTTTTCTGGTCGTCCTGTGTTTGATCCGAAACATACTGAAGCTGCCAAGCAAGAATGCTACTCATCCAAGTGGCAATGCGAGCTGACACCCAACGGGCTGAATCGCCAGAAAAAAGGTCTGCTGAAAATCTGGTACCCACCGGATGGAGCCCAGCAGTACGTGATCGGGTGCGATGTGGCGGAAGGGTTGGCACCGGTCAACGACAAACACAAGCACGGCGATTATTCATCCATCGACGTATTGGATCGTTCCGGGTATCAGGTCGCCCACTGGTCTGGCCATGTGGCACCGGATGACCTGGGCAAGATGCTCAATCACCTCGGACGTTACTACAACAATGCCCTGATGGGTGTTGAACGAAACAACCACGGCCTGACTACCATCACCAAACTGAAAGACCTGAAGTATCCCAATCTCTACATGGAAACCACGGTGGACCAGCGAACCCAAAAGCGAACCAAACGTCTGGGCTGGCTCACCACCACTAAATCAAAACCGCTAATGATTGACCATCTTGCTGCACTGCTCCGGGATGCCGATGCTGGGATCTGCAATCTGGATACAGTGAAGGAATGCCAGACCTACGTAATAGAAGACAACGGAGCCACCAATGCTCAGGAAGGCTGCTTTGATGATCGGGTAATCAGCTACGCCATCGCCCAGCAGATGGTTCTGAAATTGCCAAGGCGCAAGATCAATATCAACGAGCTGCAGTATCGCTCCCCGGGGAAATCAGCGTACTGATGGAAAGGAAAATCATCATTTTTACTCAGCAGATGGTGGGAAACTGGCCAGCCATTATGGCCGGTCACCAGCTTGAGTGGCGTCGACGCAGTGGCAAAAGGAAATAGTTTAAGCATGGAACACGGACTGGTTCAGATCGCTACGCCGGACGAGGTAACTCAGGCAGAAATAGCAGAAGCCCAGGGTAAAGAACAGGCCGTAAAAGATGCATTCGCCTCAGACTTATTCAGCCGCTGGCAGGGTTACCGTGAATCTCGCCGTGAAGTGGAAGACGAGTGGCTGGATGCCCTGCGTGCGGTGAAGGGGGAGTACGGTCCGGAGCAGGAAAAAGTGATGGAAGAACAACAGGCATTGAGTCGTGTATTTATCAAAATCACTGCCACCAAAGCGAATGCTGCCTACTCCCGATTGATCGATCTGCTGTTTCAAAATGTCGATTCTTTTTGGGATATTGTCCCCAGCCCCATGGCAGATCTACCCGCCTCCATCAAGCAACGACTGCGCATGATGGCCATTGAGGAGTTGTTGCCTTATCCATTAGACCCAAGAACCCGCAACCAACTGATCCAGGAACGGTTCGATGAAATGCAGCGGGCGCTGATGGCCGAAGCGTTGGAACGAGCCAATGAAGCTGCCATGAAAATGAAGCGGTTGATCAAGGATTATCTGATCAGTGCCCAGGGTCTCAATGAAATAAAAAAGATGGTTCGTGAGCAAGTGACCCTGGGTACCGGCTGCATCAAAGTCGCCACTCTCAATATCCGCAACCATGAAAAGTGGGAAAGCGAAGGGGACGAATGGAAGCTAACTGAACAACAAAGCATTGAGCCGGACATTGAGTGGGCCAGTGTCTTTGATATGTTTCCCGATCCATATTCCCATGACCCCAGTAAACCCAATGACCTGTTCCGCCGCCATGTTCTCACCCGTCATGAATTCAGAGAACTGGGAGAAAGCCCCGGTTTTGAAGCAGAAACGGTGATGGATATTCTGGTGGAGTCACCCGACGGCAACCATATTCCGGAGGACTACGAGCGTGAGCTGCGCAATATAAACGACAACGATGAGCAGCATGTCAAACCCCGTCGCTATGATGTTCTTGAATACTGGGGGCCGGTGGATGGTCACCAGTTAATGGAATATGGAGTTGAAGATATTGAAGAACAGATGGAGTACCAGGCCAATATCTGGATCTGTGATGGCCGGGTCATTATGGCACGGCTTAATCCCCTGAAGCCGGAGAGTATTCCCTACAAGTTCGTACCCTATGAAAGTGTCCTGCATCGGTTCTGGGGAATCGGTATCCCGTACATGATGAACGACAGTCAGGATGTAATGAACTCCACCGGCAGAGCCCTGCTGGATAATGCCGCCCTGACTGCAGGGCCGATGTTTCAGATGGATGTATCGAAGCTACCGGAAGGCGTATCGCTGGAGGACGCCAAGAAAATCTACCCCTACCGCCTATGGTTCTACGACGGTGAGGCCGGTGAAGGCCCAATGATTGATGCCATTAATATCAACAGCAATCAGGCTGACCTGTCCGGAATCTTTGAACTGTTCCGTCGCTTTGCAGATGAAGAAACAAGCCTGCCCAGCTACACCCATGGAGAACAAACCCAAAGCATAAACAAAACCGCCAGCGGCATGAGCATGCTGATGACGGCGGCCAATGTGGCCATGAAAAGTGTCGTCAAAAACATAGACGACTACGCCACGGTGCCACTGATCGACAGCCTGTTCAATTTCGCCATGCGCTGGAGTGACAGCGAGGATGCCAAGCGCGGTGATCTGGATGTAGTTCCCATGGGCAGTGCTGCTTTGGTGGCCAAAGAGCTGCAATCAGAACGGATGATGAATGCCCTGAATATCACCATGAACCCAGTGCTGGGGCCGATGACCGACCATCGCTACCTGCTCAATGAATATTTGAAAGCTCTGGATATTGATCCTGATAAAGCCCTCAGACCGGAAGAGGAACTCTATGCCCAATCCCTTGCACCTGACCAGCCAGGAGGCGGAGGCGATCCTGCGGCTGGAGGCCAGCCCGGATTATCAGACGCTACTGGAACACCTGCAGCGTCGCCGAACGGAGCTACTGGAGAAAATGGCCAGCGCCCGGGATTCAACCGATTTGCGAATCCTACAGGGTAAGGCGCAAGAACTGAGTGATCTGATGCAGTTAGCCCACCGGTCACGAACCTACATACGACAATAGTTATCGCTGCCCGCTTCCCGCCACCCGCACCCCGTAAAAGACGATATTCGTTCTGCTTTTACGGGAGACGGGTGGCGGGAAGCGGGCGGCGAACAATGCCTGATAGAAAGTGGACAAGTTTCCGAGCCCCACGATCCAAAGGCTAAACCAATGTGGACAAGCTAATAGCCCCACAGGGAGAGTGAAAATGGCGATAGACGCCGACCAGCTGGACCAGGATACCGATGCTGAACTGGCCGCATTAATGGGTATGAAATCGGAAGCCCCTGCCTCTCACGACAAGCAGGACAAGCCCACCGACCAAAACCCACCCGCTGATGAGTTACCCCCGCCACCCGCACCGGAGCCGGACGCTACTGACGAAGAGCCAGAGCCGCCTGCCCCCGACGATGGTGAAGACTGGCAGGACAAGTACACCAAAGCGGAAGAGTCCCGCAAGAATGCCCATGCCCTGATGACCCAGGCCACGCAGAAAGCCGCCGATCTGGAGCGCAGTAATAGCGACCTTGAGCGACAGATGGCGTTGCTGCAGGCCAAAGTCGATCTGCTTGGTCAGCAGAGCTTCAGCCAGCAAGGTGCTGCTCAATCCAACAGTGAACCAGTGTCGTCGGATCAGTTTCAGGAACTCCGCAAGGATTACCAGGAGCTGGACCCGGTGTTCAACAAACTGGATGAGTCGGAGCAGCTTAACCAAAAACTGGAGCAACGGCTGGCCGCCATTGAGCAAGCTCGTAAGGAGCAGGAGGCCGAGCAGGCCAGACAGGCATTTTGGGATAAAGTGCGAAGCTTCCATCCGGATGTGGAACAGCTTTCCGCCAGTGAAGACTTTAAGGGCTGGTTTGCCAGACAAGGATCTGATGTGCAGGAGTTAAGCCGCATCAGTCCCCTGGGAGCCGCCCAGGTGATGACACTTTATAAGGAGTCCGCCGGTCTTAATGCTCCCAAGCCCAACCCAGCGCAAAAAATGCAGCAGGCAAAACAGCTGAGCGAACCGCCGGTGCGGTCCCGTTCAAAACCGACCACGCAGGGTCACCAACCTGCCATGACACTGGACCAGATTGCGGCTATGCCGCAGAAAGAGTTTGATGATAACGAGGAAAAACTCGATGAAATTCTGGCTCAGTGGATCAAGCAGGGAGGACGGCTCTAACGGAGTCTCGACAGAGATTCAAAGGATCTGAAACATGGCAACGAGCACGTTTCCAACAGGGGCAATGGCAAATGCCCTGTCCGTTATTTATTCCAAAAAACTCAACGCGAAGTTCTATAAACGAACCGTGTTGTCTGCCGTTTGTAACACCAACTGGGAGGGTGAAATCCAGTCCGAAGGTTCAAAGGTTATTATCCGGACCCGTCCTGATATCACCGTGGCGGATTATGACCGTGCCACCGGAGTTGAGTACCAGGATCTGGAACCACCCAAAGTAGAACTGCCCATCGACAAGACCAAGTATTACGCCTTTGTTGATGACTACATCCAGAGCGCCCAGGCCAATATCGAGTTGATCAACGAGTCCTCTGCCGATGCTGCGGAGAACATGAAGATCGCGGTAGACGGCGATGTGCTTGGAAATATCTACACCGACGTTCATGCCGACAACAAGATCGACGGCGGAGGTGCCGGTGTGGTTGTGGATAAGTCCAATGTGCTGGATTACATCGTCGATATGGGCACGCTGCTGGATGAGAAAAACATTCCGGAGTCTGCCCGCTGGCTGGTGTTGCCCCCGTGGGTCTGCGGCATGATCAAGAAGTCAGAGCTGAAGGATGCCTCTCTCGCTGGTGATGGTACTTCCATTATGCGTAATGGTCGTCTGGGCATCATCGACCGCTTCACGCTCTATTGCAGTAATAACCTGGCTACCACTTCAGGTGTTACTCAGTGCCTGGCTGGTGTGAAGGACTTCGCCGGTTTCGCTTCGCAGTTTATCAAGCATGAAAGCCTGACGCTGGAGAAGCACTTTGGCATGGGGCACCGGGGCTTGCAGGTGTATGGCTACAAGGTGCTGAAGCCTGATGCTGGAGTGCTGTTGGCGGCCAAACGCTCTTAACGTTGCTGTAAATCCAAAAGATTTCACCACAGAGGCTCAGAGGTCACAGAGAAAAGCTTTTCACTTATCTTTTCCTCTGTGCTCTCTGTGCCTCTGTGGTGAACATACAAAAGGACATTGAACCATGGCATTTAATCTTGATACCTGCCGCAGCAAGGATGAACTGGAATCCTTTGCCCGGCAGATGTTTAACGTTGAGCTGGACAAGCGCAACAAGCTGGATGAATTAAAAGACGAAGTTCGCTTATTGATGAACGGTGGCGAGTTTCCTGAAAAGCAGGATGTACCGGAAGAACCCGTTCCACAGCAGAAAAGTGATGCCAGTGAACTGCGCTTTGTGCTGAACAAAAACAACAACAGTGTCTTTATCTACAACCCGAAACTGGAAAAACGGATGGGGGTGGATCTGGAGTTCTGTGACCAGCAAGGCAACCGGTTATAGGGTTTGAACATGAAGGTCATCAGCATTATTCAACGGGTCCGCAACCTGTTACAAGATAACGGTTCGGTACCTCGCTGGAGTAATAACGATCTGTTGGATGCTTATAATGAGGCGCTGCTGGCCGTGGTGCAAAATCGGCCTGACGTGAACTCGAAACTGGTGACCTTCAACTGTCAGGCGCAGGCATTGCAGTCATTACCGCCCGGCACATACCGGCTGCTGGATATTGTGGATAACCCCTCCACCGGCAGAACGGTGATGGCCACTACCCGCAACAGTCTCGACAGTTTGCTGCCCACCTGGACCAACGACACCGGCGATGAGGTGGAGCAGTATGTCTACGACCAGAAAAGCCCCAATGTCTTCTATGTGTACCCGGTACCGGCAGCGGATCATCCCATTAACCTTCTGGTCAGTCAGGCACCTGCTCGCATCTTCATTACCGACTTTGCCACCGACACCCAAACCCTGAGCATTAATGAACTGTGGCTCAACCCGGTAATCAATTTCATGCTCTTCCGCGCCTACGCCATGGATATGGAAACCGAAGCCAATATGCAGCAGGCCCAGAGCTATCTGGCCATTTTTGCCAATGACCTGGGGCTGAAGTGGAGCGTAGATCAAATGTTCCGGCAGACGCTTCAGGGGAAACTTGAGGGTTAGGGTGGTTAGTGTTTCTTTTGTTCGCGTTCCTTTCGGTCGTGATATTTAATCCATGCCAGAAAGGCCAGACAAGGGATGCCCAATACAAGGCCGAGAATCAGGTAATACTCATTTGCGTTCATTCTTTGCTGTCCAGTGTGTAGCCAATATAGAAAAAGAGTAGCGAGAAGCTGGCACCGAAAACAATAAAGCCAGCCATATCGTGATGTTCGGCAGCAATCACACCAAAACAACAGACAGCCAATGGCACCTTGACCAGATCATAGAGCATTTTAGCGGTGCTTTCCCGCTGCTTGTTATTCATAAAATTGCACCTTTGTACTTCTTATTAAGGTTTATCCCAAGGACAGCATAGACCATGAAACTGGACGTTTACTTAGAGCGTATCCGCCCGTATGCCAAGGGATGCCCGGATCAGGTGATCAAGAATTTTCTCAGGATTACGCTGCGGGATATTTGCCATCGAGCGAATCTGTGGCCCTATAACGACAAGTTGTTTCTGGTGAAAGGTATTGACCAGTACAGCCTGACCGCTCCCGAAGGCAGCGAGATTGCCACTATCCAGAATATCGAACGGGCAGATGGAACAAGACTGGAAAGCAGGGATCGTTTCCCCGCTTATCTGACCACCGGCACTCCGCAATTTTATCGGCATTACCAGACGACTGAGGTGTCAGTTGCACCGACGCCAGACAAGGACGGGATGCATGATATTGAACTGACTCTGATGCCATCGCTGGATTCCACGGAAGTTCCGGATGATGTAGGCCGACTCACACTTGAGTTTGCCTGTTGGGGCGTGCTGGCGGACTTGCAGATGATGCCCGACGAGCCCTGGACAAATCCGCCTATGAGTGAAGTGAACCGGCAGAAATACGAACGGGAGCTGAATCGCAAACGTATCAGAGGATTGGTAGGCGTCAGTGGTGGTGAACAATCGGTGACCAGAAGGAG
>CBDHDM010000128.1:0-17862 GCA_965261315.1 Endozoicomonas sp. | reverse complement strand
TCAGGCTATTAAACCAACACCACCCTTAAGCACCTGATATAAGTATTTCGTGAAAAATACAAAGTGATACTGAATACTGTGTGACTGCCATATCTATACTCCATCGCAGAACCTCCACACCGAGATGCCTGCAACAAATTAGCATAGCTAAAGCTGACCGGCTAAAGCCGGTGGTTTTAACATTGTGAGAGACTAATAAAAAATGGCCAAATCCGGCATTTTCACATGACTGCATGGATGCAGGAGCTAGAGCAACGCAGGAACAGTTGCCGGTGGGTCAGTGGTAAGTCAGGCTCCCAGGGGGCTTGAACAATCAGACATCTGCCCAGCCACTCAGCAATAACGCCCGACAACATTCAAAGGACATATAAGACAGGGATCTTGTTGGACTTTCATCCAGTTTATCATTGGCCGCATGAAGACCGTGGGCTCCAAGTGTTGTCTCCTTGCCCGGTGAGTCAGGTTCTGGTGTTTCCCATTGATGCTATTCCTGAGAATCAGTAGAGCCCTTCCTCCACGGAGCCATCTCTTGCTATTGGCTGATCCGGTAGATCACTTTCGAGTGATGTTGAACCAAGTGAGCTGGACACCATCACCGGCGCACGCTCCTGCCCATGCTCCAAAGCCGATGTTCCTGCGGTGCTGGTATTCTCAACACCTTGACCAGAAGCACCGCCCCATAACTTTTTCCAGCCCCATCCAGCTATTGATGCGGCATAACCCACTGCCCGGTCTACCGGGATTTTAACCAGTTGATAAGGCGCTTTTACCATAGCGGTCATGATACTAACGGGCGAAGAGATAGCATGTTCCACGTTTGCTCTTCTATTTGTTGATGATGTTTCCGGCTCTTCAACAGACTCTGCAATGACTGCCGCCTGCCTGTCTATTGATGTCTCAGCGTTATAAGTCCCAGAAATTAATGAACCCGTTATACCAGATAGTTCTGCCGAACTATGATGTGATTCCACATCTGGCTCCAGGTTAAGGGGTACATCTGTACTGGTTCCCAGAACCTCCACATCGGCAGCACCGCCCCCCGATTTTTTCCCTGTCCACCCGGCAAAAGGTTTCATCATATATTTGACTGTATACTCGAAGGGGTATTTAACAAGCCCATAAGAATGTTCTGCTATAGAGCGCATGACACGCGCCGGGGAATGGGTGATGGCTTTGCGATCGTCATTGATACCCGGGATTGCCTCGTGATTTTGTGATTCCAGCGTATCAACGGCTACACGATCACTCTCTGGCGTTGCTGCAGTCTGCATACTCCCAGACAGTGTTGACTCAGAAGTCCCGGGGGATAACGCTGACTCCGGTTCTATGGCACCAGTAACGGTTTCTAAACCATGAACACCTGGTACAGACGCCATTTGCCGAAATTCCATGGGTGCTTCCGGCCTCGCCGTTTGCATACCCTGCTGAGTTGTTAGAACACTCCGTTTCTGCTGAAGCGCGTGTTCATCTTCTTTTACTTCAGGTAATGATGGCACCTGCTCAGAAAGGGGTTCCTCATAGCCCAAACAGGACAATGCAGTCAGGCTGTCATGACCCAGGGAGCCAAGTTGAAAAACCTCTTCATCCAGAGTTCGGATCGACTGTTTGCCCAGGTGGATTTCAGTTGGCGGAGGTTCTGTGAGTGGTTTGGATATCGTGCCTTGCTCTGTTTCAACCTTGACCAAATCGGGTAGCGAGTTCGAAGTAGAAAAGAATGTTACCTCAAGCTCTGGCGAAGGCACGCTCTCTTGTTGAGCCTTAGGTTTGTGTAGACCTGATTCGGTCAGGTCGTGGCAGGGGGATTTGGACACACTGTCGGTAGCTAACAACACTTTCGTGCAATCAGGCTCAAGGAACAACGACAAAGGCACTTCTGAAGTAAGTTTTTCAGAAGTGTCTGTGCCCTGTGAGGTTTTCAGTGCGGTTATCGCTATCGTTTCCTGTGCAACTTCAGGTCTTTTTTCATCAAGGGTGGAGGTATTTGATCCACCCTCTTCAACTGATGGTGCCGTCCTTTGAATTTCCTCTGGCGTTAGTGCTTTACAGTCAATAAGCCTGCATTATTAGCACTGGGGACTTGTTCTGGGCGAGACCAGGCATCTCCATTCGGGTCAGTAAAAGCCCCCTCAGGGTCAGACTTCGCTACTGGGTACCTCCTCAGTTCTTCCATCTCTACAGTCAATTCATCAACTTGAAACTGAAGATCTGACTGAGCTTCTAAGGCCTTATCCAGTTCATCCTGCTTCTTACTACTTTCCTTGAGCTGCCTCTGAATATCATTAGCCAAGGCGGCATTTTCCCAGCCAAGATCGGCATTTTCTTTTAATTTAACATGCAGCTCTTCTTCCTTTCCATCGACCTGCTCCCTTAAATAAGCTAGATCACTCTTAGCAAGACGACCATCATGTACATGGTATTTTGTTAATTCTTTAACAAACTGCTTATCAGGCCTCTCTGATCGCTCACCAGTAGTGGCATATTCAAGAGAAGCAAAGCGTTGAGTATCTGCCTCAACCTCTCTGGAGAGGGCGTCTGCTTGTTTTTTTAATGCTGTATTTTGACCAGTCAGCAGCCTGTTTTTTCTTCCTATATTTTTGACAGTGTTTTCAGTCGCCGTCAATTTACTTGCAAGCGTTCTGACGGTTGACTCAGTTGCAGCTACTTTACCTTTGAGCGCTTCGATAGTTTCTTTATGTTCAGATTCCAATTGCCTTCTTTTTTGTGCCCCTACCATTCTCTTGGCATCACTCTCCGCTGATGTAACAAGATCCTGCTTAACCTTCTTATCAACAGCTCCAAGCAGTTTATTCTTGTCAGCAAGCAATTCTAATGCTGCAGAAAGTTCAGATTTTAACCTGCTTACCTCAGCTTCATAGTCGGAGACCACCCTTGTTGCATCATTTTCCGAAAAATCTAAATCCTTGCTCATACTATCACGCTCGGCTTTCAATAACGCCACTTTTTGGTGAAGGGCCTTTACTTGTTTAGCGGCATCTATTAGATGTAGATTGATCACACTGCATTTCTCTGCAGCTGGCAGTTCCGCCACCTCAGGGATTATTGGTATTCCCTTAAGAGGAGTAACTTTGGCTGTAGGCTTATTAATCGTTTCCATAAGCTGTATAGCCAGACGAATACTTCTATCAGCGCCTTCTCTTGCTTTTTCAATATCGTTTTGCAGCCCAGTAACTTTTACCCGGAGTTCATCATTCACTTTTTTCTGGGCTTCAAGTTCCTGAACTCTAGAGGTTAGTTGTTCCTGTGTATCTTCCAACTGCTGTCTAAGCTGCAACTCGGCATTTACGTGGTTCTTTACCTGTTCCTGATCACTGTGGTGAGCAATGAGCTCCTGCTGTGCTGACATTCGAGATCGGAGTTCATTAATTGCACAATTGTGCTCATACTCTCCTCTTTGCTTTCGCCTCCTTCAAACTGCTGATTTCGGTGCGAAGCTCTTGCATCATCGTATCTTTCTGAATCTCAAGATTGCGCATTTGATTTTGGTGCTTTTGCCCTAAAACACGCGCCTGATTTTGATGAGTTGCCAATTGTTCCTTAAGAGAACGAATTTCACCTGTCAGTTTGTTTTTGGCTCTATGATCACCAGCATAGATATCACTGAATCGTTGGTGAGCTGTATCAAGCTCTTCGGCTATCTGTTGAATACGTGACTCTTTATCAGCTAACTGAGCGTCAAAAGCAGCTTGAGACCGTTGAAGTTTCAGCGCCAACTCACTTCTCTCTCTATTAAACTGCTCTGTCGCTTTGGTCAGGCTGGACACCCGGCTTTCGGCGCTACCGGCACGGGCTGCTGCCTCTGTCTTCTCGTTTTGTAGCTGAACCATCTGATGACCCAACTGGCCATTTTCCTGCTGTAACTTCCTCAACTGGCCGTTCATAGCAACCGCTTGCTTTTCAGCATTTTCAGCACGCGCTGCGACTTGTACATTATCGTTTTGCTGCTGAGCCACCCGATAACCTGACTGGTTATTTTGCTGCTGTAACTGACCCAATTGTTGATCTGCATGCGCTTTCGCAGAATTAAGCTGGTCAGCCTCAATTTTCCGGGCAGCAATTTCATTCGACAATTCAGCGTTTTTCTGGGTCAGTTTTTCAACGTCGGCAACCTGCTTTTCCGCCATTGGCGGGAGTTTTTTCACCACAGATTCGGTTCTGGTAATTTTTCTAAAGAGCAGGCTGACGCCACTACCCAAGCTCGATATGCCATCCAAAACAGCAACAAATGGAAGTGATGGTACCAAGGCCAGATAGCCGAGAGGTCGACCAAGTTTGTTAATCACCCAGTTTTTCCATGTCACACAGAGATAACCACTACCCTCAGCAGCATCCTTGGATACCCGGTGAATATCTTTTGCTCCCTGGAGCGCATCATTAGATGACTGATCAGCGCCTGGCACAACATTAACCGATGGATTGTTAGAAACAGGACCAGCATCCATGATAATTCACTCTCACTGTTTTTTATTCGAAGTTAATAAATTGAACTCCAGTGTTAGAGAGGAAAGTTATAAATTAGTTTCATGTTCAGATTAAAGATTTTGAAATATAAAAATAATTTAAAATAATAAAAACGAATAAATGAGCCGTTTTTTTACTCATCTCCTCATTAAAGATTACCGTTTCACCTCGAACAATTGAGTATTAATGGCTAGGACCTGTTGACGTTTCGTTGCCGAGGCTCCGTGGCTCAGAAAGGCGTCATATGCGCGAAAGCGCTTGTGCAGCGCGTAGTTATTCTACGTCAAGCAAGTCTGACAAAGTAGATGGCCAGGGCTTACGCACGAGGATAATCATTCTCATTTGAGTATAAATTCTGGCTAAACATAAATGTCTTCAATAGCCCTGTCAGGTAATCATTATTCCAGCCAGCTCTCTTGCGTTTACGTTTCATGCTCCCTTTGCCCGCTTTGTCCAGATTAAAAATATTCAGACTGATCCTGCGCAGAAATGGACAGGTTTTCAGCTGCATTTTCATCTCGGGTCTGACAGGCATCTTCACTGAAAGCTATATCCAGCATCCAATGCACATTATTCTCCACTTCCCAGTGTGTTCGTGTGGCACAGAGCATTTCTTCGGCTGTCATGGCTTTACTGGTAATGTATAAACGAAGGGCCGTTGTCGCCACACCATCGATGGTTCGATCAGACTGAATAACGCCAAACTGTTTCAGGCCTTCCCATTCCATTTGGGTTGGGAGCTGATTCAGATCGTTAAATACCCAGCAACAGCGATATTCTTTACGGCCATGGCCCGTATTTTCCTGCTCTGCAAAGTTATCGCTGGGTAGATCAACAGGATTCTGCTCCCAGTGAGCCTCAACAACTGCCTGGATATCTTTCTGCAAGGTTTTTTGATTACTCTTTACTGCCAAAAGGTAGTCAGCTTCTTTTTCAATACATTTGGATGCAATGCTTTTTTGGCAGCTGATCGCATCTGCTGTAATGAGTGCTCCCTTCATATCAATGATTTCGAAAAGTTCAGGAATCGCCGTTATTTCATTGCTTTTTGAGTCTACCTTTTTCTGCCCAAGTACCAGGCGGAGGTTGCTGCTCCAGGCACTAACCATATGCACTGCACGCTTACCCTTACCTTTTGAGCCACGAATTGTTTTCCCATCTATGGGAATGATGTCCGTCGGACTTTCCTCTGGAGCTTGTGCTTCTTGAAAGAAGGACTTAACCCATCGAATAAAGCAGGCTTCAAAGACCTCCGGGTCAAGAGCACAGAAAATACGGTAAAATGTGTCGTGTGAAGGGATTCCGTATGGAAGCTCCAGGAAGGTGCGGAGCCAGTCTTCTTTGTCATGGCCATAGCTTTCCATATCTTCCCAAGACTCTCCGTCGCTCATAATGGCGCAGATAGCTATTATCAAAATATCGATAAATTTGTGCTCACACCCGTTGATACGTTTACGAGGGTCTTTAAGGTCGTTGAGGAACATGATGAGAGGGGCAGGTTTGAGCATCGCGTGAGAGTCGTAAAATTGAGCGACTATAAACGTACAGTGTTGTTAATTGAAGCTTTTAATAGTGTGAACTGGCTGGTCAAATGCGAATGAGAATACTCGTGCGTAAGCCCTGAGTAGATGGCGCTTTTCTGATCCAGACTGCGTGTCCCGCCCAAAGGGCGTATCAGGGTGCCCCTATGCCTTCGTCAGCAATTCCCGCTCAGTTGAATTGCATATTTTTTGAGCGAACCATAGGGTGTTCTACAGCCCTTGGAGACCCTGACTTGCCAAGGATAATACATGTTGTGCACAAAATTCAGGTAAAAAAGCCTGCGGTACTCATAACCTTGAACTCACCTGCAGCCCTTTAAATTCAAGGGTTTTAATTCAGAGCGGGGAATTGCTGAGTAATCGTAGTCTTAAATTGAATGTTTATGATTTAGAAGCACAAGTGAAAGACATGGAAACGGCAGCAATTCCCGATAAGTTGATTACCATCAATAATACCAAGGGTTAGAGGGGAAGTAGCTATTCCTGTAATTGTCGTATTACTGTGCCTCCTTCAAATAAAAAAGCGCTTGCGGAAAAATTGATCACGCTGGTCTCAAAAGAGGCCGCAAAGATTCCGGATTTTCGACCAAAAAACAACCATGAGAAAATCTCTCTGCATGATGCTGTCATGTGCGGCCTTGCCGTCATGCACCTGAAATATCCATCGTTGCTTAAGTTTGACCAGGACTGCCTGAATGATGCTGATAAGCTCCATAACCAGCCACTCCCGACGATTACACGACAACATCTTTATCAGATGCGTAGGCGTACTCAAAATGCTCAGGAAAAAAGAAAAACAATAGCGACTTTGCGCTGGAAAAATTCATCTTCTCTAACCCTGAATACCTGGCTATCTACCGCATTAGGAAGTATCAAATGCCAGCTTCTGGGATTTGCAACCGTGTGCAATTGCCTTGAACAAAGCATCCCAACTATCAATCATCAAGGTAAGAAAAAAACTGGTTATTTTTTTCCATAATCGTTTTCGTGTTGGCTTCGCTGGTTTATTTAAAGCTTTTTGAAATCGTGGACAAGCCAACTCCTGAATCTGATCGAAAAGAAAAGCCAGGAATGTAAGGTAAGCAAAATTCGTAGCCAGGTGATATTCGCCATGACCATAGCTGTGCTCAAGTTGATAGCCTTGGTTCTTCAGGGTGTTAAACGTTTGATTCTCAATATGCCATCTACAACGACCTCCTCTCATGACGGATTCAACTGTCTTTTTAGTCAATTCAATATCGGTTATCCAACACCAGACATGCGAATTACCCGCTTTATCAATTTCAATATAATCCAGGACATTGACCTGCTCTGCATCATCCTGCAGATTCAGGGTTACATTATTTGCATAGCGGAATCTGTGAGTTGTATTGTTCTCTTTATCAACGATGGTGTGGTGCTTAACTTCACCCTGATCATAAAGCTCATTCATGGCCTCAATAAGCGACACATGATTGCCATCTTTTGCGACGATAATATAGTGCCAGCCATACTTCTTGATCAGAGCAATGGTGGGATTGTCAGCGTATAAGCCATCGAGAAGAATGACCAGTTTTAGTTGCGGGTGGTCGTGTTTTACCTGTGCCAGAAAACGTCGGATAGCCGCTTTTTCACAATCATTTTTTGTCGTACCATCTTGTTTGCAAATGGCTTCCGGTGCTAAAGGAATCACGGTTTTCTGATTTTGATGGACAATACACCCACCCATAATATTGTGATAATAGGCTTCATTCTTTTTGCCTTCATTCATGATGCAACAGTCATCACAACGACAGGTTCCTGAATAAAAAAGACCAGTGCCATCAATAGGAAGGAGGTAATGGTCTTTTAGCTTTCCGCATTTGAATTCGAATCCTTTCAGGGCTCCATTACGCTGAACAATGTTGAATAGTTCTTTGAAGGGTTTCTTAAGTTCGGCGGGATCTACAGGGTCAATAACTTCTCTCATTCTTGTGTCAGAAGGAACACTACCATCCTTAATATGGTAAAGTTGTTCGAGATTATGGCAGCATACTTCGTCGAGCCTTTCCTCATCGAATGCTAACAGCGAATCACACTTTTGATGCATCATGGCAAAAGCAGATTTAGGAAAATTGGCAAATGGAATGATGCACTGATTGGGACGGTGATCAGTTATTTTTTCAAAGCATTCAGAAACTGTTTTTATGAGATAAGTAGCACTGAATTGCCTGACTTTTTTCTGTATGGCAGTACCCATAATTGATCCGACGACGATGATTTAGTAAAGATCAATTTTAGTCGATAAATTGTGCGGGTGAGTTTTTATTGCTTCCTCTGCGTGTTGCGTGGTAGTAAGGCTCCGGAATTCATCGGGAATTGCTGCTCCATAACCTGAAAGCCCTTTATGCCGTTGAGAAAGTCCCCAGTACTACCATCAGCTGCTGGCTTGCTGTCTGGTGAAACCGGGTAAGAAGGAAGTACTTCCTTTTATGCCGGAACCCATAATTCAACAAGCTGGTTAAATCCTACAACTACAGCTTCATCATGGTTGCGAAGGACGCCAGTCACGTATCACTTTATGACGCAGTGGATAAAGTAGTTCGTCATGGGTATACCGACGAAGACGGCAATCGACACTGGTTCCGGTTCGTCAATGGTGTCCCCATCAATAAATCTCATACTGAACTGTTAACAGCAATAATCGCAGGAAAGAGTATCCGCCTGAAAACGCTTATGCTGGATACAACATAGACTCTCAGTATTCTTGTGTTTTCAGTGTTCAGTGTGTCTGCAGAGTAATCTGGAACTCTGTCTTAATACGGAGCGGGTTGGTTCATCCATAAATTGTATGCTTGGTTAATATAAAGCTATACGCCTTAAGGCGTATAGTTAACGGGAATTGCTGAGCTTATGAACATTTTCTCGAACATGTCATGTATTAGCCTTAATAAATAAAATGAACTCTATCCAGTAAATATTGGAAGTAAGCCAAGCATTGAAAGGAAGTGAAATACCGCAGTCAATACACCGAATAAAATGGTGAGATAGATAACCGGCTGCCCGCCCGGTGCTTTAAAACCGCTATCAGAAGGGTGTATCAATCGTGTTTTCCAGGCAAGTAGAGCTGGAATAATGCAAGCCCAGACTGTTGCTGCTGCTCCTGCATAACCGATGGCAATGACAAAACCGAATGGGAAAAGTACGGAAAGCACCAATGGTGGAAGGAACGTTACCAGCCAACACTTCGTTCTTCCCTGCTTGTTATCTTCAAATTTGAAGAAATCTGCCAGAAAATCAAAAACACCTAGGCCGACACCAATAAAAGATGAAAGTATGGCTGCCATAGAGAAGATATTAATAGCATTGGCGACTTTATCTGAATCAATAACGCTACCAAGTGCTTTGAGCAGCACATCAACATTGCCACCCTGTTCAATAACAGGTCCGAACTGTGTACGGGGCAGGTTACCGAAAATGCTGATCAGCCAGAACTCGTCGGCGATCTTTCACCGGAAGGGATGGTCTTTGTCGATGATGCCGATAGCCCAACCGGTAAGCCCTTACTGATTATCGGGCATGAAGTTTCAGGATCAACACTGGTCTATGAAATCTTTTGACCACTGATTTTCTATCATTAAATAAATTTCATGGAGGCCAGTAGTTTTATGCTGGCTTTATTAATGTGGATTTCACAAATAATTGACCAGAATCAAACTCTCAATAACTTCCTTGTAAAACTGATCACAACTCGCCTAAAACAGACGATTCCGACGTTGACTCATTAATTTGATTCCCTTAATATGAGTTCTACTCCATCATGATTCAAATTATGGTTTAAGTGAGCGACTCAATGGGCATATCAAATTCATCCAGCTGCTGGATAATACTAGATTTCAAAACTGCTTTTTCATTCCCTCATTAATTACCCACCATCTAATTGCCTCCCGGCTTTAGACCGCATATCGCTGTTTTTTTTAGCTCTACCATGCGGCTGATGACTTTCAGTGCCGTACAGGTCTATTCGGCTATTCGAAAAATCCGGTGATGCTCACATAATCGTTCAAAACGATTTTATTTACGACCAATAGTATTAAAACGATAACTATTTAACAGTTAATTTAAACAGGTGAAGCCATGGAAAACTTTAAACATCTTCCAGAACCATTCCGTATTCGTGTTGTTGAACCCGTAAAACGCAGCACCCGCGAATACCGTGAAGAAGCCATTCTGAAAGCGGGCATGAATCCATTCCTGCTGGACAGCGATGATGTCTTTATTGACCTGCTGACTGACAGCGGCACCGGCTCCATCACCCAGAACATGCAGGCAGCCATGCTCCTTGGTGACGAAGCATACAGCGGCAGCCGTAGCTACTATGCCCTGTCCAATGCCGTAAAGGATATCTTTGGCTACGAATACACGATCCCGACTCACCAGGGGCGTGGCGCCGAGCAGATCTACATTCCTGTTTTGATCAAGAAGGCTGAAAAAGAAAGAGGCCTGGATCGCAGCAAAATGGTTGCCCTGTCCAACTACTTCTTTGACACCACCCAGGGTCACACTCAGGTCAACTGTTGTAAGGCAAAGAACGTCTATACCAAGGAAGCGTTCGATACCTCTGTTCGTGCAGATTTCAAAGGTGACTTTGATCTGGAAAAACTGGAAGGCGAAATTATGGACGCCGGCCCTGCCAACGTTCCTTATATCGTCAGCACCATCACCTGTAACTCCGCCGGTGGCCAGCCTGTATCCATTGCCAACCTGAAAGCGGTGTATGAAATTGGCCAGAAGTACAACATTCCAGTCATCATGGACTCTGCCCGTTTTGCTGAAAACGCTTACTTTGTACAGCAGCGTGAGCCTGGTTATCAGGACTGGAGCATCGAAGATATCACCCGCGAAGCCTACAAGTACGCTGATGGTCTGGCCATGTCTGCAAAGAAAGATGCCATGGTTCAGATGGGCGGCCTGCTTTGCTTTAAAGATGACTCCATGTTCGATGTATACACCGAATGTCGTACGCTTTGCGTCGTTCAGGAAGGTTTTCCAACCTACGGTGGCCTGGAAGGTGGCGCCATGGAACGTCTGGCGGTTGGCCTGTACGATGGCATGCGTCAGGATTGGCTGGCTTATCGTATCAATCAGGTTGAATACCTGGTCAATGGTTTGGAAGCTATGGGTGTTGCCTGTCAGCAAGCCGGTGGCCACGCAGCATTTGTTGATGCAGGTAAACTGCTGACACATATTCCTGCTGACCAATTCCCGGCTCATGCTCTGGCTTGTGAATTGTACAAGGTCGCCGGTATTCGTGCTGTAGAGATTGGATCTCTGCTTCAGGGCCGTGATCCAGCCACTGGTGAACAGTACCCTTGCCCAGCAGAACTGTTGCGACTGACTATCCCACGTGCAACTTACACCCAGACCCATATGGACTTCGTTATCGAAGCCTTTGGTAAAGTGAAAGAGAATGCTCATAACGTGAAAGGTCTGGAGTTCACCTACGAACCTCCTGTACTGCGTCACTTCACAGCACGTTTGAAGGAAGTCGAATAAAGTTGACTGGCCTTTGTTAACTCTGATTAAAATCAAACGTGGCTCAACAGGACAGTGAGCCACGTTTATCTCTGCAAGTTTTGTTAAAAAAACGAAATATAAACTTATTCATTCCTTTGAAGTGCCACTGCCGAAGCGGCACTGATCTATAAGGGGAGCAGAAGATGAGCAAGAGTCCATCACTATTGGGTGGTGCCTGTATCATTGCCAGCGTCTGTGTCGGCGCCGGAATGCTGGGACTACCCAGTGCCGGAGCAGGAGCATGGACAGTATGGTCAACTCTGGTGATTGCGGTCACCATGCTGGTAATGACTGTTTCTGGCTGGATGCTGTTAGAAGCGTTTAAACATTATGATTTAAAAGTGTCGTTTGATACGGTCACCAAAGATTTATTAGGCGAAAAAGTAAACCTGTTTAATAACATCACCGTCTATTTTGTGGGTGGTATTCTTCTCTACGCTTACATTACCTCATCAGGCCTTATTTTAAAGGATATGCTGGGTATTAATGAAAAGCTGGCCTCCATTATTTTCGTTGTCATTTTCTCTGGATTTGTCTGGCACTCTACCCGGGCAGTTGACAGAATTTCTGTCATATTAATTACCTTTATGATCCTGAGTTTTATCTTTGGTGTTTCTGGCCTGGCAATTAACGTCAATATGCCAACCCTTCTTGATACCATTAGCGAAAATAACTCTTATGCTCCCTTTGCAATGGCAATGCTGCCGGTTGCGCTGACATCATTTGGTTACCATCACTCTGTTTCTTCCATGCGTGCCTATTACGGTGAAGAAAGAAAAGCCAAATATGCCATTCTGGGTGGAACCATTATCGCCTTGACACTATACGTACTCTGGCTGATCAGCATTTTCGGTAACCTGCCCCGTACACAGTTCGGACCTGTTATTGAACAGGGTGGCAATGTTGATGTGCTGCTCAAAGCATTTGGTAGCGTTATTGAGTCAGATAAAGTCGCCAATGCTATTAATATCTTCTCTATGGCAGCCATACTTTCATCTTTTATTGGTGTCGGCCTAGGTGTTTTTGATTTTCTGGCAGACTTCTTCAAATTTGAAGATAACAAGCAGGGAAGAACGAAGTGTTGGCTGGTAACGTTCCTTCCACCATTGGTGCTTTCCGTACTTTTCCCATTCGGTTTTGTCATTGCCATCGGTTATGCAGGAGCAGCAGCAACAGTATGGGCTTGCATTATTCCAGCTCTACTTGCCTGGAAAACACGATTGATACACCCTTCTGATAGCGGTTTTAAAGCACCGGGCGGGCAGCCGACTATCTATCTCACCATTTTATTCGGTGTATTGACTGCGGTATTTCACTTCCTTTCAATGCTTGGCTTACTTCCAATATTTACTGGATAGAGTTCATTTTATTTATTAAGGCTAATACATGACATGTTCGAGAAAATGTTCATAAACTACGATCGTTATTATCTATTGATTGCTGAATCTCCCTCTTCATAGGGGAAGAAGACACTAATTATTCGAGTAACTCACCTCAAGCGGTGAGAATATGGCGTAATGAGAGACTTAATTTCTACTAATAGCAGATTTTGATTTTGTGGGTAAATGAGTAGTTAACTGCTCGAAAGTTTAACTTTAAGTAAATTAGTTTGGGAACCTATATGAAAAAGAATTGGAAAAACAGGTTAGTTGGAATGGCGGGGCTAGCCATGGTTCTAACTCCCATTGCAAACGCTGTTTCGGCGCAAGTATCAATTGATGAACGACCGAATGTCGTTATGATTGTTATTGATGACCTACGTCGGGATGAGTTTGGCGCAGGAGGCCACCCATACCTTAAAACACCAGCAATTGACAGTATTGCTGAAAATGGTGCGAAATTTAATAACGCTTATCATAATACACCATTATGCTCGCCTAACCGTGCAACTATTTTAACCGGACAATATGGTTCCAGGCATGGCATTGTCGATAATACTGACCGAGCGCTCCAGAGCCATCGTTTGGAGTTTTTCTCTAAAGAACTCCAAAAAGCGGGCTATACAACTGCCCACGTTGGTAAATGGCATATGGGGAAAGACCCTTCACAGCGACCTGGATATGACTACTGGGTCTCTTACCCTGGCCAAGGGCAATCTTTGAGCCCCACTCTTTACGAGAATGGCAAAATGGTAGAGTACAAAGGTGAGTACATGACTGACCTTTTAACCACCAAGGCTTTAGATTTTATCGATAATGCTTCAGATGGAGACAAGCCATTCTTTGTAACTATTGCTCACAAGGCTGTTCATCCAGATATGCGTCAGTTATCTACTGGTGAGGTAGATCCGACCTCAGGTAATGAATTTGTCCCAGCCCAGCGCCATAAAGGTGTTTATGCAGATAAGAATCTCAAACGCGCCCCTAGTGTAGGTCGCCAGGAAGCTGATCTTGCTGGTAAGAAGATGCTACAAGATGCTCTGGCTATGCGTGATGCTTTGAAAGGCCCAATCTTGAAATTTCTGGATCCAGGCCCTCCAGAGTCAACTCTTCGTGCCCGTGCAGAAATGGTGTTAGCTATTGATGAAAACGTACAGCGAGTTTTAGATGATCTGAAGGAAAAGGATATTCTTGATAATACCATGGTGATTTTCACTTCCGACAATGGCTATTGGTACGGAGAGCATGACCTTTCTGTGGAACGTCGCGCTCCTTATCAGGAAGCTATTCGAGCACCACTATTGATTCAATATCCTGATAAAATTCAACCTGGCATCAAGATCAATGGTTATGCTGAGTCCTCCGATTACTCCGCAACTATTCTAGACGCAGCTGGTTTTAAAACTCTACCAAACAGTGTTCAAGGTATGTCTCTGATGCCTATGCTAACAGGTGAAAAGGAGAATATTCGAGATAGTGCATATATCGAGTTTTACAGCCACAACATTCCACAGAGTTGGATGATGAATGCAGATTATCGCGCTGTAGTTATGGGTGACTATAAATTCATCAAGTTCATGCGGCACGATGATGCAGATGAGCTCTATAACCTAAAAAATGATCCATATGAAATGAATAATATTGCTAAGGATCCAGATATGGCATCAGTACTGAAAAAAATGAAGGAAGAACTGAATCAGCGTGTTCTCTATGCAGGAGGGTTTATTGAAAATCCATATGCAGTTAACTAAGGAATTGTCCTGAAATAATTCCTACATTTCGCCTATACTCGAGTTTAGAGCTAAACCTTCCCTGTCACGGTCTTTCAAAAAACCGTTTTCAATTGGCAATATAGGGTTGGTCAGGCGAATTAAGCCGCCTCTGACATCGTCGCCTTAGTGTCAGGGATATTTTCGATTTCTGGGAACTGGAATATCTCTGACTTGTAAGTACAGCACGAATGTATGTCAAATTGCGGAAGCAACTCTTTCAGACCTGCTCGGGTCATTCCTGCTGTGATGACATCTTCGGAACGCCAAGGCTGATTTACGATGCTACGTGCCAACTTTCCAGCCCGGATCGTTAGCAGCTCGAGCAGCCCATAAGCCACCAGTCGGATATTCAACCATCGGTACAGGGTTTGTCTTTTTTTTTGCCACAACTGACGGACGCCAAACAAATTTTTAATCTGGTTGAAACCAGGTTCTATCGGCCACCTCAGCGCATAATGGCGGAGCACAGTCATAGCACCGAGTGTCGTGTCTGTTGATAATATCAACCGAGTTTTACGTCGCTTACCCTTATGCTCAAACTCTGTCCATACGGCCATAACCTCCTGCCCCCTGAGAATTCTGGCGCGACATAGACAACTTCTGTAGTAAACCGTTCGAATACGTCCGTAGAGATGCATTTTTACCTTGTGCTCCGGGATTTTTTGTACCCGCTCCTTCGTGAGTTTTTCCCCATAGATTCTGGGCGCACCACGACGTTTGGGTTCAGGTAGGGGAGGCAAAAACAGGGCCAGATCATGCCGACATTGTCCGATGGCATGGAACCCCAGATTTTGAGTGTGTTTGATCACATGGCTCCGCATAAACCAGCTATCCAGAAGTGCATACGCAAACCGGTCACCAATAACCGCATGTGTGAAGCGAAGTAGAGCCTTGGCTGTAAACAGTTTGCTGGTATTACCACCTTCGGATGGCATACGCGCCAGCCAGGGTATGGCCGTTGGCACTTCATCTGTCGGGCGCTCCTGAACCATGGACAGATAAACCTAAATTCAGCGGTTACCCCCTGAGCTAAACTCTAACCCTCACCAATACCGAGGGCTCACAGATGGTTCGACCACAAAACCCGCTCACCCAAAGGGTGAGTTGTCTGAAATGGAAAAAGACCCCTTATCCGTCAAACTCGAAGTCGATTCTTTCGACGGTAAAATTCATGTCGAGTGGGAACCGGAAGCATCCGTCACTCCAATGGGACAGCTTGCTTTTTTTATACAATTTTTAAAAACAGGTCACCGGTTTGAACCCTGGGTTAACGATTGCCCGTTAACTTATAAAAGCCCAAACGCCCCTGAAAAAGTGGATGTAATTGGCTCACTAATGCTTTCCATACTTTCAGGGCATAAACGTTATGCACATATCGGAACGATTATTGGTGACAATGTAAATGCTCAACTGCTTGGGATGAAAAAAATTGTCAGTGATGATTCCGCTAGACGTGGTTTAAAGAAAATTGATGAAGATGAAGGCGTTGAATGGATGCAAAAACATCTTCATCTATGTTTTGATCCGTTATTAACCATTCCATGGATTATGGATGTTGATGTTACCGTGAAAACCATTTACGGACATCAGGAGGGAGCAATGAATGGCTATAACCCACATAAGAAAGGAAGGTCCTCTCACACTTACCACTCATATATGATGGCCAATCTTAAATTAATACTGGAAGTTGAAGTCAGGCCCGGAAATGAAAGTCAAAGTAAATACTCTTTACCCGGTTTAATGGAGCTATTAAATCGACTTCCAAAATGTTGCTGGCCTGAATTTGTTCGTGGTGATTGTGATTGGGGAAGTGACCGGGTAATGAGCGAATTGGAAGATGCTGGCTGTCACTATCTTTTTAAAATGAAAAAGCACGACAACGTAAAGAAAGCCATAGGTAATGCGCACTGCAGCGGAGGATGGGTAAAATACGATGACCATTGGGAGGGAAAAGAATCCGTAATCAAACTATCAGGATGGAAAAAAGAAAGACGCATCATCATTGTTCGAAGACGACGTCCTGAAAATGAGATACTGGCTCTGGAAAAAGGAATAAAAGAACGTCAGAAAACATTGGCGTTAATAGAAGAGCCGGAAAATATAAAAGCTTACGAATATTCGGTACTGGTTACTTCTCTTAATAATGACATTGTCTCGATTATTAATCATTATCGCAACAGGGCTGACTGTGAAAATAACTTTGATGAAATAAAAAACCAATGGGGCTGGGGTGGTTATGTAACAAAAGATATGGCAAGATGCCGAATGCTGGCGCGAATGGTCGCCCTGATTTACAACTGGTGGACGTTTTATGTTCGATTAGGCAATCCGGACTCTCATAAAGAATCCATTACCAGTCGCCCTTTATTAATGAGTTCAATTGGCAAGCTGACCCAGTCTGGCAACCAAAAGAAAATCAAGCTGACAAGTCAGCATCGGTGGATGGATAAAATTGCGAAATTGCAAAGCGAATTGTGTGAGTTTTTTGATTCAATTAAAAGCATTGCACCGCAGTTGAGTCCACTTAACGCATGGTGTCGTATTTTAACGAAAGCGGTCTCAAAATTTTTGAAAAACGGGCAGTTTATTACGATGCAGCCATTAATCGAATCGGGCTGATAACTAAAAAACCGCCGTTATGAACCAAGAAAAGCTATCCCTGTCGGCATGGCTCAGCGGTGTTCAACTGCTGAATTTAGGATAAACGAAGCATTGTCCGAGGACGTAGCGAGCCTGATTCAGTTTGTGAGCATGTTGAAAGGCAATAGCGCAACCAGGAGCCTTTTCACTAAAGCGAAGAACCAGAGTGTCATCAATGACAAGGAACAATGGTTGCGTTTCAGGAATCGCAAGGCAGCATAACTGCATGAAACGGGCGACCACCTGATACGTTCGCCAATGTCCCGTTTCAAGCCATTTGTGATAGCTGCCCCAGAAATTATGAAGCCTTCCCTGAAACCAGGACTGGGTTACAAACCCTTCTACAGTGATCATGCTGGCAACAAGCAATTCACAAAACACTGGCACTGATCTTGAGGGTAGCGCCAGGGCGAGAAAAGAGATGTAATAGCCCAGCTTGCCGAGAATGAGTTTCTGTTCTTGAGTAAGCATGGCGATTCCAACTTTGCTGGTTCGGAATCGCCATTTTGCGCCTTA
>CBDHDM010000127.1:0-3508 GCA_965261315.1 Endozoicomonas sp. | reverse complement strand
TGTTGCGTTTTTGTTCCCATCTGGCGGATCAGTTGCACCATTCCTCCATCAAGGTGTACTTGTCTGCAGTACGCTCATTGCACATTGATTATGGTTTTCCTGATCCTCTGGTACATTGCCTCCAACTCCAGCGTCTCCTTCGTGGCATTAAACGCCATCAAGGCTCCCGTCAACCACAGCGTCAACCCGTAACAGTGGACATTATGCGCGTTATTCACCGTTCAGTGGACTTGCAAAACCCCGACCACATCATGCTTTGGGCTGCCTGCTGCATAGGTTTCTTTGGTTTTCTTCGGGCTGGGGAGTTTACTGTCAATACCACCTTCGACCCATCCATTCATCTGACAGTACAGGACTTACAGGTGGACGCAGAGGAGAACCCCTCCAGCCTTCGTGTTCATATCAAAAGCTCAAAAACTGACCCTTTTCGGCAGGGTTGTTTCATTTACCTAGGCCGTGGTCAGGCTTCTCTTTGTCCTATTGCTGCAATCATGTCTTATCTACACCTCCGGGGGTCGTCACAGGGGCCCCTCTTCATTGATAGCACTGGTCAGCCTTTAACTCGAGTGCGTTTGTCTTCATTTCTCCAGTCCACTATAGCAGCAGCGGGAATTCCTGGTCAGTTCCCCGGTCATAGTTTTCGCATTGGCGCTGCAACCACGGCGGCACAACATGGTATCCCAGACCACGTAATCAAGACAATGGGCAGGTGGACGAGTGACACATACCAGCTCTACGTCAGAACTCCAGTTGACCTGATCCTGAGTGTCTCAGAGAGGCTGTTGCAATAACAGGTATTCATCTAGCTTCTGTACACAGTTGGGTGCTTTCGGGATTTGGCGGTTAGGGGCTCTGGCTTCCCCCAGTCATGAGCCCCTTCTGTCTCCGAGCTTTGATGCGTAGCTCGGAGGTCCCTTCGGCGTGGCGTGGGGGCTCATGGCTGGGTTGCAGCGTTGTGCCAGCCATGGGGGCGTTATTCAGTCTAGGGGCTGGCTGCCAAAAGTGGAAGCCCTTGGACACTCCAGGCACCCAACCTCCACTAAGCGATGCAGTTGTTAAATGTATTTAAATGCAATTTAAAGGAGTTAACAACAAAGAGCGCCAACAGTATCCGCGGTCAGAGGTCGGTTTGGAAGCGCATGCGCAATAGTGTGGCGTTTTGCTAGTGTGGCGTAGGTCCGGCAGTGCGTGGAGTTCTTTCAGCCAGCGTGGCCGAGAGCAGTCGTCATTTAGCTCTCCCCCCCTCCCTTCCCTTTTTTTTTTCCACTGATTTTTCAGTGTGACGGGTGCCTGTTTTTTGTCTCTTGTGCGTGGGGGCTCATGGCTGGGTTGCAGCGTTGTGCCAGCCATGGGGGCGTTATTCAGTCTAGGGGCTGGCTGCCAAAAGTGGAAGCCCTTGGACACTCCAGGCACCCAACCTCCACTAAGCGATGCAGTTGTTAAATGTATTTAAATGCAATTTAAAGGAGTTAACAACAAAGAGCGCCAACAGTATCCGCGGTCAGAGGTCGGTTTGGAAGCGCATGCGCAATAGTGTGGCGTTTTGCTAGTGTGGCGTAGGTCCGGCAGTGCGTGGAGTTCTTTCAGCCAGCGTGGCCGAGAGCAGTCGTCATTTAGCTCTCCCCCCCTCCCTTCCCTTTTTTTTTTCCACTGATTTTTCAGTGTGACGGGTGCCTGTTTTTTGTCTCTTGTGCGTGGGGGCTCATGGCTGGGTTGCAGCGTTGTGCCAGCCATGGGGGCGTTATTCAGTCTAGGGGCTGGCTGCCAAAAGTGGAAGCCCTTGGACACTCCAGGCACCCAACCTCCACTAAGCGATGCAGTTGTTAATAAAAATAAAATACTTATAATTTAACAACATTAAGGCAAGAAATCCTGACCTGGAATTCAAGTATGGGTTGACAATGTTCTTTAGGATGTCAACATAAGTGGTTAATCCTACAAGACTTCTCTGTTCCCAGTAACTTGGTCTTGAATCATGGTGCTCCATTCTGCGACAAACCAAGGGCTCCAAGGCAGCTGGCACATAACTGTGGACTGAACCTCTCTGTAAACAAATATAAATATATCCTATTAAAAATTCACCATAACATCTGCTGGCTTGGTGTGTAGCTGCTGATAGATGCATAATTTAAGAACTTAAAGATGGAGAGGGGTGGGGGTGGGGGTGGGGGGGCTCCCACAGGTGTTCTTACAAGGTGCTTAAATAATTATTAATTAAAACACTTTTAATCCATAACCTCAAATCCCAATAGCGATCAGTGTCTAATTTCTCCTTGCAGGAACTCTAGTTGTTCAATCCAATAATACACCTATCAATGTTAAGCCCGAGGGGGTGGGGGGACACGGGCATATGTGGGGCATTTGATTTTTTTGAAGAATTTTTTATCAAAACCCCCACCCTGGGGTCAAAAAAGTGGTTCAAATCAGGTCAAATCTCCCTACCCTGCAGACAAATTGTATTGAATATCAGAATACCTGGCCGTGTATTTGTGAATTTTACTACACTTTAAAATATGTTGTTTGTTCTTGTCTTTTATAATAACAGATGACAATTTAGAAATGACTGTTCTATTTAATATTAAACTTTCGAAAAAACCTGTAACAACATAGTAACTCTAGCGTTCATACCTGAATAAGACAACAGCACGCCATTCCTCACGTTTCAAAATGGCTGCCTGCAAACAACACGCTATTAGGGCCAAGTCCTCCTCTCCAAAAAAAGTCAAATGTCCCCAGCCTGGGTCCCAGACTCTCAGTCAAATTCCCAAGGGTGGAGATAGCAAAGGTAATCAAAATGCCCCACATATGCCCGGGGAGCACCCCAACCCCCCCCCCCCCCCCCCCGGCTTAACATTGATAGGTGCATAAAGGACATGATTGCCAATGTAAAACATCTTCATATACTACTGAAACAGGTGGACTGTTTTTTCAAAGACGTGCGTAACAGTTTCCATTGGCAAAAAGTGTATTTGAATTGAACCCATGTGGTCCATACAGTAAGTCACCGCAGAAAGTTACGCGCATGTGAATCTTCCTGAGCAGAGAAACAATGGCATGCTACTCCGTAAGCCAACAGGGAAGAACTTTTATTCGTGGAAAAAGTATAGATGAAAGCCTCCTAGGTAGTATAATCAATGATATTGCTGCTGAAGGTGGAGATCCAGCATCAGGGTATTTTGGAGGGCAGTACAAAGAAGTTGCTTAACATCAGAATCAGAGCAATCTTTTTGTAAGGAGGCTATGCCTACAACCATGGTTACTGCCTGATGCAGTGGCATGTTTTCAGTGTTAGTGTCACCCATTCGGCAAATACTTACTTGATACAAAGAAGAATGTTCCATGTCAACAAAACAAGACTTGGCATCACCTGTCTCGCAAACAAGCCTTGTCACTAGAAAGTAAACTACAAGATTCCTCCATCCTTGTTTGTCACCTGAATTGGCTACCTTCCCCACGTTGCTTCCATCATGCCAATCATACTGCACACAGAATATTTCACCAACTGTTA
>CBDHDM010000126.1:0-8281 GCA_965261315.1 Endozoicomonas sp. | reverse complement strand
TGGCATGAACGGGCTGGCGAACCTCATGCTGAGGTACATGCGCTGCGTATGGCTGGAACCAGAGCAAAAGGGGCTACCGCGTATGTAACCCTGGAACCCTGCAGCCACTATGGCAGGACACCCGCCCTGTGCAGAGGCCCTCAAAACCGCAGGTATTGCAAGGGTTGGTGCTGCAGTAAAGGATGGTGAACCCAGCGGTAGCCAGTAAAGGTATGGCCATTCTTCAGGAAGCGGGGATTGAAACCCGGTCAGGTGTTCTTGAAGAGGAAGCCAAAGCTCTGAATGAAGGCTTTTTCAAACGAATGTCTTCAGGCCTTCCGCTTGTCAGGGCAAAACTTGCCATGAGTATGGATGGCCGGACAGCCATGGCCAGCGGTGAATCCCAATGGATTACCGGGCCTATGGCTCGCAGTGAAGTACAAAAGCTCAGGGCACAGAGCGGTGCAATTATCACTGGCGTAGGCTCTATCCTCAAAGATAACGCTTCACTGACCGTTCGCCCCGACGAACTGGGCCTGGCCAATGCAGAAGGCATCTGTAAGCACCAGCCGTTAAGAGTTGTACTGGATTCAACCCTCAAAACACCCATTGATGCAAAAGTGATTTCAGGCTTGGGACAATGCCTGATTATTACAACCTCACAACATAGCCCCGGGAAAAAAGCACAGCTTGAGCAAGCAGGTGCAGAAGTATTGATATTAGAGAATACTGATAACAATACCGATGACAAAGTCGACCTGAAGGCAGTACTGAAAGAGCTGGGAAGAAGGGAGTGTAATGAAGTACTTCTGGAAACCGGGGCCCAACTGGCTGGCAGTATGATTTCTGAAAACCTGATAGATGAGCTCATTGTTTTCATGGCGCCGGTTCTGATGGGATCAGAAGCCAGACCATTGTTTAGTTTGCCGCTGCACAGCATGTCTGAAAAAAAGAAACTGGTTATCAAAGATATCCGGGCTGTGGGTGATGACTGGAAAATCACAGCCCGACCAGTCTTAAAATAGCGATCAAAAGCCCCTTAATGGAGCTGTGTTTACACTTGAACGTTAATAACCGTAAAAAAATGGAAACCACTCTGGAAACAGCTGTTAACACATGATGAAAAAGGTAGAATAGCGCTCTCACAGCCATATGACTGTCAACAGCCTTGCATCAGTAAACCGCCACGAGCAGGTGAAAGGCAGGGCTGATAAAAAATTGCGCCGGAAACCATCGGGTATCAGAGGGACATTATGCAGCTGAACTCCATCGAAGAACTTCTAGAGGACATTCGCCTCGGTAAGCCTGTCATACTGATGGATGATGAAGACCGTGAGAACGAAGGTGATTTAATCATCGCTGCGGGAAAAAATCACCCCGGAAATTGTTAATTTCATGACCCGTGAAGCAAGGGGGCTTCTGTGTCTGACACTGACCGGAGATCGTTGCGACTTCCTTGGTCTGCCACAAATGGTCGGAGCCACTGATAATCAGTCCGGATATGGCACACCATTTACCGTATCCATTGAGGCTGCAGAAGGGGTTACCACCGGTATTTCTGCTCAAGATCGAGCCAAGACTATTTTAACCGCTGTTGACCCGCTTTCCCGCCCGGAAGACATTGTACAACCAGGCCATATCTTCCCTCTGCGAGCCAGACCTGGTGGCGTTCTCAGCCGTGCCGGTCACACAGAGGCAGGCTGTGATCTTTCCCGCTTGGCCGGGCTTACACCTGCGGCTGCCATCATTGAAATCATGAATGAAAACGGTTCAATGGCTCGCCGCCCCGACCTGGAAGCTTTTGCTGAAAAGCATGAGCTGAAGATCGGAACCATTGCAGACCTGATCCATTACCGTATTCTGCATGAAAAAACGGTGGATAAAATTGAGCAGCGGGTGATCAATACCGACTTTGGGCAGTTTGATCTGTCGGTTTATCAGGACAGTATCAGCGACTGTAAACATCTCGCGCTGAGTAAAGGCTATATCACGCCAGACTCTCCAACACTGGTTCGAGTCCACGCCATGGAACCATTTCGTGATCTTCTGGCAGCTCATAGTGAAGGGGGGACGTCCAAGCTGGTCTCTTCACAAAGCAATGGCCAAAGTAGCAGAAGAAGGAACAGGGGTTGTGGTTCTGCTGGATTCCGGTAGCCATCAGGATCTGGGCATGGCACTGGAGCGCTTTATCGATAGCAATGATCGTTCCTCATCTGATGGCATGTCCCGAGCCTATCAGGCGATTGGTACCGGATCACAGATTTTACGGGATCTGGGCGTCGGCAAAATGCGCCTGCTAAGCTCCCCTATTCGATTTGCAGCCCTTTCCGGATTTGATCTTGAAGTCGTGGAATATCTGCCATTCGGAGAGTAAATTCCCTGGCAGACAGATATATCCAAGACCCTAATGGATATAAATCAGGATGGGCGATAAGTGATCATATAAACTGATCAAATATCGCTCATCTCTATTTAATGCGATAATTACATTTTCAACCCTGTTCCGTGTGGTACACCGCACTTTTATTTCGTTGCTAACGAATGTGTTAAAAAACTGGAGGCTTGAGGTGAGCACCTCGCCAATGAACAACCCACAAGTTAAAACCTCTCAAAAAAAGAGTGCCGACCGGCTCAGTCCGTCGGCTCGCAGAAGAGCCAGACAGCTGGCTCTTCAGGCTCTCTATCAGTGGCAGATTGCCAAATCACCGCTGATTCAGATAGAAGCACAGTTTCGTACTGACAATGATTTCAGCAAAGTGGATGAAGGCTATTTCAGCGCCATTGTTCATGGTGTTCCCAATCAGACAACACAGCTGGACGAAGCGATGTCAGCAGTGCTTGATCGCCCATTGACCCAGCTGGATCCTGTCGAGCTGGCCGCATTGCGCATTGGTTGCTTTGAGCTGATCAACCGGAAGGATGTCCCTTACCGCGTCGTCATCAATGAAGCCATTGAACTGGTCAAACGCTTTGGTGCCCAGGATTCACACCGCTACATCAATGGCATCCTCGACAAGCTGGCTCCGCGCCTGCGCGCAGAGGAAGTCAAAGCCTATCGCAAAAAGTAGGCACGCTCTTCATCCCTGTTTAAATCCGGGTATGGTAAGGGGCTGTTGACGTTTCGTTGCGAAGCTCAGTGGCCCAGAAAAGCGCCATATGCACGAAAGACTTGCGCAGCCCGTAGTTATTCTACGTCAAGCAAGTCTAACAAAGCAGATGGCGTTTTTCTGGGCCACCCGAAGGGCGTATCAGGGCGCCCCTATGACGTTGTTACAGCATTTTGAAAGGCAACCAGCCTTTATGCCTTTTGGTATTCCTGCAATGCCGCGCCTGGTCATAGGATCGCCCTGATACGCTGAGCACACAACGAAACGCCAACAGACCCTGGCACTTAATAAAACGACTTGATCATTAAATGGGGATTTATGGCCGTCGGTGAAGCTGTTGGTGAAATAGGTGAGTTCGAGCTGATAAAACGCTATTTTGCTCGACCTGAAATCTCACAGATTCAAGGACAATACACCGACGGACTTATCGGCATTGGGGATGACTGTGCGCTGTTCGATATCCCTGCGGATATGCAACTGGCTCAATCACTGGATACGCTGGTTGAAGGCGTTCACTTTCCCAAAGAGTGCGACCCCTTTGCCTTGGGTTATCGGGCCCTGGCCGTTAACCTCAGTGATCTGGCCGCGATGGGCGCAGAGCCTCACAGCTTTACCCTTGGCCTGACTCTGCCCAGAGTTTCTGAACTTTGGCTCAAAGAATTTTCTGAAGGGCTTGCCCAGCTTGCCCAGCAAGTTAAAGCACCGTTAATTGGCGGAGATACCACCAGAGGCCCTCTCACTCTTTCTCTTCAGGTACAGGGGCTTGTCCCCAAAGGTAAGGCTCTGTTACGCAGTGGAGCCAGCCCCGGGGACTTGATCTGTGTTACCGGCACGCTGGGAGATGCTGCTGGCGCACTGTCCTCAGTACTTCAGGGCGACACCCCGAAAACCTGTGGAGATGACCACCTTAAATACCTGCTTAACCGATACTGGTATCCATCCCCCCGTCTTTTCGCCGGGCAATGGTTACGCCAGATGGGAGCCACTGCGGCTTTGGATATCTCCGATGGATTACTTGGGGACCTCAGGCATATTCTCAAAGCCAGCCACGCAGGGGCAGAAATCGCTCCAGAACTGATACCAAGGTCTTCATCCCTGATGCAGCAATATGATCAGGAAACCGCTTTGAAGTTGGCCTTAACCGGTGGCGATGACTATGAGCTCTGCTTTACCATTCCCCGAGCACTTGCCCAAAAGCTTCCCTCAACACTGGCAGATGGCTGTCGCATCACCTGTATTGGCCAGATCAATGATGAGCCAGGCATAATCAGAGACTCTCAAGGCAACCTGCTGACCGAAAAAGCCTACACTCACTTCTGACTTCCAAAAGATCACCGTATTCATGACACCAAAAGATACCTGCTGGAAAAACCCGGTTCACTTCCTCGCTTTTGGCTGCGGGAGCGGCCTGGCCCCCAAAGCGCCGGGCACATTTGGCACAATAGCCGCCGTTCTTTTTTACCTGTTACTGCAGGGGCTGACTTTATGGGTCTATCTTGGCGTGCTGGTCGTCGCAACACTGATCGGCTTCTGGCTATGTGACCGTACGGCAAAAGACCTGGGAGTTCACGATCATCCCGCCATTGTATGGGATGAGTTCTGTGGGTTCTGGCTTACCATGATTGCTGCTCCGGCAGGCTGGCAATGGATTTTACTGGGCTTTGGGCTTTTCAGGCTTTTTGATATATGGAAACCATGGCCTATTGGCTGGCTTGATAAAAAGGTTCACGGGGGCATTGGTATTATGGTTGATGACCTGGTAGCCGGTGTCTTCGCTTTTGTTTCGCTACAAGCCATTTATCATGTAATAGCGTGATAACCAGCCCTCCAGGGCGACGGGGATATTCGCTTAATATTGCAAAACCGTAAAACAGAGGTCACAGCCAGGCTCAAGCCTCTGTTATCATTAAGTGCAGTAACCATAAAAAAAATGAAAATACAATGAGACTGCCAACACTCCTTTTTGCACTGATATTTGCTACTCATAGCTATGCCAGCAATGTCCAGGTTGTTGGGCTTTTTTCTGGTAAAGCACTGGTAATGATTAATGGACAACGGCATTTACTGTCTGCAAATGGGAAGCCAGTAGCAGGAGTAAAACTGCTAAACGCTTCCAGCAACAGTGCAACCCTTGAAATCAATGGCAAAACCCGTACTTATCAGCTCAGTCGAGACATGAACGGCGGTATTCAAGAACCAGAAAAAGCCACAATCAACATCACCCGCAATAATCAGGGTCAGTACATTACCCGAGGCAGGATTAACAACCAGTCCATTGACGTTCTTGTGGATACCGGAGCCAATGTGCTGGCTATCAATTCAATAGATGCCAAGCACCTCGGGATCAATTACCAAACGGGCAAACCCGTCCAAGTGGAAACAGCCAGCGATCTTGTTAACGGATACCAGGTAACACTAAAAAGCGTTTCTATTGGCAGTATTCGGGTGAACCATGTGGAAGCAACGATTATCGAAGGCTCCTACCCTGATATCGTGCTACTGGGGATGAGCTTCCTGAAACACGTCAAATTGTCTGAACATCGTGGAGTCATGCAGATTGAGTCTGGATTTTAGTTTATTGACCCAAGTCAGCCTGTAGTTCTCTCTATCTTTCTGCCTTAATTACCGTACTCGCTAGAAGCCACGCAGACTGGTACAATCCGGTCACGAATTACTTAAGGAGCAGTGAGTGTCTGTTAGTTTTGTTGCAGAGTCTCGCTTACCCACGCCCTATGGCGAATTCATCATGTATGGCTTCGAAGACAGTGGTACGGGCAAGGAGCATCTGGCATTAACCATGGGGGATGTCAGTCAGGGGGAACCGGTGCTTGCCAGAGTTCATTCCGAGTGTCTGACTGGTGATGCACTTTTCAGCATGCGTTGTGACTGCGGGCCTCAGCTTCAGGCCGCTCTTGAGCGTATTGCCGAGGAAGGCCACGGCATCCTGCTTTATCTACGACAGGAAGGCCGGGGTATCGGCCTGCTGAACAAGGTTCGTGCTTACCATCTGCAGGACAGTGGTATGGACACGGTTCAGGCGAATGAGGAGCTGGGCTTTGAACCCGATATGCGCAAGTATGATATGTGCAAAACCATGCTGGACCATCTTGGTGTTTCCAGCCTCAAACTGATGACAAATAACCCGCGTAAGGTTGAGGCCCTGACAAGTCTTGGTATTCAAATCGCGGAACGAATTCCACATCAGACAGGCCAGAATCCACATAACGAACGTTATCTGGCAACCAAGGTCTGGAAGCTTGGCCACATGTACAACATGGCGTAAGAAATCTGACAAAAGGCGGGGCATCCCCGCCATCTTTATTTGTTGCTTAGCTCAGCCATTGTATCCGCAAAAACTCCGAGAAAATCAGCAGATTCCCGATCAGTTTGCCCCCCCATGTTTCAGAAAGGCCGAACACATAAATAACGCAACGGGATTTGGTCTGAATATGATAAGTTAACCGTGTTATCAACTCTATATTCGAGGTGCTGGCCATGGCGGAAAAAATGCTGTGGTGCTCGGAGCTGGAATGGTTGGAGCATGTACAGCTCTTCACCAGCACTTTCAGTCATCAGATGTTGCCCGTGATCGGTGAAGCTCCGGCGCATCCGGGGCTCTGGTTTGCATTTGGACATGGGCATGCCGGGGTTGGTATGGGAGCCATTACCGGCCGGTTACTTTCTGAGTTAATCAGTGGCGCTGAACCTGTTATTAATGTCGCCCCTTTTTCGGGGCTTTCGCAGGTTGGCTGATAAAAAGCGAGGGGTTGCAACAGAAATAGCCTTCAGGTAACGATTGATTTAAACGGATCAACATTACTGAAGGATCAGACATGTGTGCAACGCCCTCACTACGTCCTATGTTCGCATTTTCTGGCTGGGTTATCGATAGTATTGATATTGATTGGCAGCTCTCTGAGGCAACTGTATTTTTACGTCGTGATGGTCGTATACAACAGTTTAAGTGCAGTCAATGTCATCGCCCCATGGGCAAGATGCGAGAAAAGGATAGATGTGTTCAAGATCTACCGTTGGGTTCTATCCAGGTTTACCTCCGGTTTACTGCTTACCAAGGGCGCTGTTCCAAATGCAAACACATTGAAACTGTCACAATTCCCGGGCTTTCTCCGAAGGCACAGGCGACAGATCGCCTTAAAAGGCATGTGAGTCACCTTTGTCGGTATATGCCCAGTGACAAGGTTCCTGAGTTTATTTCCATCTCTCATGACACGGCACGTCGATGGGACAAAGAAATGCTGATGAGAATGCTTCCTGCTCCCAAGAGAGATGGCATTCGTGCGCTGCTAATTGACGAGAAATCCATTGGTAAAGGGCATCATTATCTTACTGTTGTCCTTAATGCTGACACGGGAGAAACATTGTTCCTTGGTGAAGGTAAGCGCAAGGCAACACTGGATGAGTTTCTGAGCAGTCTGGCAGCGGAGCAACGAGCGAGTATCGAATGCGTTGGAATTGACCGTGGGGGTAGTTATCAGGCTTCTGTAAAAGAGTATCTGCCCGATGCAGATATCGTATACGACAAGTTTTATATTATTGCTAACTACAATGATGTCATTGACCAAATTAGACGCAGAGAATGGCGTCAGGAAGAAGAAGAGCAGAAGCCGTTTATCAAGGGGCAACGATTCAACCTTTTCATGAACGTGGAGAACCTGACACCTAAACGAGAGAGCAGTCTCAAAGAGCTTCTGGCAATGAATGAAGACTTGAATCAGGCGTACATTCTGAAAGATATGCTTAAACAACTATGGACGTATAAATATAAAGCAAGCGCCAGTAAATTCCTGGACAAGTGGATCGGATTAGCCAAAGAGACTGGTATATCAGAGTTAGAACGATTTGCAAAAGGTTTAAACAGAGCCAGAGATAGCCTTTTATCATACTGTCAGCATCAGATAACCAGCGCGAAAATCGAAGCATTCAATGGTGTTATCAAGCGAATAGTCTATAAAGCATGTGGCTACAATGATCTTGATTATCTGTATCTAAAAATAAGGCAGGAGTCTCTAAAATGATCAGCCAACCTGCGAAAGGGCCTAAAAAGAAAGGCAGGCAGATCAGCCGGTTTGCCATTGATGATGCCAAAGACGCACTACGGGAAACCATGCAACACCCGGCAGCTAAAAAGGCATTTAAACATCGAAAGGCGATGGTGGAACCGGTTTTCGGCTATC
>CBDHDM010000125.1:0-9525 GCA_965261315.1 Endozoicomonas sp. | reverse complement strand
CGTGGAAGTGACGGATCACAGAACAGCCATAGACTGGGCTCACCAGATACAGTACCTCGTGGATGTTC
Organism: Endozoicomonas sp.; assembly: GCA_965261315.1. Taxonomy (GTDB): domain Bacteria; phylum Pseudomonadota; class Gammaproteobacteria; order Pseudomonadales; family Endozoicomonadaceae; genus Endozoicomonas. The sequence continues at coordinate 9,457 of CBDHDM010000125.1, read as the reverse complement.
GCCATAAGGACGCAGAAAAAATTGTTTTGGTTGAAGACAACCTGAACACCCACTGCCCCGCATCGTTGTATAAGGCCTTCTCTCCTGAAGAGGCTCGAAGAATGCTTGATAAGCTGGAGTTCCATTACACGCCAAAACATGGGAGCTGGCTGGACATGGCAGAGATAGAGTTGAGTATATTAAGCCGTCAATGCCTTGATCGACGCATCCCGGATCAGGTGACACTTCGGAAAGAAGTGAAAGCCTGGGAAGAAAAAAGAAATCAACATCAAACGACAATGGATTGGCGATTTACCACTGAAGATGCACGGATAAAACTGAAAAGACTCTACCCGATTTTGCCAGATCTGGATCAAAGGGAATAAGTCGCTCGGACAGATGTTCGTTCGACAAAAGTAGCCTGACTGACAAACTCAGGATTTATCTGCTGTATGGCGGTAATGGATAACTGCGTCTGAAAAATAGCATCTTACAGGTGATTACAGATTTTTTGCATGTGAAATCGTGTTTTATCCAATTTTCAGCCAAAGGTTAACCTGATAGACAAGAAATTAGCGAATCGAGCCTTCTTAATCTATCAAGCATGGAAAGATGGAGTACTAGTGATGGTTGGCCTCTATTCTTATTAGCTGTCAAAGTAGGTTGCCTGGAAATATTCAAGCAATTAATTCCACTTGTAGATGTAAATCAGACGAATAAAAAGGGGCAGTCAGCACTGCATCTATCAGCACTCTATGGAAACCTGACAATGATGAAAGAACTCATTCATTGGGGAGTAAATATAGATCAACCTGGTGATGCGGGAAGAACACCGTTGTTTTACACGGTTATTAATGATAGAAAAGAGTGTTTTAAACTCTTATATGAAAAGGGGGCCGGTTTAAATGATGCTTTAGCCCGGTGTTGTATCTCAGAAGCACAAATGCTTTGTGAAATGAAAATCACAAAAGAATCAACTGAAAATCGAAATACGCTACTCGCTCAATAGCTGAGTTTGGAATGGAATAAGTTATCCTTATTATGATGTTAATGTCTGTAGCTTTTATGATTTCCGGAGAGCACTGTTTCAGCTCGCCGGAAACCCCTTTTAAGAGATTAATTTATTGATGTTGACATGAATGAAAAACTACGGACATCAAACAGTCCATTCGATGTCAGCTTCAGCTCTGGAATTACCGGCAGGCTCATAAATACCAGCGTCATCAACGGCTGAATATTGGCATTAACGCCCAGTGTGTTTCGTGCCTTGCCTAAAAGGTCTCCCATCGTCTTAGCAACGGTTTCAGCATTCTGGTCAGACATGAGGCCGGCAATGGGTAAAGGCAGTTCACCAATCACTTCGCCATGATGGACCAGAACAAACCCACCACCGATGGATTCCACCTGTTTAACGGCCGTTAACATGTCCTGGTCATTGTCACCCACCACCACAATATTATGTGAATCATGGGAAACCGTCGTGGCGATAGCCCCGCCAGTCAGTCCATAGTCAGCGAGTATGGCGAGCGACATATTACCTGTAGCTTTGTGGCGTTCAATCACTGCCAGCTTATTCAGGCCAGGGTTGAGCTGAGGGTCAAATAAACCGTGCGAATTGACTTGAACATCGACCTCCAAAGCTTTGGTCAAAACGCCACCGGGCAGTACGCCCATTGCTCTTGCTTTATCAGAGGTCAGCTGAAGGTGGAAATTCTCAATGCTCAGGGGAGCCAGGTTAACGGTGTTCAGAACCGAAGGGCAGTGATAGTCCTGAATATCGACCAGCAATTCACCATTTCGTGAGATTTCCTGACCCGCACAGAACACACGGCGTACTTTGAAGCTTTGCAGGTCTTCAACAATCACCACATCACCATCATAACCGGGAGCCAGGGCGCCTTTCTTTTTAAGACCGTAGCACTCCGCAGCATTCAGGGTGCCGATGGTAATGGCCATGATCGGATCAATGCCGGCTTCAACCGCAAGGCGAAGGTTCTTATTGATATGACCGCCATTGATAATATCCTTGGGCTCGCGGTCATCGGTACAGAACAGACAACGACGGGCATTACCGGCATTAACACCTTTAACCAGCTCCAGAAGATCTTTACAGGCAGAGCCTTCACGGATCTGAATGTACATACCCATCTGGATACGGACGAGCATGGCTTCAATACTGGAGCACTCATGATCGGTTTTAATGCCCGCCATGGCATAGGCCTGGAGATCCAGTCCTTTCAGGCCGGGGCTGTGACCGTCAGCAATGTAACCATGATCATGGGCTAACTTCACTTTGGCCAGCATGGCCTCATCGCCATTGATCACGGCAGGAAAGTCCATCACTTCCCCCACCCCCAGCACATCTGGATGGTTGATCAGCTCAGCCAGGTCTTCTGCCATCAATTTGGCCCCGGCTTCCTCAAAAGGTGTCGCGGGTACACAGGAGGGCAGCATGACCTTCACATTCAGTGGCAGGTTCTTTGATGCATCCAGCATATAACGAATGCCATCGAGACCACAGACATTGGCGATTTCGTGTGGGTCGGCAATAACGGTGGTTGTGCCATGAGGCAGTACAATACGGGCAAACTGAGGTGGCGTGATGGACGACGACTCGATATGCACATGGCTGTCGATCAACCCTGGCATCACAATACCGCCATTAGCGTCTATGATCTCACGCGCTTCATAATCACCAATCCCAATGATTTTGCCCATACCCAGCGCCAGAGGGCCATCAATAAGACGCTGGTTAAATACATCAACGACTTTGCAGTTGATAATCAGTGTATCTACGGGGATGCGGCCAGCGGCCATATCAATCAGTTGTTTCATACGTTAAGGTTGCTCGTAAACTATCTGGCAAAAGACCGGGCAGGGTGCCCGGTCGATGACTCATGCAATCACTTGTCTTTCAGCGTGCGTTATTCAGCAGCACTTAACACCGGATCAAAGACACTCTGAGTAGCAAAGCAGACTGCACCCAGATCGGTCATGGCATAATCAGGGATGGCTGTGATTTCCAGGCAGCACATATAGAAAACAGGGTCAGGCAGGTCACAGCCCAGTTCTCTTGCAATTGCCTTCATATTCCGTTCTGCTGCAGCCATTTCCTCTGGGTTGATATCGGAAGTAACGCCACAGATTGGCAGGTGAATGAAATCAATGATCTCGCCGTCTTTCACAATAACCTGACCGCCGCCTTTTTCAGCCAGATAGTTGATGGCAGTGGACATATCCTCAGAGTTGGTACCGATACAGACAATATTGTTGTCATCCGGGGCCTTGGAGCTGGCCATGGCGCCGGCTTTCAGCTTCCAGCCAGAAACAAAAGCCACTGGTTTGTTACCATTCTTGCCAAAACGTTCAACCACTGTGGCATAGAGAACATCGTTTTCAACATCCGGAAGAACCACACCGTTTTCAACGTTGAGTTGAACATCCCGACGACGACGAACGAAAGGCACATCAAAGTCCACTTCCATGGACAGTACGTTGACCTTGTCTGCTTTCAGGTCGGTGTATACCTTCATATCAGCCGGTGTGATGGATGGAATCTGCAGTTTGGAAGAAAGAATCTCACTGCGTGCAGGTGGTTGCAGGTCAACCGCCATCTTGCCGTCATCAACCACCAGTTTGCCCTTGGCGATCACCTTATCGATATTGAATTTACGCAGATCTTCCACCAGCAGGATGTCGGCGATTTTTCCTGGAGAGATGGAACCGACCAGATGGTCAATGCGGTATGCTTCCGCGCTGTTCAGAGAACCCATCTGGATAGCGGTGATCGGGTCAACACCTGCTGCGATGGTCATACGGATCAGTTTATCCATATGGCCGTTTTCAAGAATTTCTGATGGAATCACGTCGTCAGTACAGAAGCTGACACGACGGGCCACCCGCGGATTGATATGCGTCACTACCTTCATATTTTCATTAAGGAAGTGAGAGATGGATGATTCACGAATCAGCAGGAACATGCCCTTGCGAATCTTTTCCATGGCTTCGGTATGGTCATAGCTTTCATGATCCAGGCGGACACCGGCACAAAGAACCGAGTTCAGGCGTGTACCTGTGGTCATGGGTGCACAACCGAAGATAGGCAGATTGTTTTCACCGGCCAGTTCGATGGCCTTCATCACACCGTCGTGTTTGTTTTCAATAAACTCAGAAACGGTTTCCCATACACCATAGACTTCTGGCCATTTCTGCACTTCCTGATGCACTTGGGGTGTTACGTTAAAGCCAACAGTTGACTCTGGCAGTGTGTAAGGGGCAGTGAAGGGCAGTCCCCAGAACACCTTCAGTGGGCCCTGGCTGATTTCGTCCAGAACTTCGCGAACGCCTTCCAGGCCTGCAGTCACCAGATACTGGTCCAGACCAGAGACAATGCTGGTGGTACCGCAGGGAACGACGGCTTTGGCAAAGCTGGTCATGGACATTTTGCTGCATTCAATGTGCAGGTGGCCATCAATCAGACCTGGAACCAGATACTTGTTTTCAGCGTCGATAACCTGAGTGTTTTCACCGATATAGGCTTCCACATCACCGGTGGCCACAATTCTTGAACGGTAAACGGCGATATCAGCAGGGTAAATCTCTGCAGAGGTAACATTGACCAGCTGACCATTCTTGATGACCAGATCAGCAGGGATACGGGCAGCGCCAGCGTCAATAAGATCACGCAGGTTTTCTTTAATCATTGTGTTTCACTCAACTCAAATAATGGTCTTCAATGCAGCTTTCAATAGTCATGGTCACTGGCATCATTGCCTGATGACGCGATCTGCCGCTTATTGCTGATTTCTAAATCAGTGGTTTTCAGTGGCAGGCCTATAAAAAGGCGTAACGAGCCAGAAATACCACGGTTAATAAGGCACACACTGGAGAGACTTCATTCCGTCTCCCGGAAGCCAGTTTCATTACTGTGTAGGTGATGAAACCAGTGGCAATGCCCTCGGTCAGTGTGAAACTGAAAGGAATCATGACTGTGGCTACAAAAGCGGGAACGGCTTCGGTCAGATCATGCCACTGCACACGGGTCAGCTCAGACGTCATCAGCAGGCCTACATAAATCAGGGCACCTGCGGTGGCGTAGGCTGGAATCATCCCGGCCAGTGGTGAGAAGAAGATGGCCAGCAGAAATAGCAGACCGACAACCACGGCCATCAGTCCGGTTCTGCCACCTTCAACAACGCCGGTAGCACTTTCAACGTATGGGCATACGGAAGAGGTACCCATAAATGCACCCGCAGCAGAGCTGAGGCTATCGACAAACAGAGATTTTGTGGCGTTAGGGTAATTACCGGTTTCGTCAGCCAGTCCTGCTTTATCGGTCACAGCCACAAAGGTTCCGGCGGACTCAAACAGGCTGACCAGCATGACAGAAATGATCACGCCAATCAGGCTGATATCCAAAGCACCCATTAGATCCAGCTGACCCAGTACCGGGGCAATGCTCGGTGGCAATGAGGCAATACCCTGATATTCCACATCGCCCAATAACCATCCGGCAAAGGTGATGCCAACAATCGAGATCAGAACCGCCGCCTTCAAACCGCGCTGAACCAGAACCATCATTAGCAGAAAGCTGGCGCATCCAAGTACAAATGGAATGGAGCGCACATCACCAATAGTGACCATTGTGCTTGGCGTGGCAACAATGATGCCTGCATTATGGAGTCCCACCAAGGCAATCATCAGTCCACAGCCAGTGGCAATACCGATACGAAGGCTGACCGGAATACTGGTGATGATATAGGTTCGAAATGCGGCAACCGCCGCAAATAGGAGGGAGCCCCAGAAAATGACCGCCATACCGGTTTGCCAGGCCAGCCCCATACCTCCCACAAGAACAAAGGCAAAATAGCAGCCACTCCCGACGATTACACGACAACATCTTTATCAGATGCGTAGGCGTACTCAAAATGCCTCAGGAAAAAAGAAAAACAATAGCGACTTTGCGCTGGAAAAATTCATCTTCTCTAACCCTGAATACCTGGCTATCTACCGCATTAGGAAGTATCAAATGCCAGCTTCTGGGATTTGCAACCGTGTGCAATTGCCTTGAACAAAGCATCCCAACTATCAATCATCAAGGTAAGAAAAAAACTGGTTATTTTTTTCCATAATCGTTTTCGTGTTGGCTTCGCTGGTTTATTTAAAGCTTTTTGAAATCGTGGACAAGCCAACTCCTGAATCTGATCGAAAAGAAAAGCCAGGAATGTAAGGTAGGCGAAATTCGTAGCCAGGTGATATTCGCCATGACCATAGCTGTGCTCAAGTTGATAGCCTTGGTTCTTCAGGGTGTTAAACGTTTGATTCTCAATATGCCATCTACAACGACCTCCTCTCATGACGGATTCAACTGTCTTTTTAGTCAATTCAATATCGGTTATCCAACACCAGACATGCGAATTACCCGCTTTATCAATTTCAATATAATCCAGGACATTGACCTGCTCTGCATCATCCTGCAGATTCAGGGTTACATTATTTGCATAGCGGAATCTGTGAGTTGTATTGTTCTCTTTATCAACGATGGTGTGGTGCTTAACTTCACCCTGATCATAAAGCTCATTCATGGCCTCAATAAGCGACACATGATTGCCATCTTTTGCGACGATAATATAGTGCCAGCCATACTTCTTGATCAGAGCAATGGTGGGATTGTCAGCGTATAAGCCATCGAGAAGAATGACCAGTTTTAGTTGCGGGTGGTCGTGTTTTACCTGTGCCAGAAAACGTCGGATAGCCGCTTTTTCACAATCATTTTTTGTCGTACCATCTTGTTTGCAAATGGCTTCCGGTGCTAAAGGAATCACGGTTTTCTGATTTTGATGGACAATACACCCACCCATAATATTGTGATAATAGGCTTCATTCTTTTTGCCTTCATTCATGATGCAACAGTCATCACAACGACAGGTTCCTGAATAAAAAAGACCAGTGCCATCAATAGGAAGGAGGTAATGGTCTTTTAGCTTTCCGCATTTGAATTCGAATCCTTTCAGGGCTCCATTACGCTGAACAATGTTGAATAGTTCTTTGAAGGGTTTCTTAAGTTCGGCGGGATCTACAGGGTCAATAACTTCTCTCATTCTTGTGTCAGAAGGAACACTACCATCCTTAATATGGTAAAGTTTTTCGAGATTATGGCAGCATACTTCGTCGAGCCTTTCCTCATCGAATGCTAACAGCGAATCACACTTTTGATGCATCATGGCAAAAGCAGATTTAGGAAAATTGGCAAATGGAATGATGCACTGATTGGGACGGTGATCAGTTATTTTTTCAAAGCATTCAGAAACTGTTTTTATGAGATAAGTAGCACTGAATTGCCTGACTTTTTTCTGTATGGCAGTACCCATAATTGATCCGACGACGATGATTTAGTAAAGATCAATTTTAGTCGATAAATTGTGCGGGTGAGTTTTTATTGCTTCCTCTGCGTGTTGCGTGGTAGTAAGGCTCCGGAATTCATCGGGAATTGCTGGCAAAATAGCTGTTCAACCCCATGGCGGGTGCCATGGCAATCGGCAGATTGGCCAAAAGGCCCATGGCAATACTGCCAATGGCTGCAATTAAACACGTGGTCACGAATACGGCCTGGGCATCCATCCCTGCTGCAGAAAGAATCTGCGGATTAACAAAGATGATGTAAGCCATGGTCAGGAAGGTGGTAACACCGGCCATGACTTCCTGACGTATATGGGAGCCTTTTTCCTGAAGTTGGAAATGGCGCTCTATCCATCCGGTTTTTTCCGGTTGTGGGCATTGGGATTCAGTAATGTGACGGGATGCTTCAATAGCCGCAGAAGTCATTACAAGCTCGGATGGAAAATCGGTGGATAGTGATGAACGATCGTTCCGTTCAAAATTATTATACGGTCGTTCAAAATAATTTCACCATCTAAAACAGTGTGATACGTAAATTACTTAAGGCTGTACGTAGCTGTTTCGTGGTTGAGCAACCTCAGTCAGTTACTTGAAGAATGGTATATTTTCAGACCAAAAAAGGATTGAGGTGCATTGCACTTTCTGAATACGCAATGGGTTATAAGTGTCCCTGATAATATCAAGGAGGATCAGGAATGATCGTACGACACAGATCGACGCAGATAAAAAATACAGGACAGGAAGCTGACTTTTTATTAAACAGTTTAGCAGGGGGGATCTTTAGTTTTCTACCAATACGGACATGTCGGAACCTGTCCGTATTGGTTCAGTTTTAAAGCAAGATATGAGTTCTAGTAAACCCAGAACTCAGGATTTACCACTTCATTGTAGTCAGGACCGGTACCTGTCTGAGGATTTACATAAGTTCGCATCATGATTTTGAACTTGCCTTCACTTGAGCTGGTGTCTATTTCGAAGCAGTTATTGACACCGGTGCAGTCAGATTTGACCGCCAGTCGGAAGAAGTTTTTGTCAGCACTCCTTTCAATGTAAGTAACTGGCTTTCTCGGGTTGGGTCTTCTGTTGTCGTACTCCTGAAGTTGTACCTTATCAAAGTCAATGGTCGCAATGGCCCTGCCAGTATCGGGATGATAAAAACCAAAGTTCCAGAATTTGGCATAGTTGGTAGCGACATGGTCAACGCCGGAAATAACCAGCTGGCTATCTGGGTCGTTTAAATCGACCACAAGCATTTTTTCGGTGCTGGCGTCATTGATATCAACATAGAGGGCATCCAGGTTGTTACCCCAGCAATAACTGCCGGTTTCAATACAATGCTCCGCGCTATAATCTCTTGCTTTAATAACGGCAGCGGCATCGTATCTTCCATATTCACGCTTGGTTGCTCTCAGCCATTGACGATAATTATCTTTCTGCCATGGCTTCAACTCTTTTCTACCAGTGAGACGATCAATCTCCTCTTCCACAGGGAATGGAATATAGCCGATATCTTCATTGGCGGTTACACGCATCAACTGAACAGGCTTGCTACTGGTCCAGTCCATAACAGCATCTTCACTTTCAAACGGACGGGCAAATCGGCCAATAGTGCGAAAGCTGTCGCCAATGCCTTGTAAAATGTTGAGCCGGATCCAAAACCAGCTTCATATCCAAGATCTTTGGGGAGAACGCGGCCTCCTGTATCTGCCAGCTGCTTAATTTTTTCCTGGACGGTCTCTACACGATAGTGGTTTATATAGTCATTAAAAGAATGGCCTTTATTCTGGTTAATGACCTGACTGATATAGGAAACGCCTAACCCCAGTTCGGATGACAGATTCGCTACTTTAAGGTTGTGCTCAAGGTACAGTTTTTTACTTTTAACCAACCACTTAATACCAGTAATAAGGCCAGGCTGGTCATGGGTGGTAACGCCAGCGATGGAATCAGGGGTTGCCACGCCGGCTCAGGAAGTGCTGCCTGAATCCAGTTCCCTTCCAGGGCCAGAAGAAGAATTAAAAGAAAAGGGGCAAAGTGGCGGGATGATGCTTCAATTTTTGCACTTGTAGGAGACAAGACT
>CBDHDM010000124.1:0-147790 GCA_965261315.1 Endozoicomonas sp. | reverse complement strand
GGCTTCCGGTGCTAAAGGAATCACGGTTTTCTGATTTTGATGGACAATACACCCACCCATAATATTGTGATAATAGGCTTCATTCTTTTTGCCTTCATTCATGATGCAACAGTCATCACAACGACAGGTTCCTGAATAAAAAAGACCAGTGCCATCAATAGGAAGGAGGTAATGGTCTTTTAGCTTTCCGCATTTGAATTCGAATCCTTTCAGGGCTCCATTACGCTGAACAATGTTGAATAGTTCTTTGAAGGGTTTCTTAAGTTCGGCGGGATCTACAGGGTCAATAACTTCTCTCATTCTTGTGTCAGAAGGAACACTACCATCCTTAATATGGTAAAGTTTTTCGAGATTATGGCAGCATACTTCGTCGAGCCTTTCCTCATCGAATGCTAACAGCGAATCACACTTTTGATGCATCATGGCAAAAGCAGATTTAGGAAAATTGGCAAATGGAATGATGCACTGATTGGGACGGTGATCAGTTATTTTTTCAAAGCATTCAGAAACTGTTTTTATGAGATAAGTAGCACTGAATTGCCTGACTTTTTTCTGTATGGCAGTACCCATAATTGATCCGACGACGATGATTTAGTAAAGATCAATTTTAGTCGATAAATTGTGCGGGTGAGTTTTTATTGCTTCCTCTGCGTGTTGCGTGGTAGTAAGGCTCCGGAATTCATCGGGAATTGCTGAGCTGCCCCATTGGAGTGACGGATGCTTCCGGTTCCCACTCGACATGAATTTTACCGTCGAAAGAATCGACTTCGAGTTTGACGGATAAGGGGTCTTTTTCCATTTCAGACAGCTCACCCTTTGGGTGAGCGGGTTTTGGTGGTCGAACCATTTGTGAGCCCTCGGTATTGGTGAGGGTTAGAGTTTAGCTCAGGGGGCAACCGCTGAATTTAGGATCAACCCTTCTGATGCCAGATACAGCTGAAAACCAAAAGGTTTATCCTCAGCTGAAATCCCAAAAAAAGGGTGCGGATTTCCCATACTAAGAATCCTTGTTTTGATGAGGTTACGACAATGCTTGATGCTGAAACTTATCCAAGAACTGAAATTATTGCTCTGTACCTCAAGCGTTGGAATGTAGAGCTTGATTTTGATGCAATAAAAACGACGATGAAAATGGATATGCTTCGTTGCAAAAGTCCTGAAATGGTGCGTAAAGAAATTTGCATAAATCTTCTTGTTTTCAACCTGATAAAGTCGTTAATGGGGAGGGCCGCGCAGTATATCGGGAAAAAGCCGAGAGAGATCAGCTTTAAAGCGGCACAGGAGACCCTTGTTTCGTTTCATCAAACATTACTGATGGCACCAGTTGATTCATTGGAAATCAGAGGTTACAGCACTCAAGATCACAAGCCCGGAGGCTCAATAAATACAAGGAGTAGGGCCTTAAGTCAGTGCCATTGGGATTTCATGCTTTCTTTCAGTTTTGGGCAATGCCTTGTATTGCAAGGCTCTCAGTAAAATTTGAGCAATCTGGCCACAGGCGTAAAACGCTTGATTCGCATGAAACTTTTTACAGGGTGGATGATGTAAATCCAGATCAATCAGCGGACCTTTCTGAGCATTCTCCTGCCCCTGTTTTTCACGGTGATGTCTGACCAGATCGTCCAGTGACCGGTCGGATCTGCTCACCAGAATCACGCCGTATTCCGGCTCAAGTAGCCATTGCTTTCCATCGTGCCAGCGTCGTGTCACCACGTAGGTTTGTTCCCGTTGCCATCTGGCCGGTTGATGGTAAGAGAAGATGGCTTCTTCTGTTTTATCACTGCGAATGGCCGTCCAGGCACTGTCAGGTAAGCCCTCGATACAATCCAGTACCGGACGACAGTTGTTGCTGTTGGTCACACTGACAGAGAAGTCCCATTGCTTCTGCTCGAACCATTCAACCACCTCTTTGTGTAGTAGGCATTATCCATGCGGGCCCAGACAAGGATTCCTTGTTCAATGAGTGGGGCAACGTCGTTTTCAAGCTGCTCCCGCCAACCAATGCAAACGTCACTGGCTCCTGGATTAAAACGACCACTGACCCACAGGTGGCCAATAAAAATACTGTGAAGCCAATATTGGTATTCCGGAAACATCCGGCCACCGATTCCGGTCGCGACAGGCGAAGCCTGAGAATGTGGGAGGTTCAAATGAACTGAAATCATTCATTGAAATCCAGCAGGTTCAACTCCTGCCCGGCAAAGACTAACCATCAGTCGGAAGCGAGTCTTGCATAGCCAGTGGTGACGCTGGTTGTGAAGCGTAGACAGCAGGTACTGAAGCCGTGGGATTGAGTCTCGAAATGGTGCAACTGTCGGGGGCTTCATTGTCCGGAAGATGGGGTCAGCATTGGTTCGTCGATAGGGTGAGACAACGCCAACCCGACCGGGATCATAGACCAGGGCAAAGGTACAGGATGGATTTCTCAGGAACCTGTGAGGTCCAGTGCTGACCTGTGTGCAGTTGCCATTGGTTCTATGGCTGAAACGAACCCGGTCGTCTGGAGGTGCTTCAGACCAGACGAAGCGAATATGAAGCAACACTCAGGAATCCGGAAGCGAATCCATAAGTGACCGGACGGTAGGTACTGGAAGTCTTAGTGTCCCATAGTACTGATGACAACGGGGAACTCTGCTCAGGAGGACCCGGACGAGGAAAGGGGACATCGTAGTTATTGACCCGTTTGTGGGAAACACAAGAGGTGCACAGAAACCTGTGTTTGTGTCAACGAAACAGAAACGGATAGCCACACTGGCCAGAAACAACCCGGCCATGGCTTTCACTTCTCTCAATCATCACATGGATTACCAGTGGCTTTATCAGGCATACCAACTGACCCGTAGAGATGGTGCTACAGGAGTGGATGGTCAGACAGCTGAGATATATGAACGGCAGCTGGAGTCTAATCTCCGGAATTTGCTGGATCGCATCAAATCCGGAAGCTACCGCGCTCCCGCTGTAAAGCGAAGCTACATCGACAAAGGGAAGGGGCAGAAGCGGCCTTTAGGCATTCCTACCTTCGAGGATAAAATTGTCCAACGAGCAGTAGTTATGTTGCTGGAACCCATCTATGAACAGGACTTTTACCACTGCTCATTTGGTTTCCGGAAGCAGAGGTCGGCACATGAAGCCCTGCGGAGCCTGCGAGAAAATATCATGAGAGATGGTGCCTACTGGGTGCTGGATGTGGATATACAAAAGTATTTCGATACGATTGACCACGGACAGTTGAGACAGTTTCTTGCCAGACGGGTGACTGATGGCGTAGTAAGAAAACTGATCGATAAGTGGCTAAAGGCCGGTATCCTTGAGTCAGGTGAGATTGTTTACCCGACGCGGGGAACGCCACAAGGCGGAGTAATTTCACCCTTGTTAGCCAATATTTACCTTCACTATGTTCTGGATGACTGGTTTGCTAAGACAGTACAACCAAGAATGCGGGGAAGATGCAGTCTGACGAGGTTTGCCGATGACTTTGTCATGGTGTTTGTGACCCCTGAAGATTGCTGCAGAGTGGAAGCGGTGCTGCCCAAGCGATTTGAACGCTTTGGGCTGAGCCTGCATCCGGAAAAAACACAGAGAGTTGATTTTCGGCCATACAGGCGAAAGGAAAACAAGCGCTGTGGTCTTTCGGTTAGCTTTGATTTCCTCGGATTTACTCATTTCTGGGGAACATCCCGGAAAGGAAATACTGTTGTTTACCAGAAAACAGCAAAAGGGCGGATTGCCAGAACCCTGAAAGCATTCAATGACTATTGTCGAAAACATCGGCATAAACCGTTGAGTGAACAGTATGTGGCCTTGAACCGGAAACTCCGGGGGCACTATGCATACTTCGGGATAACAGGTAACGCCAAATCGTTAGATACCATCCAATACAACGTGAAGAAAATCTGGCACAAATGGCTCAGTCGTCGATCGCAAAAGAGTCATATTACTTGGGAGAAGTTTAATCTCTTTCTGGATCGTTTCCCCTTGGCACCGCCAAAGATCCTTCATCAGTATTCATACAGTTGTCGGTTAGTGAATCAGTAATTATGAGGAACCGGATGCCTTAATTGGGCACGTCCGGCTCTGTGAGGGTTGAGGTCGGTAACGGCCTCTTCTACTCGGAAAACATTCGGCCACCCCTTTTCAAGCCAGCGGCGCAGTCTATTTCAATAACCGTCACCCTCGTTCTTGAGACCCATCAAGGATGAAGGGATAGCATCATGAAGAGACTGCCAATGCGCAAAATTCGTGAAGTTTTCAGGCTCAAATTTGAGCACGACCTCAGTGAGCGAAAGATTGCTCAAAGCTGCAATATTTCCCGCTCAACCGTTAAAGATTATCTGGCTCGGTTTTCGGTATCCGGACTGTCCTGGCCACTGCCTGACACCCTCGATGAGCGAACGCTGGAGCAGCAATTGTTCCCGGCCAAAGCAACTGGTTATCACTGGGACGCGATTTTTTTCGTCTTGAAATATGGTTCCCTGCCACAATATAAAAAGACATAGCACCGTTATTCGAAGAGGCTTCTTATGAGAATGGATCGACTGACCAGCAAGCTCCAGTCAGCCTTGGCTGACGCTCAGTCTCTGGCCATTGGTAAAGATAACAGTCAGATAGACCCTGTCCATCTGTTGCTCGCTCTTATTGATCAGAAAGGGGGATCCGTTAAACCACTGCTCATGCAGGTTGGTTTTGATGTGGATGCTCTGCGCAGTGGACTTAATAATATGCTGGAGCAGCTACCCCGGGTAACATCGCCTACGGGGGATATCCAGACCTCCCAGGCGCTTTATCGCATGCTTAACCTGACCGACAAAAAAGCACAGCAGGCAGGTGATCAGTTTATTTCCAGTGAAACCATGCTTCTGGTGATGATGGAAGACAGTGGCCCGCTTGGCAAACTGCTGAGCAGTCAGGGCGTGAGCCAGAAAGCACTGGAAAATGCCATTAAAAATATTCGTGGCGGAGCCTCTGTTAACGATCCAAATGCGGAAGATTATCGAAACTCCCTCAGTAAATACACCATTGATCTTACTGAGCGGGCAGAAGAGGGTAAGCTGGATCCCGTCATTGGTCGGGATGATGAAATCCGGCGCACAATACAGGTGTTACAGCGCAGAACGAAGAATAATCCCGTCATTATTGGTGAGCCGGGTGTCGGTAAAACCGCCATTGTTGAAGGCCTGGCTCAGCGAATTGTCAATGGCGAAGTGCCAGAAGGATTGAAGGGCAAAAGGGTTCTGTCGTTAGATATGGGCGCATTGATTGCCGGTGCCAAATTCCGTGGTGAGTTTGAAGAGCGGTTAAAAGCGGTTTTGAATGACCTTGCCAAGCAGGAGGGGCAGATCATCCTCTTTATTGATGAGATTCATACCATGGTCGGTGCTGGTAAAGCGGATGGGGCTATGGATGCCGGTAACATGCTTAAACCGGCATTGGCTCGAGGTGAACTGCATTGTGTGGGTGCCACGACACTGGATGAGTATCGGCAATACATTGAGAAAGATGCCGCCCTGGAGCGTCGCTTCCAGAAGGTGATGGTTGATGAGCCCACCGAAGAGGATGCGATTGCCATTTTGCGGGGTCTTAAGGAGCGCTATGAGGCGCACCACGGTGTCGATATTACGGATCCGGCGATTATTGCCGCCGTTAAATTATCTCAGCGTTATATCACAGACCGGCAACTGCCGGATAAGGCGATTGACCTGATTGATGAGTCTGCCAGCCGTATCCGTATGGAAATGGATTCCAAGCCGGAAGCCATGGATCGTCTGGAGCGCCGTCTGATTCAGTTGAAGATTGAGCAGGAAGCGCTTAAAAAAGAGGATGATGATGCATCCAAAGAGCGTCTGGCGAAGTTAAAAGAGCAGGTTGGCGAGTTGGAGCGAGAGTATTCAGACATGGAAGATGTCTGGAAAGCAGAAAAAGCTCAGCTGCAGGGGGGGCAGAAGCTGCGTGAAGAAAAAGAAAGGTTATTAATCGAGCTGGAAGCGGCCAGGCGGGCAGGCGATCTGACCAAAATGTCAGAAATCCAGTATGGAACCCTGCCAGAACTCGACAAACAGCTGGCCCAGGCAGATGCTCTGGATACCGGTGAGCATCAGTTGCTTAGAAATCGCGTGACCGAGGAAGAAATCGCAGAAGTGGTTTCCAAATGGACGGGCATTCCTGTTGCCAAGATGCTGGAAGGGGAAAAAGAAAAACTGCTTCGTATGGAAGATTCGCTCCATAAGCGAGTGGTTGGTCAGGATGAGGCGGTAGTCGCGGTTTCCAATGCGGTGCGGCGCTCCCGGGCAGGGCTGGCCGATCCGAACCGACCCAATGGCTCTTTTATGTTTCTTGGCCCTACCGGGGTTGGTAAGACAGAGCTTTGTAAAGCGCTGGCCGAGTTTCTGTTTGATACAGAGGATGCCATCGTCCGTATTGATATGTCTGAATTTATGGAGAAACACTCCGTTTCCCGATTGCTTGGTGCGCCCCCTGGCTATGTAGGTTATGAGGAAGGCGGCTATCTGACCGAAGCCGTGCGTCGGAAGCCTTACTCCCTGGTATTGCTGGATGAAGTCGAGAAGGCTCACCCGGATGTCTTTAATATTCTTCTGCAGGTACTGGAAGATGGTCGCTTGACGGATGGACAGGGAAGGACTGTTGATTTTAAAAATACGGTTATTGTCATGACATCCAACCTGGGGTCTGATTTGATTCAAACTTTCCAGAACAAAGAGACCGGCGAAACTAATTTTGAGGCGCTTAAAAATACGTTGATTGAGGTGGTGGGTAATCACTTCCGCCCTGAGTTTGTGAACAGGATTGATGAGGTTGTGGTGTTCCATCCTCTGGGAGAGAGTCAGATCAAGTCTATTGCCAGAATCCAGCTGGCGAACCTGGATCGCCGATTGGCCGACAATAACCTTAAGCTGGAACTCTCGGAGGACGCGCTGGATCAGCTGGCGGAAGTGGGTTTTGATCCGGTCTATGGGGCTCGGCCTCTAAAGCGGGCTATTCAGCGGAGTATTGAAAATCCACTGGCAGAAGCTATTCTTTCTGGCCGGTTTAAGCCAGGTGACACTATCAATGTTGTTGTTAAAGATGGCGCACTTGATTTTGCCTGATTGATGCGCGGTAAAGTCTTTATTTTCAATAGAAGATAAAGGCTTTTGTAAATTCTTCTCAGCTGATAAAACTACTGATTGAACGATTTTCCTCCAGCCTTTAGGTTAGCAGGTATCTTTTCCAGGGAAGAGACAGGATGCCTGCTTTTTGACCGATACAGGGTACTCTTCCTCCGACGTATAAAATCCGAATAGTGATGTAGGTTGAGGTGTTGAATGTATCCAGTGGTTGTATCCGATCTTGATGGAACCCTTCTTAATAAACAGCATGAGTTGTCGCCAAGAACTCGCGATGTTATTTGCCGTCTTAGCGAAAAAGGGATCAAATTTATTTTTGCTACTGGCCGTCACTATCAGGATGTTGAACAAATAAGAGCACAGCTGGGTGTAGATATGTATCTGATCACCAGTAATGGTGCCAGAGTTCATAACCCACAAGGCGAAATGATTATTCAGCATGATATCACCCCTGAGTTAGTGCATCCGCTATTGGCTCTTCGTAAGCCTTTTGACGATACAGTTCATACCAATGTCTATAAAGGTGAGCAGTGGTTGGTTGAGGTTGAGCACGAGGATCTTCATGACTTCAGTCGGGAGAGTGGGTTTACCTATCACCTCTCGGACTTTGACACTGTGGAAACAAGTGCCATTCAAAAGATCTTCTTTGCTGCAGAATCACAGTCTGATTTATTGCCTTTGTCTGACCGGGCCCGTGCGCTTTATGGTGATCAACTCTATATGACTTACTCTCTGCCTGAGTGCTTTGAAATTATGGCACCAGGCGTGTGTAAAGGAACAGCTTTGGAAGAAGTGTTGAAGCTTAAGGGGTATGGGCTTCAGGATGCTATTGCTTTTGGCGATGGTATGAATGACGTTGAAATGCTCTCCTGTGTTGGTAAGGGGATCGTCATGGGTAATGCTGACCCATCGCTGGTGAATAGCCTGCCCGGATTTGATCGTATCGGGCATTGTGATGACCACTCTGTTGCGGAGTACCTGGCTCGATTATATGCACTGTAAGTCCTGTCTCAGTCAGTGTCTACGGTAACTGACTGCACAGTGGGGCATTCCTCCTGCTCGGTTGGGGTCTTTTGGTTATGTCCCCAGAAACACCGGTAGTCTTCCGGATTCAACCCCAGTTTTTTCAGGTAACTCCGGGTATTTGTAATGACTTCTTCCGATGTGTAGTCCCGGCAGGATTTACTATTTCCGGGAATGGGAGTCAGCAGGACTCTCTCTTCCCGGCACCGATGAATGTATTGAAACCAGCCGTGCAGAAACTGATTGATCAGCTGAATCTCCCGTACTGTTTCCGGGCAGCGAAAAAATCGGAACTCTAGTGTGCCTAATGGCTTTACGGCTGGAGAGCTGTGCAGGATGAGATTATCTGCGCACATTGAATTAATGACTTTAATCGCTATTTTAAAACAGTGTTCAGCTGCCCTGTCACCCAATTCATAAGGAGGAACGTTATGTGTTTTCCTGTCCGGACAGGCATCAAGTGATTCGTATTTTCTGACAAAATCATACAGGGCAATCAATTCCGAGAAGTACCCATCGCAGGAGACAAAGCATTGCAAGAAATCGTATATATCCATCAGCAACGCTGTGCCCATACCGTCATTATGTAATGGCCGTTTTGCACCTTCCGGTAGGGTATCGTCCGGTAAGTTTTGCTTATGACTATGAAGATAGTTCATCAAAACATCGATGAGTCTATAACGCCATGGATTGCTGTCACAGGCCGTTACGTTTTTACCGGGTTGCATGGTTTCCTTGCTCTGACCGCTGGCTTTTAACATTCTTGAGAGATTGTCGAAAAAAAGGTGGCGAGTGCCGTCAAAACATGACATACAGGAATTTTCACACTGGTTTGCAATGACTTAAATTGGTGAAGTATCTATGAATTCAGGGCATCATAAGAATCTGGTTGATTGTATATGGGTGAGCTCACCTGTCGGACGGCTCAACATTACGGCATCGGCTGATGGCGTTGTCTCTGTCAGACCAATGAAAAATAATGGCTTGCAGGTTGTAGCAACCTCTGCTTCAGATACACCGATAGCGGTTCAACAGGACATTAATGCACACCTCACCCAGGCCAGAGAAGAGCTGCAAGGCTATTTTCGTGGAGAGTTAACCCGTTTCAAGGTTGCTCTGGATCTTCGTGGTACGGACTTTCAACAGCAGGTATGGGGAGCGTTACAACGGATTGAGTACGGGGAAAGCTGTTCTTATCAGGATATTGCTGAAGGCATCAGCAGGCCTAAAGCGGTCAGGGCAGTGGGAGCGGCCAATGGCGCCAACCCTGTTGCGATTATTGTACCCTGCCACAGGGTGATTGGAAAAAATGGCAAACTGACCGGTTATGCCTATGGGGTGGAGGTAAAGCAATACCTGTTGGATCTTGAGAAGAGACATGAAAGGGAAGCAGTATAGGCAGCGTTAAAGGCTGGTTCTTTATAAAGATAAAGGCCAGCCCGCTTTACAGGCTCAATAACTGTCAGAGCCAGCCACCAAGGTCTTTCCAGCGATTCACAATGGTGCAGAACAGTTCAGCCGTTTTTTCCGTATCGTATCGGGCTGAGTGAGCTTCTGACTTATCAAAGTCAATATCTGCTTCAGAACAGGCTTTCGCCAGTACGGTTTGTCCATAAGCAAGCCCGGCCAGAGTTGCTGTATCAAAGCAGGAAAACGGATGGAAAGGATTCCGTTTGACATCGCAGCGTTCCGCTGCTGCCATAACAAAACTCAGGTCAAAAGCCGCATTATGGCCAACCAATACCGCTCTATTGCACCCTTGGTTTTTTACGGACTTGCGAACCGAGCGAAAAATTTTGTTGATGGCATCTTCTTCTGGTGATGCAATCCGTAGCGGGTGAAAGGGGTCAATACCAATAAAATCGATGGCGGCCTGTTCGATATTGGCGCCTTCGAATGGTTTGATATGGTAAGACTCCGTATGACCAGGATGGATAAAACCGCTTTCATCCATCTCTATTACGGTGGCAGCAATTTCAAGCAGTGCATCAGTAGCGGCATTAAAGCCGCCGGTTTCCACGTCGATCACGACGGGCAGAAAGCCCCGAAATCGGCTGGCCATGGAGTGGCTGTCATCGGCCCTCAAAGGCGTCTCCTCTATCTTTACTATGGAAATACCGCTTTTTCATGTGTTGCAGCCATTTTCATGGTTCAGGAAAAGCGGTATTTCCTTTCGCTCATGGCTGTGTTTTGAGACGCCAAGTGATGGTTTCACCGGCTCTCAGAGGTTTTACCCGGTTATCACCGAATGCAATGGATTCAGGCATTTTCCAGCCTTCTTTCACCAGGGTGATGGTGTCCTGGTTTCTGGGCAGGCCATAAAAATCAGGGCCGTTTAAACTGGCAAAGGCTTCCAGTTTATCCAGCGCGCCCATATTTTCAAACGCTTCGGCATAAAGCTCAATCGCTGCCGGTGCGGTATAGCAACCTGCACAACCGCAGGATGACTCTTTTGCACCCACGGCGTGTGGCGCAGAGTCTGTGCCCAGGAAGAAACGACGATTGCCGCTTACAGCAGCGTCAAGCAGCGCCTGCTGGTGCCGGTTTCTCTTTAGGATCGGCAGGCAATAATAATGGGGTTTGATGCCGCCAACCAACATGTGGTTGCGATTATACAGCAAATGGTGGGCTGTAATGGTAGCCCCCAGATTTTCTCCACCTTCACTGACAAACTGAGCCGCATCAGCAGTGGTGATGTGCTCCATAATAATTTTCAGCGTTGGGTAGCGTTCTACGAGCTTGACCAGATGACGGTCAATGAATACTTTCTCACGGTCGAAGATATCAATGTTAGCATCCGTAACCTCACCATGCACCAGTAAAGGCAGGCCGCACTCAGCCATTGCCTCCAGGGCGTCATGGATATTCCCAAGGTCGGTCACACCCGAATCTGAGTTGGTGGTTGCTCCTGCTGGATAAAGTTTAAGAGCAGTGACATCACCACGGTTATGGGCAGTGAGAATGGTTTCACGGGTTGTTTTATCCGTCAGATACAGCGTCATCAAAGGCTGAAAGCCTGAGCTTTCGGGTATCTGTTCTGCAATACGAGCCTTGTACTGACTCGCCAGTTCGGCATCCGTTACTGGAGGCACCAGGTTGGGCATAATGATGGCCCGACCAAAGCTTCTGGCAGTTGAAGCGACGGTTTCATTTAGAACATTGCCATCACGAAGGTGAAGGTGCCAGTCATCTGGGCGGGTAATGGTCAGTATTTGGCTCATTTTGGAAGATACCTGTTCCGGTTATATGATCGAACCGGATGGGCATCCTAGCGAAAAAAAGCAAATTTTGATAGTGGGTGCCTGATAAAACATGCATAAAACGGGTAGGTATAATCCGTGCTTCCGGATTATTGGTGTTATGATTCACACGCTTTATTACTCGTACCCTTATGTTTGGTGTCGTTAATGCCCAAGGCGCCTTGGCGAAAGTCTTGAAATGAATTATTATTCACAAAATAAGAATATTTATCACTATCCTGTTGCAATGTGTAGTTGGAGTTGAGCAATGAAAAAGATTAAAAAAGTAGTCCTGGCTTATTCCGGAGGCCTCGACACCTCAGTGATTGCGAAGTGGCTGGAAGATACCTACGAATGTGAAGTTGTGACCTTTACGGCTGACCTGGGTCAGGGGGAAGAGGTAGAGCCGGCAAGGGCCAAGGCGGAAGCACTGGGTATTAAGGAGATCTACATTGATGATCTGCGAGAAGAGTTTGTCCGTGATTTTGTCTTTCCCATGTTTCGAGCAAATACCATTTATGAAGGTGAGTACCTGCTGGGCACATCCATTGCCAGGCCTCTTATTTCCAAGCGCCTGATTGAGATTGCCAATGAAACCGGTGCGGATGCCATTTCTCACGGTGCGACCGGGAAAGGAAATGATCAGGTGCGTTTTGAGCTGGGGGCTTATGCGCTGAAACCTGGCGTTCAGGTGATTGCTCCATGGCGTGAGTGGGATCTGAACTCACGGGAAAAGCTGTTGGCTTATTGTGATGAGCACGGTATCGAAGTAGAACGTAAAAAAGGAAAGTCGCCTTACTCAATGGACGCTAACCTGCTCCATATTTCCTATGAAGGTGGCATTCTGGAAGACCCCTGGGCTGAAGCTGAGGAGGATATGTGGCGCTGGTCCGTTTCCCCAGAAGCCGCTCCCGATGTGGCGACTTACGTGAATTTGACCTATCGCAAAGGTGATATTGTTGCCATTGATGGAGAGGAAATGTCGCCTGCCCGGGTGCTTGCTTATCTGAACCGGATTGGTGGAGATAATGGTATTGGGCGTCTGGATATTGTTGAGAACCGTTATGTGGGGATGAAATCCCGGGGCTGTTATGAGACCCCGGGAGGTACCATTATGCTGAGAGCTCATCGCGCCATTGAATCCATTACGCTGGATAGAGAGGTGGCACACCTGAAAGATGAGCTGATGCCAAAGTACGCCAAACTGATTTATAACGGTTACTGGTGGTCACCTGAGCGGGAAATGCTCCAGAAGATGATTGATGAGAGCCAGGAACCCGTTAATGGTGAAGTTCGCCTCAAGTTGTACAAAGGCAATGTAACTGTGGTTGGCCGACGTTCTGAAGATTCTCTGTTTGATGAGAGTATTGCTACCTTTGAAGACGATGCCGGTGCTTACCATCAAGGGGATGCTGAAGGCTTTATTAAATTGAATGCACTTCGGTTAAGGATTGCTGCGGAAAAAGGTAGAAAATTAAGCTGAACATAACAGAAAAAATAAAGCGCTGTTCATCAGGGCTTTATTCGTCTAAGGGCTCTGTAATGAGCCCTTTTTCGTCTTATGCATACTGAAACTAAAGGACATGGATAGGGTCCTTATATCTTTCCCTGATAAAAATTCTTCTGTGCAGAGGATACTTTTTCCAGATATCTCCTGCTTTCACCTCTTGGATGCCGCTGGGTCAGCGCCCAATACACCTGGTTGGGTTTTAGACCATTGATTTTCTGTATGGCGCGCTCCCGGTTGCGGTCAAAGGTGGCAAATACATTACCGGCGCCCCCGTTATAGGCGGAGATAATCGTATATTTCCGTGACAATGGGTCTCTGATGTTCTTCAGGTAGTGATTTTCCAGCAGAGACAGATATGCCGTTCCGGTATCGATATTGTTATGGGGCTGAAAGAGCCAGTTTTTGCTGGGTTGACCAGGCTTGTTTTTCACCTTGTCAAAAACATCCCGACCCGCTGTTCTTGGAATGATTTGCATCAGGCCATAGGCATTTGATGAACTGACGGCATAAGGGTTGAAGCTGCTTTCAGTCCGAATGACGGCATAGATCAAGCTCTCTTCTATATCGTAGATTCGGGCGTGCTTTCGAACCAGGCTGGCATATTGATACTGCCGCTGGGACAGATGATCATCCGCCAGATCAAAATCCACGGCATAGGCAAGGCCTTTGGGAGTGTTGTGTGTTGTCAGCTGAGATTGAATCAGGTGGTCGGCATACCTCAGGGCACGCCACTCCCATCGAATGGGCTGGTTCTCATGGTCGAGAACCTGATGATAGAGCATCGGCTCTTCACCAACAGGTACGTCTTTATCGCTGAACAGATCAACCTGATCTGGCGCATAGGGTGTCAGCAAGATAGCAGCGATCGCTTTTCTCAGGTCTGAGCGATCTAATGTTTCCACATGCACCTTACCGGATTCAAAATCAACAAACACCCGGGTTCGGTAGTGGTTGGTGTATTTCACATACTCTTTGCTGCTCGCCTTTTTTTCATCGCCCCAGGTCACCCTGGCTTCCTTGATTAAGATACGAACCAGTGCCTCAAAGGCAATCACGTCCTTTTCCAGGTCCATACCAATGGATATCGCATCACCGGCAGGGCCAAGCTCTTTCAGCGCCGCTTTGGTTACGTAATTGGTGGCATAGCTGGTGGCCTGCTCAGTCGAGCAGCTGGTGATCAGCGGTGATGATAACGCAGTCAGTAAGATGAGATTGCGAAGACGTGGCATCGTGGCATCCATGTCGTTTATTGGTTCTGTGGTTCTGCCTGAAGAATTTACAGGCTCTGATACCACAGAACTAATTTACCACTCTGCTCTATTAGAAAGAAAGTAGGGATTTAGGAGGCTTTCCGAGGACAGCCTCTTAACCGTTAAGACCTTCAGAAGCGGCTTTGGATTGAATCAGTTCGATTTTGTAGCCATCCGGATCTTCTACAAACGCAATTTCAGTAGAACCACCGAGAACAGGGCCAGGCTCGCGAGTGATCTTTCCGCCAGCCTTGCGGATGGTGTCACAGGTGGCATAAATATCATCAGCGCCCAGGGCAACATGACCAAACGCATTGCCCAGGTCGTACTTTTCAGTGCCCCAGTTGTAGGTCAGTTCAATCACGGCCTGCTCAGACTCATCAGCATAGCCAACAAATGCGAGGGTGTATTTGTATTCTTCATTATCGTGTTTTCTCAGCAGCTTCATGCCGAGGATTTCAGTGTAAAACTGGATGGATCGATCAAGGTTACCGACACGCAGCATGGTGTGAAGAAATCGCACTTCAGGCTCCTTCAGGTTTTCTAAATAGAATTTATGTTGATTAGAGATGTTTGGATCGTTCAGACAGTTTTTTCGTTTGCTTCTTCTTCAGTGGCTTGCCATCAATGGAAGCCTCTTTGATCTCAATAGTGTAGGCCGTGCCTTTTTCTTCCTGCAGCAGCTTTACCAGAAAGTAGTCATGGTTTTTGGCAAACCAGATCCAGGTGGCACGATTGTCGCCTTTGCGCTGTATTTTAACCCGGACTGTTTTCAGGTTGCCAAGGTCGGTTTTTAATGTCTCTTCACCTTCGATGATGAATTTGCGTTTATAAACTTCATCATCATCCGCAACGTCATAGCTCAGCGATTTGCCATGGGCAGCAGCAAGGTCCATACGCAGCTTCAGCTGATAACTTAAATTATCCAGCGTTTCCGGTTTCAGGTCCATCGACCACTGCCTGTCACCCTGCTGCCAGTTAACTTTGTTGCTGGACCAGTCAAAGGTGGCATATTCCGTTGGTTTTTTGCCAAGCCCTGTTCTTTGTTGAACGTACTGATTGGGGACCAGCTGTGCACCATCACTGGCAAAGTGGCTGGTCTCTTTCATGCCAAAGAAAGCCGCATCGGCACTGAACTCAAGCGTCCAGGTGCCGTCCGCATTTTTGGTCAGGGATCGTTCTCCAGAACCACCAAAGGGCACACCTTTGATGGATGCCTTGTAGGTCGCAGAATAGGGCTTGAGCGTGAAGGCAGGGACTTTCAAGCTGTCATGGGTTTGCGTTGGGTCTGTGTTGGCGGCTGAAAAACCCGTATTTCCCACGGCCAATAGCGTCAGGACCAGTGCTGCTCTCAAAGAGAGCGCTCTGTATTGGCCGGGGTGAGTCGTCATTGAGTTTTTCATGCTTGCTTTGAGGCGATGAAAAAATGGTTGAACCTGATTAATCATACCAGTTCCAGGGCGTTTTCCTGCAGTTGGTAGCCCAGTGGGTCAATGGGGTGATCATCCAGTACCGCTTTGTCACCTTTCAGCTGAAGCCTGCCAGAGGTAATCAGGTGTACCGCCAGGGGATAAACCTGATGTTCCATGGCCTGAACACGCTGCTTCAGACTTTCTTCATTATCAGTGGGCTCGACATTAAGTGAAGCCTGAATGATATGGGCGCCACTGTCCAGCTCGGGTGTTACAAAGTGGACGGTACAGCCATGCCGGGTCTTTTTATCGGCAAGTACCCGGCGATAGGTGCCAAGGCCTTTGTATTCAGGTAGCAGGGATGGGTGAACATTGATCAGTCTGCCAGCGAATTTTTCTACAAACTCTGGGCTGAGAATTTTCATATAACCGGCCAGTACCACAAGGTCCGGCTCAAAGCGCTTAACCTCCTCAACCAGACGCTGGTCAAAGGCGCCCCGGGAAGAAAATACCTTGTAGTCCAGGCCAAGGGCCGCCACTTTGTGCTGCCGGGCTCTTTCCAGTCCATAGGCTTCCGGCACGTTGCTGATGACGCCAACAATTTGATAACTGTGGTTATGCTCTTGATCCAGAAGTGCCTGAAGGTTACTGCCGTTTCCTGATAGCAGAACGACAACTCGCTTTTTCTCGCTCACTGCTGTTTCCTGAATGGTTTTCGATGGTTTGTGTGTTCAGAGCCGAGCCGAACTGCCTCTGGGAGGCAGTCCTGATATTGGTCAGAAAGAAATCTTAAAAGTTCCGATCATTGGACGCTGCTATTGAAAGATCACGGGCTCAGCATCACTGTCAGTTGCTTCGATGTGGCCAATAATGACACTTTCTTCCCCCAGTTCGGCCAGGCGATTAACCGCCTGCTCCTGGTGGCTCCTGGGAACGCAAAGAACCATGCCAATACCGCAGTTAAAAGTCCGGTACAGCTCAAAGGCGTCAATATTGCCTTTTTCCTGAAGGAAACGGAAGATAGCCGGAATTTCCCAGCTCTGTGTGTTAATCACGGCACGGCAACCCTGGGGAATAACTCTTGGCAGGTTCTCTGGCAGACCGCCACCGGTAATGTGTGCCATGGCATGAATAGGCAGCTCTTTTTGCAGTTGCAGCAGCGATTTTACGTAAATGCGGGTCGGGGCCATCAAATGTTCTGCAAGTGGCTTTCCTTCAAGTGAACCGTTGAGATCCACACCGGCAACTTCCAGTACTTTTCGAACCAGGGAGTAGCCATTGGAGTGAGGGCCACTGGATTTCAGTCCAATCAGAACATCGTCCGCTGATACCTTGCTGCCATCAATGATTTCTGACTTTTCTACTACGCCAACACAGAAGCCGGCAAGGTCGTAGTCATCACCCTGGTACATGCCAGGCATTTCAGCGGTTTCTCCACCAATGAGGGCGCAGCCTGACTGTTCACAGCCCTTGCCAATGCCGGTGACAACCCGCTCAGCTACATCCACATTCAGTTTGCCTGTGGCATAGTAATCCAGAAAGAACAGAGGCTCTGCTCCACAGACCAGCAGATCGTTGACGCACATGGCGACCAGGTCGATACCAATGTCGTCATGCATGCCAAGATCCATGGCCAGCTTTAGTTTGGTACCCACACCGTCAGTGCCGGAAACCAGGACCGGCTCCCGATAGCCTGATGGCAGTTGGCAGAGTGCTCCAAAACCTCCCAGTCCACCCATCACCTCCGGGCGTGAAGTGGCTTTTGCAACCTGTTTAATTCGCTCAACCAGAGCGTTTCCAGCGTCGATATCGACACCTGCATCCTTGTAACTCAGGGAGGTTCCGGAATCCGATTTGTTCATTGATATGAATCCGCTTGTTGCCAGAGCTTGCTACCACCGGGGATAACCGGCAGCGGTTTTCTTTTGTCAGGAATGAGCCTGACCCAGGGCTGCGTCCAGCCAGAAGCCATTTCCAATCCAGGACTGTTTGGGTGGATGAAGGCGGCTATTCTAGGAGGGTGCGGGGTTTATCGCAATGCTGTTACTGATTTGTCGCACTTTTCAGGCGTCTTAATGGGTAAATCTGTCCTCTCATTACGGTGGGTAAATACCGGTCACAAAGCATGGAGGATGACGGAGTGCCGTGTAAAAACAGTATTTTTCTTGTAAGTTGTGGCAGAATTACAGTCATTTGATTTTTATGAACAGGGTTTTTTAGATGCCTGTGGCTATGCAATGCAAAGCTTTCTATCAAGAGCTAACGAGTCAATTGACCCTTTCTTTACCGGGAGTGCGTTCAGGCGCTCGGATTGTCTGCCTGACGTTAAGTCTTCTGGTGCTGGCTTCTCTGTCAGGCCAAACAGACGCGGCCATGGTGAAGGGGTTATACAGTCAGGAGGTGCCGGTAACGGGTCAGGGCTATAAAGAGCGTGCTGATGCGATGAGTCGTGCGCTGGCAGGGGTGCTGGTAAAGGTGGCTGGTCAGCGTGAGGTGCTATCGAACAGTGTTGTTCAGAGTGCCATGTCCAAACCGGAAACGTATATTCGCAGGTTTGGCTTTCGTATAGATGATACTTCGCTGAACCGTCAGCAGGTTTTTCAGGCTTCTTTTGATGAAAAAGCGGTAAATCGTTTGCTGCGTAGTGCCAATGTTGCGATTTGGGGGCAGAGTCGACCTTCTACACTGGTGTGGCTGGCTATGGAGAATGGCGGAAGGCGTTCAATTATTAATGCCTCTGAAGCCTTTCCTGAGATGTTTGCTGAGAGTTTTCAAGAGCGTGGTCTGCCCGTACTCTTTCCATTGATGGATTTTGAGGATTCGGCAGCGATTTCTGCTGTTGATGTGTGGGGAGGGTTCAGCGGTAAGATTCAGGATGCATCTCGCCGCTATGGTTCTGAGTCTATTTTGGCTGGGCGTTTGTCACGTTCTTTGTCACAAGACAATGAACTGTTTTATGGTCGACTGAATCTGATATTCCGTGGTGTCAGTCAGTCTGTTGCAGTGGATGGTCTGGATGCGGTTGGCGTTACCCAGCTTGCAGCAGATCTCGTAGGTTCGACGCTATCCCGGCACTATGCCATTGATGCATCCGATGCCAGCGGTAAGACATTGCTGATGGTTGAAAATGTTTCCAGCCTGGAAGACTATGCAGCGTTACTTAAGTATCTTGAGAGAATGACGGCTATCCGGGACGTTTCTGTACACAAGGTTAATGGCTCTACTATCGAGCTTGAGCTGACTATTGATGGCTCAGAGAGGCAACTTGCAGATTCTCTCGCTTTGGGACGTAATCTCCGGGCCGTGTCTTCAGGTATGCAGAGTGTCAGTGATACGGGCTCATCAGTCATGGTGTACCGCTGGTCTCGATGAAGGGGCGGGTGTGTTGAACAAAGTAGCCAGTGCTTTCCAGGTTCTGGCTCTTATAAATGCTGTGATTAAAAGCATGTTTCAGCACGGAATGCTGAAAATATCAAAAGAATAACAAGAACCTTCATTGATATCGGGCCTCTGTAAGTAAGAACTGAATACTGAGTATCGTGGTGAAATTGAAATATTTACCCAATATACTGACCCTGCTTCGTCTGCTATTGGCTGGTCCGATCTCTTTTGCGATTCTGTCAGAAAAACCCGTGTGGACTCTTTCTCTGTTTCTCTTTGCGGCGTTATCGGATGCCCTTGATGGCTTTATTGCCCGGCACTATGGCTGGCAGAGTCGAATGGGCGCTATGCTGGACCCTATGGCGGATAAAGTCTTGCTGGTGTCAGCATTTTTGTCGTTAACCTTGATTAAGGTGATTCCTGCCTGGTTGACACTGTTGGTGATTGGTCGTGATATCCTGATTATTTCCGGTTCATTCATTTATCGCTGGGTTGTAGGTACTATCCAGTTCAAACCCAGTATGCTGGGTAAATTGTGTACTTTATTCCAGCTCAGTCTGATAATGACGGCTCTGATTTCAGTGGCGTTGAACTATACAAAGCCTGTGATGATACTTCAGCCGTTGGTAGCCCTGTTTACCATTGGTAGTGGTTTACAGTATGTTGTTGAATGGGGAAAGAAAGGGCTATGCCGGGCTCGCAAATGTAATCGTGATTAACCACTACGGCGCTTCTATACAAGGACATTAATGATGAACCTTACTCTTCATCAGCGCTATATGATTGCAGTGGTTGCGCTGGTTCTTTTTCTGGTCGTTCATTTTCTTGGGCCGGTACTGACACCTTTCGTTGTCAGTATGGTACTGGCGTATCTGGGCGATCCTCTGGCTGACTGGCTGGAATCCAAAGGTCTGTCCAGAACCCTGTCGGTGGTCTGCGTCTTTCTGTTGATTTTTGGCGTAATCATTACGGCATTACTGGTTGTAATTCCAACGCTGGCACACCAGGTCAAGACGGTGATTCATTTGTTACCGGTATGGGAAGCCTGGTTTGAGGCCAATGTGCTCCCCTATATTCAGAAATACATTGAGATTGATCCTTCTCTTTTCGATTTTGGTGAAATCTCCAAAAGGCTGGCCGGTCAGTGGCAGAAGGCTGGCGGGCTTCTGGCCAGTTTTGGTATTTCAGTTTCCAGGTCATCCATCGCCCTGATTGGCTTTGTTGCTAACCTGTTTCTTATTCCTGTCGTGACTTTTTACCTGCTGCGAGACTGGGACAAGATGGTTGGCAACCTGAAAATGATGTTGCCCAGAAACGTCGAGCCGGTGGCCGTGACGCTGGTGAATGAGTGTGATGAAGTACTGGGTGCATTTCTCAAAGGGCAGCTGATGGTAATGCTGGCACTTGGAGTGATATACAGTCTTGGCTTGACCATGATTGGACTACAATTTGCCATTCTGATCGGTATGCTCGCTGGATTGGCCAGCATCATCCCCTATATGGGATTTGTCCTGGGGTTTGCTGCCGCTATTGTGGTTGCATTTTTCCAGTTCGATGGCTACATGGGCATGTCTCTGGTGGTGGTTGTTTTCATGGTGGGGCAGGCATTGGAGGGCTGGGTTCTGACGCCTTTGCTGGTGGGTGATAAGATTGGTCTGCACCCCGTTGCCGTTATTTTTGCCTTGATGGCCGGTGGGCAGCTGTTTGGTTTTGTTGGAATGCTGATAGCGCTGCCAATGGCTGCAATTATTATGGTACTCTTGCGCCACCTGCATAGAAACTATAAGGCCAGTGACCTTTATCATGCCGGAGCAGCCGAAGAAAAAGACTGATACACTTTTGTCGTCATACTCTTTTTCTTTTAAAAATCAGCCCATATATGATACAAGCGGTTGTAAAATACGGTTGAAGAGGATTTATTAACCGGTCTATTGATGTCGGTCAATACCGGTTGATAATTGAACGGTTTTATTGTGCTCCTGTCTTTTGTAACTTTGCAGTTTCTGTTGTCATCATCTGAAACTGTTACAGCGACAGTGAAGAAGTGATCAGAAAAAGAGAACTCACACTACTATTTACAGAGTCAATCACGGATTTCATGTCCATTATGAGTTTGCCTGTGCAGCTACCGCTCAGTGTCCAGTTAAGAGACGATGCCACGTTTGCCAACTTTTACAGTGGGCGAAATGAAACGCTGGTCAATCTTCTGGATATGGATAGATCGGTTCCCGGCATCGAATCCGAACAGTTTATTTTCCTCTATGGTCCCAAAGGGGTTGGCTGCAGTCATCTGCTTCAGGCCGCCTGCCATCAGGTAGACCGTCGCGGTGGCAGAAGCATTTATCTGCCCATGAAAGAGCTGGTTCACTACTCCCCGAAGCTTCTGGAAGGTATTGAACGACTGCAGCTGGTTTGTCTGGATGATATCGGTGAAGTTGCCGGTATTGATGAGTGGGAAGAGGCGCTGTTTGATCTGTTTAACCGTCTCAGGGACTCAAAGACACGCTTTCTTGTTGCCGCTGATAACCCTCCCAGGGCGCTGAGTATTCAACTTCAGGATCTGGTTTCCCGACTG
Source organism: Endozoicomonas sp. (assembly GCA_965261315.1). Classification (GTDB taxonomy): domain Bacteria; phylum Pseudomonadota; class Gammaproteobacteria; order Pseudomonadales; family Endozoicomonadaceae; genus Endozoicomonas. The sequence continues at coordinate 126,279 of CBDHDM010000124.1, read as the reverse complement.
GGCTGGGGTATGGTATTTCAGGTTCATCCTCTGGATGATCGGGATAAAGTGGCAGCACTCAAGCTTCGGGCACATTACCGGGGCTTTGATCTGAGCGATGAAGTAGCCCGTTTCATTATTCATCGTGGCTCGCGGGATATGGGTAATCTGTTTACCCTGTTGCAGAAACTGGATAGTGCCTCTCTCCGCGCCAAGCGCAAGCTGACCATTCCCTTTGTTAAGGAAGTCATGAGATGGTGAAAACTGAACCATCTCTGTGGATTTTTCTATTCCATTCTTGAAGAGTTGACCATGCCGACCAAAAGGAGCCTGCTGCTTAATCCCGTTGCTCTGATGGTGTATCTGTTGCTTGGGGCTCTTTGTTTTGCCGGATGGCTCTGGTTTTCCCAGGTTTCTGATCGAGTGCTGGCGAGTCTGAACAGACAGACCGGGCTGACCTTTGTTGATAAGAGCATCTCTTTTGATCCATGGCAGCGTCGACTCTCTGTCGATGATATTCAGTTTAAAGAAAACGGCATTCAGATCAGCTCAGAGCAATTGAGCTTTATGCTGATTTATCGTCACTGGTGGGAGCCCTGGCTTGGTGAGGAAGCTGAATCACTCAGTGCCGTTGAGCTGGTTAGTGCCAATATAATCCTGGATCCTGACCTGATGACTTTTCCTCTGCCGGATTGGTTTCAGGAACTGTCCATCAAAGGTGGCAATCTTTCTACCACCGGTATTGATAACGCGTTTTCTTTTGAGCAGTTAACACTGAACGTTGCAGGCGACAATAAGCTTGATGTTCATGTGTCTGGTGACGCATGGGATTATTCAGGTACTTATGAAACCCGCCAGGGATTACTGGTGGGTGAACTGAACCTGAACGCACTCCCGCTGGCAGACCTCATTTCTATTATCCCTGTGGTAGATGTTTCGCCTTCTGAAAACACGCTTTTAACAAATGGCAGCCTTTTCGAAGCGATATCCGGAGAAATGAATGCCCAGCTGTCTCTTATATGGGACAAACAGCGCGGTCTGGTTTTGAAAGGTAGTGCTGATGGGCAAAATGGGGCGCTCTTATTGGAAGGCTCTTCTATCGTCTGGCAACACTGGCAATTGGATGACTTTCAATTTAACGCTCGTGATAGCGCTCAGTCTTCAGCAGTATTGTCTTTATCGGGAGCTGATCTCAAGTTTGCAGGTGCTCATGGAAAGAACGCAGCGCTTTCCATTAATGAGTTAAACAACGTTTTACCTTTTTCCCTTACATCTCTTTCACTTAAAGACAGTCGTCTTGAAATTGAGACTGGCTCCTTGCCCTGGTTGTTTGAACGTATTGACGGCCGTGTGGTTGCAGGTAGTGATGGTTCAAAAAGTCGCTGGCAGTATCGGGCTACAGCTTACTTGAAAGATGTGGGTGACCTGCAGCTGAAAGGGAGGCTGTCTGAGACCAACAACCCCTCTGGCAATCGCTTTACTCTTAATCTGAAAGATGCCCGGTTAGCCGGTCCTCTGAAGCGCTACTCTGTTCTGGCTGGTTACAATATGGAAGGTTCCCGTTTTAATTTGAACTATGACAGCCAAAGTCATCGTGGTCAGTTTGCCATCACCGGTTGGCAGTATAAAAAACTCAAAAGCAGTCGGCCATCTTCAGCTTCTGGTGATTTGCTAATAGCTCTGCTGACGGATAAAACTGGAAAAGCTACGATCGGGTTCAAAACAAAACCCGCTAAACAAACAGAACCAGTCACTGCATTATTGCCAGCGTTACCCGGGCAGGTTTATCAAGCTATCGACCAGCGTTTTGTGGCAATTGCTAAAGAACCCTTTGCTTATCTCTCTTATGTGACAGGTGATTCCCTTAAGCCTTTACTTCGTCACGAAGCGGGTAAAACAGTCCTTACTCAAGCTGCATATACAAACCTGAAAAACCTCCAAAAGGCTCTGGTTCAGAGACCTGAACTAAAAGTTCTGGTTGATGTTGGGGTTTCGGAATCCAAAGACTGGCCAGAACTTTCCCGCTATGAGCTTGAAGAGGCCTTGCAGGAACTCTACTCCGCTACCAGTTCTGTTGAGAATAGTAGCGCTTCCGAAATACCCGCTCCAGTACCAACCAGAGCGCGTGCACAGCTACTGGAACAGATGTATCTGGCGACACAGCAACAGAAAATTCCTGAAGTGGGTGAACAATCACCGGAGCAGAGGGTTCAGAAAGCGGAAAAGTGGCTGTTGGAAAACTGGCCCAGAACACCGGAGCAGATAGGAATCCTGCAACAGGCCAGGTATGACTATTTGAAGGATGAGGTTGGCAAGATCGGCATGGATTCAAAACGTATAGCGTTGAAATTGTCATCAGGCCCAGACCAGAAACGGAGTGAGCCTGAGTCTGTCCTAATTCTCCGCTAAGTTGGCTTGACTGGCTCTATTGGCCTGAGCCTGCCAGCGGATAAATACCATAGAGTTAATGAACAGCAATACACTGAATCCGGTAATCAGCCATCCCTGCGGTTGTTCTGGCCGGAACCAGGCATCAAGAACACCACTGATGAAATAAAAACAGAGGATAAAGCAAAGCCAGGATGCTGCTTTCAGGCCTCTTTTCAAAAGACCGGGGAGTGGCAGTAGCAAAGGTAGTAACTGGAGGGCGGAGATACCCAGAATCGAACCCTGTGGTGGGTTCAGCCACCAGGTTTCTGCCAGCAGCGAGAGAATTAAGCCTGCATACAGAGCAAGGTTGATTTGATAGATCCGGTTAGCTTTTTTCTGCATTGTCAGAGAATCTCCAGAACTGACTCCGGGGGACGACCAATTCTTGCTTTTTGACCATTGAGCACGATGGGGCGTTCAATCAATTTCGGGTATTGGCACATGAACTCAATCAGCTGTGCTTCGCTCAGGGAGGTATCTTTGAGATTATTATCTTTATACTCCTGCTCTCCCTTACGCAGTAAGTCCCGTGCACTGATTCCCAGTTGCTTGAGGATTAGTGTTAACTGACTGGCGTCTGGGGGTGTTTCGAGGTAGAGAATGACTTCTGGAGAAATTCCTTTTTCCTCAAGGAGTGAAAGAGTTTGACGGGATTTTGAACAGCGTGGGTTGTGATAAATTGAAACGCTCATAGAATAGGCCTGAAAGTTTTTATCGATTCGGGCAAAGCCTACCAACCCCTGTGATAAATCTGCAAATCTTTTGTAATAGGCATCGGAAGGATGGCTGCAATTGGGCATTATGAATGCCATAAGAAATTCACTGTTCATCGTGTTTATGTCAACAATGCCTGACGCTAAACCCGTAAAATAAGCCGTTGGATGACTGAAAGGGATGATAGTCAAAGAAATAGGTTGTTATAAAAGAAATAATAGAACGGATTTTTAGTGGGTAGCTTCAATGGTTGCTCAAACATTATTCATCAGGGGATAGCGAGATGACAGATAATCCAACCGTAATGATTGTCAGTGCTGTAGTCATCATTATATTAGTGGCGACTGCAGCCTACTACATCATCCGGTTTCTGCGTGGATCCATCAAACTCTCGCTGCCTCGCACGGTTTTTAATCCCGGAGATTCTATTGTGGGCAGCTTTGATCTGCATGCAAAGAAGGCGATCCAGGGTAATCAATTGATCGTCAGCCTTATTGGTATTGAGAAGGTCAAGCGGCGCAAAGAAGATGGTGGTTTCGAGACCTACTCTGAAGAGGTATACAGGGATGATGTATTGCTTGAGGAGTCCCGGGTTTATCCTGCAGGTCACAAGGCTACCCATGAATTTGAAATATCCATCCCCAGTGAGGGGGAAGAAGAGTCTTCGGGTCCTGCTTTTCAGGCGCTGGCTACCGCATTCTCCATGCTTAGCCAACGATCTGTAACCCTGTCCTGGAAGGTAGAGGCGCGTCTTGATGCCGAAGGGGTTGATCTGGCCACAACGCAGGCCGTTTCAATTAATATGAAGAAGTTTATTTAGCAGATGGGTTTCTAAAACTATTTGTAGCAGGAGATCGAATGTTTGTAGTCAAACGATTCCGAAATATTGTCGCTGTTGTATTGACGATGGTGCTGGCTGGTTGTGCTACTCAAAAAGTCGACTGGGATTATGATACTGAGCGCTCACTGACAGACATGAAGTTCTATCGCTGGATTGAGCCAACCCAGGAATCGAAAAAAATGGGATACCATTTTGAAGCCCTGATGGATCAGCGAGTACATAATGCGGTTGATCGCACCCTGCAGGCACAAGGCTTTCAGCGTGTTGACTCTGATAGCAAATCGGTAGATTTTCTGGTGAATTATATTGGCAGTCAGAAAACCCGCAGGGAAGAACGACAAGTGACGACTTCCTTTGGCTATGGCTTCAGTCCGTGGGGCCTGGGTGTCAGTACAGACAGTCGTGTACAGGAGTTCGAAGAAGGCTCCCTGATTATTGATGTTATTGACCCGGAAACCAAAAATGTTGTCTGGCGGGGACGTTCAAGAGCCAGAATTCAGGAAGACCTTTCTCCGGAACAGCGCACCGTGAAAATTACTCAGGCCGTAGAGAAAATTCTTGAAGGGTTTCCCAGGCCGAAGCAGTGAGGTAAAAAGCAATGTTTCAGAAAGTACAGGTAACGTGGTATGCGCCTGCTGTTGATTGAAGACAACAGAGAAATTGCCGGAGTCATTCTTGATTACTTTGAAGCCTTCGGCCATCAGCTGGACTATACGGCAGATGGCCGACATGGTCTTGAGCTGGCCAGCAAGCAGTATTTTGACCTGATCATTCTCGATATCATGTTGCCGGGGATGGATGGCTACCAGGTTTGCCGTGAACTGAGAAAACGGCGGATTACTACTCCGGTTTTAATGCTGACAGCCCGTGATACGACGGATGACACCCTGCAGGGTTTTGAGGAAGGGGCTGATGATTACCTGGTTAAGCCGTTTGATTTGAAAATACTGGAGGCCAGAGTAAAGGCTCTGATTCGACGTAACAGCCCTGGAGCATTCAGTGATTCTCTGGTTTATGAAGCGTTGACGCTTGATCTGGGGAATCGCACAGTCAGACGTGGTGATCAGGAAATCCCACTGAATCCAACCGGTTTCACCTTACTCAAACTGCTGATCAGTAAGGCTCCGGATCTGGTTACCCGTGAAGAGATGATGTACGCCATTTGGGGGGATGAGCCGCCCGATGGTGATGCCCTGAGGAATCATATTTATCAGCTTCGGGTTGCTGTAGATAAACCTTTTGAGCATTCTTTGATTACCACAGTTCCAAAGGTGGGGTATCGTCTTCAGCCAACTCTTGAGACGAAAGAGTGAAAGTACAGGAAAACAATTGTTGTTAGACAGGTTGGTTGAGAGGGGAAAACTGTTTTCCCTGCAGTGGAAAATGACGTTGGCTTTCTGTGCTGTCACTGCCGTTGTGCTGGTGATCAATTTTCTGCTGTTTTATGCCACGTTGCATATCACAGAAGATGAAGTCAGTAGCCGCAGGTTGGCTTATATCAGTGACTTTGCCATCAAAGAGTATCAACAGGGTTTCCGGGGCCCCCTTGTTCTCGATCACCTTACAGTAGCCTATGACCGTTATGAAAGTACTCCGCTTGAGTTTCAAAAGCGCTTTTCAACCCACTGGAAAGGTATAGAAGATTTTGCTTACCAGGAGCCGGGTTCGGGGAAGGGGAATTCCGCAACGGTTATGGCCACAGTCATGACCATTGATGATCAGTTAGGAATTGTCCCGAAATAAAACCGACATTTCATTTTCCGTTTGGTACGGCAGTGTAATTCCATTTTGGCAGAAACGTGTCAAATTTAATGCTCATCTTTTCTTTAAAATCGGCGGCATATTTACGGCCTTTTTAAAGACCTGTTCCTGTTCACCCATTTGCTGGAAGATCAGACCTCGTTTCAGGGCAATTTCATCACTGGGTAATTTTGATTGGGCATGGTTAATGACAGTCAATGCAACCTGACTTAGTTGTGCTTTCATCAGCAGGCTGAAAAGGGCTCGCCATTCGTCTGATGAAAAACGTTCTCTGCCCATGAGATCACTAATGACAGAGGCGACGGCTTCATGCTCCAGCCAGTCACGATGGCGGGGGTCATCTTTTTGCGAAATATTACTGAACTGGCTGGAAAGAAAATTCAGTCGGGTTTCCAGTCGTTCCTGAAGTTCCTGATCAGAGACGAAGGGGTGTGTCTGTTCTTGCATCAGCTGGAATAAATCCAACCACTTTTGAGAAATCATGGGCGCCTTCGGTGGCTATGTAGCCAAAGCGATAAAATTTTGCCCATCATAAGCATCGGTCGTTGGGTTAAAAGGTAAGAAAATACCAGCCAGCATTGCCTTCATTTTCTCCAAGCAGGGTAAAAGCACCGGCTACGGTCAGTGTAAAGCTGAACCACCAACCGCCCGCCAGAGTCCATTTCCACCAGTTCATGTTCAGGTGATAGTGCCTGGCCCACTCATTAGCTCCGGCAAACACCAGCACCTGTATTGCACCCAGTACCATCCAGAAAAGCGGACCAAGCAGTGTGGATTGTGGAAACATTTAGAAACCCTCCCAGTTACCGTCGTATTCCCAGGTTTTTTCTACATCCAGATAGTTTTCGGTTCGCAGCCATTCTGGTGGTTCGTGGTAGCCAGCGAAATTACCGCCGGTCCAGTCCGGGTGGTAGGCTTCTGCTTCCGGGTAATAGAAAAAGTTGTGCTGCATGGCCAGCAATGCTTTTCGAGTGACTCCCGATGGGTCTCTTGGATCCATCTCCTTCACCACGGTATGAATCCAGTTGTTTTTCCGGGTGTAAGGACATACGGCAATGCATATACGACAGCCCTTACCATTATCGGTGGGGGCGGTACTCCAGAAACGGAAACAGCTGTCCTGGTTGAACTTGAACTTTTTATAGCCACGTACAACATCATCGGGCTTGTCTGCCTGGGAGATAGAGCCACTCGGGCAGGCATCTGCACAGATTTTGCACTCTTCACAAAATTCCCGCATGTGCAGATTGACGGGTTTGTCCGGCTCAAGATCCAGGTTGGTAATAACGGCAGCCAGACGGATGTTTGGGCCCAGCTCTGGAGTCATCAGGCAGCCATTTCGTGAGGCTTCTCCCATGCCGGCCTGGATGGCAATCGGTGGCAAAATGACTTCATAATCTCTGCCTGGCCATTGTGGGCGCCCGGCATAACCCAGTTCACCAAGCCATGCAGTCATGAGCCCGGTTGCCATCCTTGCCCTGAAATAAGCGTCATAAGATGTAGAGTAACCGGCAGCGGCATACATTGGGTCCCAGTTCATGGGAGCACCAAACACAATGATGTTTTTTCCAGTGTTTTGGGTACTTCGTTCCACCCCAGTTACGGTTGCTGCCACCCATACGCATCATGTTTTTGAAGACAAAACTGTGATCCAGTTTAGTGATGCCTACAATGCTCATGCCAAATTTGAAGGCCATCTGTTTGACCAGTTTTGATGCATGGGCTGGTGACTTGAATTTTGCCGGTTCTCCTTTGATCCACTTGAAGTCATCAACATCCGGGTGTTCATAAGGAACCGGAGGGGAAGTTTGCGGTCATCAAGCCTTTGTCATAGGCGTTGCCATAGGCCCATGCAAGGGCAAAACGATCCCTGTGTTTTTCCCTGTGCTGGCTGCGCCGGTCCATTTCAACAAAAGCCTGTAGCATCTCAGGCCAGCGGTCCGGATGCCTGGAGTAGTATTCCCGAACCCGCTCATCTTCAATCGTTTCCCAACCATTATTTGGGTTCCAGCCATCCTGAATTGCTTGTCCGATAACCGGGTAGCGATTGAACAGGAAGTCGCTCCATTCTGGCCGTTCTACCGGGCCAACGATCTCTATGATGGGTGGATGATCCACTTCAAAGGGCTTGCGGTTAAAGAACATGTCTTTACCGGCTTCGGTTCTTCCCCAGCCGACATTCGCATCCGGGGTCTCGCCCCAGAACGAATCCGGCACCTGCCGCAGCGCCCAAAGTGGTGCCTGCAGCGGCCAGTCCCCCAAATTTAAGAAAGTTTCTTCGTGAGGTGTTAAGACCATCACGCATTTCATTATTAGACACAGCTACTCCGCTCTAAAAACAGTGTCGTTGGATTTGTATTCGTGGAATATTCTATGGAATAGAGAGGGAGTAATAATGGTTGGATTGTTACCTAAACTGATCCATTCAGAGCTTTCGTAGAAAAAGTTGACGAACATCATTAGGTGAAACAGGTCTGATTTTGCCCGCCAGGCTTTTAGAGAGTTATGGCATCAGTACTTGATCCTGTATGCCAATACCCATGAAAAGAATAATTACAACAACGGTGGTTATATACCCGGCTGTGGTTAAGTAGCGGGTGAGATTTTTGCCCTGTTTATCCACCGTTCTTTCTTTTTTTGATTTTATCCATATTGATATTCGCTTTCCTTTCAGTAGACATAACTTCCCACCTTACAGCGCTTTTGTTCCGGATTATTCTTCGTACCTGTTGCCGTTGTTTGGTCAGCAGGTTGAGTCCGCGGCCCAGCGGACAAAGTAAACGACACTAGTAATCTTTTATAAAAAAGCTTCCTGCCAGTGCCAGTGCCAGTGGGAGGATGTACCACTGAACACCGATACCATCTAATGAGAAGAGCATGGAAAACGGCTCGTAGGAGCCCAATGCTGGATTACGAGACAGAAAAATAAGCATTAAAGCCAGCCAGAGCAGAGTGTTGATAATGTTGACACTGTAGCTGCGAACCCAGTTAGCTACTGGCAGGTTATTTTTTCCCAGTTTGTTCAGCCAGCGTTGAATATGATGGAACGGGCAGAGCAGGCTGCAGTAAAGATTTTTGCCTTTCCAGAAAATACCAAAGGGCTACGGCAAACAGTACAAGGTAAAAGGCTATGTTTTGAGCTGGGTCAGGCCAGTAACCCAGTAGTAAAGATGAGAGCGCGGCGATAGACAGGGATGTGTTTGCCCAGTAACCGATAACAGCACCGTCAGAATCAGAATAGCCAGCACGATATCGGAAAAGCTTAACCAATGTCGGGGTTTTAGCCTCTTTGGTCGTGAGTGCCTGGGCCAGAGCTTCTTCATGGGCCGCCTTGCGAATGGCTTCAGTCATACCGACAACAGTCAGTGTTGCACCACTGATACCGTCTATATCATGACCTACAAGGAATGAACTTGTGATTGCTTTGCCTTCCAGCCGATCAGGGAAACGCTGGTTCAGGACATTGGCGACGTAGCCGGGAGTATCGACGTGAGAAACCAGCTCAACGTTCCGTACTTTGTTGGAACTTATCCAGACTGAAAGTCATCGCCAGTGGTCCACCGTAACCGTTGTCCGTCGCCGCGTATATTTTTTTGTTACTGCTCCCAGAGTCCAGTAAATAGACATGGTCTCTGCCTTCTACAATGGTAGTCGAAGCGCTGTTGTAGTGGTGGGTAAGCACTGTGTCGAGCCCTTCGATCTGGCTGTAGCCAATCCACCAGGCGACAGTCAGAGATATGAATGCTGCGATGGTGATCAATTTTGAACGCCACTCTTTTACAGAAGGGGAGAGCCGTTTTTTTCTGTTCATACTGATGGGTACTGGGGCCCGTGAGCTGGAGGGGGTATTGTGACATTTTTGAAATGGTGGGCTTACCCCATGGTATGGATAGGTTTTATAGCAATTATGCTATTGATATCCGGAAGGTATTGCTCAATGTGACTCGTATTAAGGCAGGGTGTTCATTTTTTCTACATACTTGCTCCAGTGTCTGGAGTGGTTATGAAAATCGAAGATCTCGCTTTATTTGTTCGGGTTGCGGAAGAGTTGAGCTTTACTGAAGCAGCCAATGTCCTCGATTTGCCGCAATCAACGGTCAGTCGGAAAATCAAACAAATTGAAGGAGATCTTCAGGCTCGCCTGTTTGAGCGAACCAGTCGACAGATCTTTCTTACACCACAGGGTACGCAGTTTTATCAGCACAGTAAGAACATTGTTGAACAATTCCAGACGGCAAGAAACAGCATTGAGGATTATCAGAAAGAGCCTGTGGGGGATCTGACGCTCTATATGCTGCCTTTTTTTGCCGAACAATTGACCCGAGAGTTCTTCCCGCTTTTTATGAAAGCCTTCCCCAGGGTCAATATCGTCAATAAAATTCTCTCGTATAACCCGCTGGACCAGGTTCAGGACGCAGATTTGATTTTTTATCTGTTGCCGCCCAGAAACTGCAACATGGTGGCAAAACGCATCCTTACCTGCAGTCGACGTTTTTACGCCTCCCCTGACTATTTGAAGCAATATGGATACCCAAAGCATCCCAGAGAACTTTCCGGGATGCACTGTCTGCGGTTTGATAATAAAGAACATGACGTCGATAAATGGTCTTATTTTGAAAATGACGATGTTGAGCAGGTGACAGTCGATGGACCATTTACCTGTGAATCGCTCAATCTTACGATTGAACTTGCGAGTCAGGGAATGGGGGTTTGCTTTGCGCCCCAGTTTCTGGTCAATCCATTAGTTCGGCAGGGAAAGTTGGTTTGTCTGTTTGAAGGGCGATACTCATTCGAGCAGCCTTATTATGTGATTTATCATTCCAATAGTTATATGCCTAATAAAACCAGAGTATTTCTGGATAGGTTCTCTCAATATATGGAGCAGAGTAATAACGTATTTAATTGTTGAATAAGGCTATAGCAATGCTGTCATGCAAGTGTGAGGGCAGGGTGTTTATCATGCGAGCATTTCTCGCTATATGGACCCACCATGGACAAGCAGGCAAATATCCACAAAGATCAAGAAGAAGGGCTGCTGGATAATCCAGATCGACGAAAGCTATTCAAATGGGGCGCTGCAGCTGCGGGGGTTGCTGTAACAGGTGCAGCGGGAGGCTGGGTTACCTATCGTGTTCAGGGGGGGGCCCATGAAACGTTCCCTGTTGAGATTGATGACTCGATTTTACAGCCATTTGATCAGCGCAATATGGTCTTCAGTTACGCCATTTCCCAAAAGTTACAAAAGGAATATCCAGAGCGAAACCGTGCTTTCGCCAAAGAAATCGGCATTCCGGATTTTACATTTACTGATGTTATGAAAAGCCTTAAACATCATCAGAGTGTTGACCCGGATGCTTGGGATAATTCGACACTGGGGTATCGACAGCTGGACTGGGCGCTGGGAACTGCCGCTAATGGCCCGCTTGGTAAATTTTTGGGGCCTTATAGTAAATTTGGTGTTCCCAATACCGGGGAACATACCTGGGAGCAGTTTTGGTTTGCCTGCGATTATTGCTTTGAACCTGGTTTGGAAACGGCTGATACAGCCTAATCGAATCAGTTGAAAAAATGAGTGAGAAGATTGTCAGGCGGTTTGATCTTCTCGCTTTCATTTCGTTTTGATTAAGGGGGCTCAGCGCCCGTTATTGACGCTTGTTATTGAATATCCTGTGAGGCTGGGCTTTTTGGTTCTGGATTCGGTACACTTGGCTTTCTGTCTGACAGGGAGTTCATCATGGCGCCGGTTCTGCAATTCTGGTCAACTTTCCAGAACTTTGTTTCAGCGGTTATTAAGCGGTTTCTGGATAACCGCTGTATTGAAAACGCTGCGGCACTGACTTATACGACATTGTTTGCTGTCGTTCCCTTAATGACAGTGACTTACAGTATCCTTTCTGCTGTTCCGAGTCTTCAGGATGTTGGAGACTCCATTCAGAACTTTATCTTTGAGAGTTTTGTTCCCTCGACTGGGGAGATGATTCAGTCCTACCTGAATGATTTTTCCACACAGGCGAGAAAGCTAACCAGTATTGGTATTGGTTTCCTGCTGGTTACCTCCTTTCTGATGTTGAGAACCATCGATAAGGCGCTCAATAATATCTGGCAGGTGACGCATATTCGTCGGGGCATGTCCGGTTTTTTACTGTACTGGGCCATTCTTAGCCTTGGACCTGTAATGCTAAGCGCTGGTTTTCTTGTTACCTCCTATCTTGCTTCACTGAAGCTGGTGTCTGATACCACTGCCATTCTTGGCGGTGAGCAGTGGCTGCTGCGTCTTATGCCGGTTTTTCTAAGCACGTTAGTGCTCACTTTGCTGTATACGGCGGTACCCAACCGGAAGGTGCCAGTGGTGCATGCGCTGGTTGGGGCGATTTTTGTCGCAATCATGGTTGAACTGGCAAAAATCGGTTTCACTTTGTTTATCACGTTGTCGCCTACCTACCACCTGATTTATGGTGCTTTTGCTGCAGTGCCGCTCTTCCTTCTCTGGGTCTATCTCAGCTGGCTGATGGTGTTGTTCGGGGCTGTACTGGTTCGTTCTCTTGACCTTTATGGTAAACAGTCCCGTGGTGAGCGACCTCATCCATTGATTTCCATTTTGTTGATTCTTAAGCAACTCCAAGAGAAGTTTGAAGCAGGTCAGGGATTGCATTACACCGATCTGAAGAAGCGTGACCTGCCGGTCTCTCTTGATGATTGGGAGTGTCATACCTCCCGGTTGATGGCAATGGGTCTGATCAGTAAAAATGAAGGCGGAGAATGGATCCTGGCTCAGGATCTTCGCCAGATCAGTCTGTTTGGTTTTTGTGAGCAGCTCCCCTGGGCGATGCCACAGGATGAGCAGCTTCAGAATATACTCATTACCGATGAACCCAATTGGCTCTCTGACTTAGTTCAAAGAGCTCAGGCAGTGAACAGTGCTCGTTTGGAAGCACTGGATTGTTCACTGGATCAGTTATTGTCTAAATGACCAGTGGATCCTATTGCTCTAAAAGGGATTGATCAGCAAAATAATGGCCTGATCATCCCACCACGATACCCGAAGTAATTGGAGTTGCAGGTAGGCGGCAAGAGGGCGTAGCCCACATCCCTGCAGCTTCAAGTATGACGGGGATAAACCCTTTTGGATTCCCTTCTGGAGTGTAACCTGATGGTATCAATCGGAACACCTCTGGCGTTGTCAGCAACCCGTGTGTTATTGCTGGGTGCTGGCGAGCTGGGCAAAGAAGTTGCCATTGAATTTCAGCGTCTGGCTGCTGAAGAACTTGGACTGCCCACATCGCCCTACCGTTTTGCTGAATCAGAACAGGGATTAAAAGTAGTGATTAAGTCGAGTGGTGATACCACAAGTCCGACCTTCAGTAATCTTGATCAGGTGCTGTCTGTGGCTAATACTGAACTGCGTCTGTTTGGTAAGCCTGAGCTGCACGGGGCTCGACGGATGGGGGTTGTGCTTGCGTCGGCTGAATCTGCTGAGCTGGCACGGGAAGTTGCCATGGAATCGGCTGGCAAAGCCGCTTTTATTGGCTAATGGCTTTGACAAGCTGACTGTACGGAAGGGTTGCAGGTATTCTTATGACTGTAGCCCTCTGCGGTGAAAGTGTGTGTCTGGAGGTATTCGTGAAGATAAAAAAAACGTTGGAATACTTTCTGGTTTTTATACTGTTCAGTGCTCTGGTGGCCTGTACCAAACCAGTTACCTTTACTGATTTAAATGGGGATTCTGTTGCTCTTGCCAGCGATAATGGTCAATGGCTTATCCTTAATTTCTGGGCAGAGTGGTGTGACCCCTGCCGGGATGAAGTGCCTGAGCTGAATGAGCTGGCCAGTGATGGTCAGGTTCGAGTGCTGGGTGTCGACTTTGACAGCAGTCAGGGGGAGTCGCTGGTCAATAAGGCAAAAGCACTGGATATTCGTTTTCCAGTACTGCAGGAGTCCCCACTGACAGCGTTGAACGTTCCTCCTCCCCAGGTTTTGCCTGCGACCTATATTATTTCGCCAAAAGGCAAAGTAATGGCCAAACTGTTTGGCCCACAGACTAAGCAAAGTCTTGAAGCGCAGGTTCAACAGCTAAGTCAGTCGCTAACTCAGTCCCTAAATCAACAGCAGCGGGAAGAGTCCTCCAATGGGTGATATTTGTAAAAGGGCATTTGTTGAAGGTCGGGTGCAGGGCGTCTGGTTTCGAGGCTCGACCCAGGAGAGAGCCCGTCGTCTGGGAATAAATGGTTGGGCAAGAAACCTGCCGGATGGTCGGGTGGAAGTCTTGATGTGTGGGCCGGAAGAGGCGGTAGCAAAGCTGGAGCAGTGGCTTCATAAGGGACCACCTCTGGCCAAGGTGGTTAATATAACGATTGCAGAAGAATCCCTGCAGGCGTTCGACTCATTTACCACGGGTTAAGAGGCTATTCCCGGCTAGCCTCTTAATTCACCACCCAGTGACGCTCCCAGTTGTTTAAGACCCGCTCCGGATACCAGGTTTTACCAAGGCTTCCGTTATATCTGGCCAGTGCCCTGGTCAGGTTACCTTGCTCTTTCTCAAGGTAAAAGCTGAGGATTGTGCAGCCATAACGCAGATTGGTCTGAATCTTAATCAGGTTGTCCTGGTTTCTGCCAATCACATCTTTCCAGAAAGGCATGATTTGCATCAAACCCTGAGCTCCGGCTGATGATACTGCGTATTGGTCAAATGCGGACTCTGTTTGAATCAGTGCCAGCACCAGTTCTGGTTGCAGCTCTACCTTTGAGGCCTCGAAGTGAATCATTTTGAGCAGCTGAAGGCGAAGCTCCGGGTCTTTAATAAACCGGGCGAGCCTGGCTGACATATCAACCAGCCACACCTCTGCTTCAAACTGATCATCAAAGCTGCTGGATTGATCCAGTGAACGGGACAATACCTCCTGCAGTAATGGATCCTGCCACTCTGCATGGGAGGGAAGGGCTCCTCCAAAAGTAACCGCAACCACCAGACCCAGGGCCCTGATCAGGGCGCCGGGTCTGGTGGTTTGTTTTGGTAAAGCGCCTTCAGCGAATAATAAAGAGCTGTTAGCGGGTAACACGGCTTTTGAGTAATTCGATGATGTCACTGAGCTGAACGTCTTCTTTATCGGTGGCGGTTCGGTGTTTATATTCCACCATTCCATCGGCCAGTCCACGGTCGCTGAGCACGACGCGATGGGGAATACCGATAAGCTCCATATCGGCAAACTTCACCCCGGGGCTAGCTTTTCTGTCGTCCATCAGAACGTCAAAGCCCGCTTCAGTCAGCGCTTGATACATTTTGTCTGCAGCATCACGAACGACTTCGGATTTTTCAATCTTCAGAGGCACCAGGGCCATCTGGAAAGGCGCAATGGCTTCCGGCCAGATGATGCCGCGATCATCATAGTTTTGCTCAATGGAGGCAGCAACCGTTCTGGACACGCCGATGCCATAGCAACCCATCGCCAGTGGAATGCTTTTGCCGTTGTCACTGAGAACCGTGGCATTCATTGACTCACTGTATTTGGTACCCAGCTGGAAGATATGCCCGACCTCAATACCGCGCTTGATAAACAGTGTGCCTTTACCGCAAGGGCTAGGGTCGCCTTCCTGGATGTTGCGCAAGTCTTCAATGCGGCTGAAAGAACAGTCACGATCCCAGTTAATACCGAAATAGTGTTTGCCTTCGATATTGGCACCGGCACTGAAATCCGCCATTTTGGCGACAGTACGATCCACAATCACAGGGATAGGGCTATTCACAGGACCAAGAGAGCCCGCGCCAGCACCTATGATTGATTTGATCTCTTCATCCGTAGCAAATTGCAGTGGAGAGGCTACGTCGGCAAGATTTTCCGCTTTGATTTCGTTCAGCTCATGATCACCACGAACCAGCAGGGCGACAAACTCACAGTCAGCTTCTTCTGCCGCAGAAACGATCAGGGTTTTGATGGTTTTCTCAACAGGCAGATTGAATTGCTCTACCAGTTGATCGATTGTCCTGGCATCGGGTGTATCAACCAGTTTCATCTCTTCAGATGGTGCTGGGCGATCACCTTCCGGAGCCAGAGCTTCAGCTTTCTCGATATTGGCGGCATAGTCGCTCTGATCACTGAAAACAATGGCGTCTTCACCAGACTCGGCCAGTACGTGGAACTCCTGAGAACCACTGCCACCGATAGCGCCGCTGTCAGCCTGAACCGGGCGGTATTCCAGACCCAGACGGTCGAATATGCGGCAATAGGTATTGTGCATATTCTGGTATTCCGCTTTCAGGCACTCTTCAGAAGCATGGAAAGAATAGCCATCTTTCATCAGGAATTCACGGCAGCGCATCAGGCCAAAACGGGGACGGCGTTCATCGCGGAATTTAGTCTGAATCTGGTACAGATTAATGGGCAGTTGCTTGTAGCTGTTCAGATCATTGCGGGCAATATCGGTGATGACTTCTTCATGGGTTGGACCAATGATAAAGTCACGGCCATGGCGGTCCTTAAAACGAAGCAATTCAGAGCCAAACTGATCCCATCGACCGGTTTCCTGCCATAATTCAGCAGGTTGAACAGCGGGCATCAGTGTTTCCAGTGCACCGGAGCGGTTCATCTCTTCCCGAACGATATTTTCAACTTTCTGCAGGACTTTCAGACCCAGTGGCAGCCAGGTATAAAGGCCGGATGCCAGTTTACGGATCATGCCTGCGCGCAGCATCAGCTGATGGCTGATCACTACCGCATCGGCAGGTGTCTCCTTGAGGGTTGGAATCAGGTACTGACTGGTTCTCATGTGTTGTGTTACCGGGTTATTCAAAAAAAATATTCAAAAAAGGGTAAGTCAATTAAAGCGCCATTTTAAGGCCAAGCGGTTATTATACCAACCGCTGTTTCAAAATCCCCTGTTGTTGACCATTTGTCTTAAATATCCTCGATATATTCATACAATTCTGGCTTTACAGGTGGAATGGAACTTTACGGTTCTTTTGAAAACAAACCTTCTATATTTAGTTTTCAGTGGATGGGTTGCGTTGTGAGTGACTTTGAATTGGATCCCCGGCTGGCAAAAGATTGTGTAGTGGTTGGTGACTTTCCCGTTTCTCGATTGCTGCTGATGAATGATAGCCATTACCCATGGTTTATTCTGGTGCCCCGTATTCAGGGGGCTGAAGAGATTTATCAATTGGATGAAACTACCCAGCAACAACTGCTTTTTGAGTCATCTTTTCTTGCAGAAATGCTGCAGGTGTTGTTCTCAGCAGAAAAAATGAACGTCGCAGCGCTTGGGAATGTCGTTCGACAGCTCCATATTCATCATGTAGTTCGCTATAGCCATGACGCGGCATGGCCGGCGCCGGTATGGGGTAAACAACCTGCTCAGCCTTATACCGCTGAAGAACTTTCGGAGCTTATGAGAAAGCTGAAAGACGGAATAGCTGCTTTGGAACCTTTTCACTGGGCCTGCTCTTGATCAAATAAGGGGTGAAGCAAGGTAAATTTGGAAGGCTGAAGTTCAAGGAGTAGACTGCGCACATTAATCCACTTCCAGTTGCTCTTTAGGTGGAGCTTCTCAGTCTTTTTTATCTGCTGGAAGTGGTTTGGCTGGCTGCCTGTGGGAGTATCAAATTATGCAAGACGAACTGCTTGAGCTGCAAACCCAGTTGAGTTACCAGGAAGATACGATTGGACAGTTGAATGAAGTGGTGACTCGGCAGCAGAGAGATATTGAGCGGTTGACGGAGGCCGTTGCTCAGCTGAAAAAGCAATTTGAAGAGATGGCTGCTGAACAGCTGGAAAGTCAGGAAGAGATACCTCCTCCTCACTATTGATAGTAATTCAATGAGCTTTTGATTCTTTTGGCTGGTGGCGGGGTGCCTCCAGCCAAAAGATAAGCCTATCTGCCTTTTGGTGCGGCAATCACATCTTCCGCCTGAAGTCCTTTGTCTTTTTCTACCACAGTGAACTCTACTCGTTGACCCTCACTCAGGGTACGGTGGCCTTCACCACGAATGGCGCGATAGTGTACAAATATATCATCACCCACATCTCGAGTGATAAAGCCAAACCCTTTAGTGACATTGAACCATTTGACAGAACCGGTTTCCCGGCCACTGGTTTCCCGGTCATGGTTTTCCCAGTCAGAGTTGTCCAAAAACTCAGGCTGTGAGGCAAACAGGTTGTTCAGACTGGCTAACACATGAAACAGGGTGCCGGAACTGATCGTAAACAGGGTAATCTGGTCAAGCGTAACTCCGGAAATCATCAGGGTATTGTTATAGGCGAAGCCCACAGCAGCGGCAATCGCAGATAATAGCAGGATTGATCCGATTATCTGGAGCCATCGGTGAACGCCATTTCGTCTGCTAAGGTAGGCTCCTGACATCAAATTAACCAGGGCGGCCATAAGCAGCAACGGAATAACAGGATTGCTTGGGTTAGCAGTTGCAGGGGATGGTTGATACAGCCCGGTGATGCTGGCAATGACGAGAATAAATGCCAAAAGGCCCGTAAGGAGGTGAAAGAGTTTTAAATGTTTCAAGGCATGTTCCCTTTATTTGTTATCAGTATCAGTTGAAAACATCGAGCCCTTCTTTGAGTAAGCATTTCTGAACTACAGTTACCTGTGAAAACAATATCTGCTGTAAAGCTGTCGTACATTTTGAATCAGTACTACTTCAACAGCCCTCTGGTTACAACTTGAGCCCGACAAAACACGTTGTGCTACTTATTCTGATGGAACACATGGTTTCCAGTGTCAGAGGTTAATGTACCGTTATGGTGCTTTTTTCTCAAATATTGACGGATTTATTGAAGGCTTGACCTGACTCAGGATAGTGCAATGGTAACTTCTCCATACTGAGATAAATCTATAAATACCGTTGTCAGGTCTTGAGTTGCCTACTTAACAGCTTGATTGAGTCTGTTATTTAAGTGTGAATCTTTTGGCAAAAAATGCTCGACGTGGAAAAATACCAATATTATAGTGGTATTCAGTACCTTGAATATCTACTGTTACCGCCTTCTATTGCAGTTTGTGGTCTTGTATACATTATTTAGAGGTTGTTGGTTGTTTTTAGATGAAGTTGTGCTCATGGAGTGATAAGACACCGTGAAAGTGTCTTATTGAGAATGGAGGTACGAAATCCGCCTGTTGCCGTGGCAGATAATGCAGTAGCTGATCGTTGCCGTTAGTTGGAAAAAAGCAGTTCGCTTTATTTCAGACAGCAGCATAAACATTGGCAAGCACTGAATGCCCTGGTTTAAAGGGAAGGCTTAAAGGGAATTTTCATCAGGAGAGTATGACTATGGCTGCTAAAAAAGCGTCCGCAATCAAGGAAAAATACAGCAAGACCCAGATGCTTTCAGAGATTGCAGAAAATACCGGACTTAGTCGGAAGCAAGTCGGTTCTGTAATGGAGGAGCTGGGGGAGCTGGTTGAGCGTCATATTAAAAAACGGGGCTGTGGTGAGTTTACACTGCCCGGACTATTAAAAATTGTGACTAAGAAAAAGCCTGCTCAAAAAGCCAAAAAAGGTGTGCCTAATCCGTTCAAACCGGGTGAACTGATGGATGTGCCAGCCAAGCCTGCCTCTATTCAGGTTAAGGTAAGGCCGTTGAAAAAGTTAAAGGAGTTTGCCACTTCATAGTTCGTAGATTAGGAGGCAAACTTAAAGAAGTTTAATAAAGGGACGATAACGTCCCTTTTTTTATGGTTGCAATTTGATCGGCGTTATAGAAAAATGATTTCACATTGCGAAAAGGACGTATATCGCCAAGGGGAACTGCTTATGTCAGTTGGTGATGGTCGCAATAATAAACACAACACAAAGTACACAGGGAGCAATTCCAATTATGAAAACCCTCGCTAAAAGCGCACTGGGTGTAGCCGTTGCTGCGGCTGTAGCAGCTACTTCTGTTCAGGCCTCCGAAGCTGTGACAATGGATCCAAGTCTGACGTTTACCTATAAGAACTACTACTGGAAAGAATGGTAAGCTAAAAGTGACGATGGTTATGAGCGTAATGAGTGGGCTCATGGTCTGGTTGCTGACTTTGATAGCTGGTTATGTAAATGATCTGGTCGGTGCTGTTGTTACTGTTGGGTTACGCAGGTCCTTTGAAAATTAAAGAAGGCTTGAATTACTCAGCTTCCAATGTCGCAGGTTCTTATATTGATGCCGACTTAGACGGCGACAATGATACACTTGTTAACTCCAACTCTATCTCTGGTTTCCAGCAAGCTTACCTGAAGGCAAACACACCTTTCAGTGGAGTGGATCTGGACAGGTTCTGTTGGTGTTAAAAAGCGTAGTACCGAGACTTATGCTGACTCTGGCTCCCGTATCTTGGGTGCAAGTTCTACAGGTTATGATCTGTCCGCTAGGTTTCGAAGGTGCCAACCTGTACTTTACCGAAATCACTGGGTTTAGTGACCGTAATGATTCTTCCTTTAGCAATGATCTTACTGATGACGGTGAATGACAACAAGGTTGACAAATGTTCGAATCCTTGGTGGTAATTACAGCTATGAAGGTCTAGAGCTGACTGCTGAATACGGTGAATCTAAAGAACTGATTGAGCAGCTTTTCTTGAAAGCGGGTTATAGCTTTGAGCTTGATGATATGAGCTCTGTAGATATGGATGTTCGTTACGGTAAGTCCAAGGCTAATGGTGATTTAGCAGCAGCTGATGATGAGATTGGTGCTGATTACAAAGCCAAATATTATAACCTGAATGCTACTTATAACTATGGAAATGCTTATGTTGGTCTGGGTTATAACAAGACCAAAGATGGCGATTACATTGATCAGCTATGTAGATGGCAATAATGACAACTTTAACTCCAGCCTTGCTCAGTGGGAAGACTATTCTCTGGCTGGCGAAAAAGCGTATTTGGTTAATGGAGGCTATAACTTCGCTGACCAGGGGCTTGAAGGTTTAGCTGGGATGTTTGGTATGCCAAGGGTGATGATGCTGAAGAGATTAATGACTTCAAGCGTCGTGAGTATGGCAGCTATGTCTCTTATGCTTTTGATGGTTCCCTGGAAGGGCTTTCTTTAGCCTGGTTGTACGTGAACTACCGTGCTCAGGGCGAAGCTGCTACTGATGGGGATTCGTGATGCGATACTCTGTATGATGCAGACGTATCAACCGTCTGTACCTGACTTACTCTGTTGCTGCATTCTAAGCAGTGAATAGCTTAAGTTAAAAAAAGAGGGCTTTAGCCCTCTTTTTTTGTTTAAAAGATACTGACTGAATAATCCAGATACACTCTTAAATCAGAGTTGCCACTTGTAGGCGGTATTTCATTTTCCGAACTGCCTATTTCACTCAGTGCTTTATCTGCCAGATACTGTGCATACTGAAGCTTCAGGCCAAGCCCCTTTAGTTGGGTTTTTTGAAATAAATAGCCAATCTCAAGATTGTGTTCACTCTCTCTGTATTTTTCAGAAAATTCCGGATGATTGATTTTTATATCGTTACCATAGGTATAGGTATAACCCAGCGTTAGCCCCGGTGCGCCAATATGATGGAAGTTATAGGCAATGCCCGCCTGCCAGACTTTTTCACCGTTGAAGTTAAAGTCTGATATCTGTCTTCGGGTCCAGTAGCCAGTGCTATTCACGTCAGGACTAGGCGGGTGTGTAGCGGAGTAGTCAAATGCACCCAGCGTATTTTTTTTCTGAGCATCCACCTGGCTGAACGAAGCGCTCAGGGATAGCTGGTTGATGGTTAGCTGTGCGTTGAGGTTGTATAGGTTTGCTTCTGTATCAGAACTCCCCGTTGCCAGTGTACTGTTCTTAGGGTTACTGCTTTCCTGCCCTCGATAAAACTGTCCATCCAGTAATAGTTTTGAATTATTGCTCAGGCTAACCAGGTAATTCAGGTTGGCAAAATAAAACCTGACATCTGCATCGTTTTCTGCATAAGCCAGTCTGGAACCCAGTTCATTATGCTGGAAACTGAATTCTGCTCCTGTTATGGGCGCTCTTTCGGAATTATCATTGACAGTCAGCCGAATAGGCATGATGGAAAAGGCGTTGCTGCTGGAATTCGAAGTTAGAGAAGTGTTGGGTGAATACTCCCGGGGTATGGTGAAACGCTCAGGCGGGTATTGAGAGTTTATATTATCGAGATGTAAGTGCCAGGTATCATCCTGATAACTCTCAGCTGCTTTCGACATCGCAATAAAAAAAGGGGTTGTACCCACAACTATGGCAACAAATGCAATAAATCTGACAAGCTGTCCAGATGGTGTCCCTACATTGTGGTCATTCATCAAAATAGAACTCCCGATTATGATTTTATTTAATGCTGTTTTGTTGAAGAGATAAAAGGAATCAATAGCGGGAAATTGATAATGGAATAATAAAAACAGCCTATATAATCAAAGCTGATAACAGGGTTTGTCAGCTATCAGATAGTAATTAAGCATTAATTGCTAAGTTTTCAATCTTTATTTTTGTGAGTGAATCTAAAATAATTAAAAAACAAAAAATACTTATAAGTTTTTGATTTTTAATTATGTTCTTTGGTTTCTTTGTTTTGCTAAGACTAATGAACAATGGGAGTAAACATAAACTGGTTATAATTGAATAATATCGTAAATCTTTTTATCAGGGATGAGGCTTTCGAGGGTTATGGATAATAAGGCTGACCAGCCGTCCCCGGCGCCACTTTGGCTTGCTTATCTGGCTAAAGGCGGCACCATGAAAGAACTTCGTAATATGGACCAGAGCCAGCTTGATGCGGTGTATAGAGTGGCCTTTGCGCGATTTAATTCAGGAAAATTTAACGATTCATTAAAGATTTTTCGATATCTTTGCCTGCTTGATCATACCAGTTATCCCTACTTTCTTGGTCTGGGGTTATCTCAATATGAGCTTTCTCAGTTTGCCCAGGCGTTGGCAACTCTGGAGTATGCCGACAAGCTGGATCATCATGACCCGGGCGCATCGTTGGTGAAGGCCAAATGTTTTATGGAAATGCAATGCTGGTTTGAAGCTGAAAGCATGTTGAAAAAGGTTCTGGCCCGGTCTGCCAATGTTGAATGTGACCAGGGGCATCGTCATCATGCCAGAAAGCTTCTGGCCCGGATCGCTCGGCAACGTAACGATGGGGAGTAGATAATGTCAAATCCTATTGATAGCACAGGTGCAGCCCAATCAGGCGCAGTTGTCCCCGCTTCGGCGGATGGGGTAACTTCGGTCAGTACTGCCAGTTCGCTCAGCAGTGGTTTTAGTGTTGAGAATTCACTTTCATATGCAGAGGCAGGAGCTCTGCAGGCAGAGCCGAGTCTCTTACCGGGACCTGCTCCCCAGGGAATCCTCAGTGAAGAGTATCTGCAGCAGGCGAAATTGGCGAGGCTTGAAGCACTGGTGAAAACCTTCGAATCACTGTTGGCATCAGACGGTGATAATGTATCCTCCACCCAGACGTTACTGATGGTTATGAGGGGTAAGGTCAGCGATATGAGAGCACTGATGAACACCTTGATTATTAAAGGTGTGCTCAGTGATCAGGAGGCGTTGGGTGACCAGAAAATGAAGATTCCGGAACTGGGTCAAACAATCAAGGTAAAGCAGAGTGAGTTGAGTAATTTGAAAAGTGAACAGTCAGAAAAACAAACACTGGTTAATGAGAGTAATAGTCGTCTTAATTTTATCGAAGACGTTGATTTATTGGGTATTTACTCAGACGAAATAGATTCTTTGAGATCGTTGATTGCATCTATAGAATCTGAGCTTGTTGAATTAAATAGTAAAGTGTCGAGTCAAGAGGCACAGGTTGCACAACTTAACAGTACGCTGGAGGCTTTGCAACTCTCTGGATTAATGGCAAAGGAACTTGATGTTTTTATGGATATGATGTCAGTGAGGTTGGTCAGGGCTCCTGATAAGGCCTCAGTGGAATCCGGGGAAGAAAAGGTTGATGATTTGAGGAGGGAGTTAAAAGAGATCAGGAATTTCCTTGCCCGGGAAGATCTGAAAGTGTTAATGGAGAAGCAGCAAACGGTGCAGACCCTGAACGAGAAAATTAACCGGGAATATCGCCTTGTCGGAGACTCAAGGTTATCCACGAAAAATTTGCCGTCGCTCAAAAAGTCGGATTCCGAAACTCCTGTAGTGGAGATCGGGGCTGGAGCCTTGACAGAGCAGAGTGCTACAGACGTCACCAGTGAGCAGCTTAATCATATCGCGCAGGGAATTCTGGCGGCATACCATGCTGCTGACCCGCAGGATATGATGGAGCCGGATCTGGAAAAGGGGGCTGTTGGCGTTAATGTTGATACTGGTACCAGTGACTATTCACAGCTTTCGGCGGCAGTACTGCCTGGGCCGGACGAGTCAGGGCTTGATTCCGGATTTGACCTGCCCAAGGCTACAGATGAAAACGATGCGGTCAGCAGCCTGCCCGGGCTGGAAGAGTTATCCGGGGATATTTATGCACAACAGGAGCAGATAGACCGGGTAGTGGCTGAGTTTCTTGAAGACGAACAGCGCTCGCAGCAAGCTATCCGTCGTTTAAGGAACGTGTGATCAGAGGCCTAATGTCTGATTGGCTGGTTTGAATTTTCATATTTGTCGATCCCATCATTATGGCGCATCCTTCAGGGTGCGTTTTTTTATTACAGCGGCTGACTCTGTCTGTCTTTGGGGTATAATGGCCGTTTTTCTGCGAATCACTAAACTTAAGTACCTAATTCAATACGATATTGATGGTGCTTACTGTTGAGAGTAAAAAGGTAGGCCTGCTTAAATGCCGATCTATGAGTATCAGTGTGAGCAATGCTTCGAAGTGACTGAAGCGATTCAAAAATTCAGTGATGAACCGTTGAGTGATTGCCCTGTCTGTGGCCAGGCAGCACTGAAAAAGCTGTTAAGCGCGCCGGCCTTCAGGCTGAAAGGTGGTGGTTGGTACGAAACCGACTTTAAAGGAGGCAGTAAGAAAAACCTGTCTTCCAGTGATAACCACTGCCCAGCCAAAGATAGCAAGAGCAGTTGTGGTGGTTGCCCGGCAACCAGTGATTGATCAACTTCCTGTCAGCCCGATGGCTGCATGGATGAAATCTAGTTGAATTCCTTATTTGAGGTATATTATGCGCAGCCATTATTGCGGCGAACTGAATCTTTCCCATGATGGGCAGGAAGTCACCCTCTGCGGTTGGGTTCATCGCCGTCGTGATCACGGTGGCGTGATTTTTCTGGACCTGCGTGATCGTGAGGGCCTGGCTCAGGTAGTGGTAGACCCCGATACCGAAGAAGCATTTGCTCTGGCTGACAAAGCCCGCAGTGAATACGTTCTGAAAATTACCGGTATTGTTCGTCCGCGTCCGGAAGGCACCGTGAACAGCAATATGTCTACCGGGGCAATCGAAGTTCTGGGTAAGCAGGTTGAGATTCTCAACCAGGCCCAGACCCCTCCGTTCCAGATCGAAGGTTACACCGACGTCGGTGAAGATGTGCGCCTGCGTAACCGTGTGATTGATCTGCGTCGCCCTGAGATGCAGGAAAAACTGATTCTTCGCAGTAAAGCAACCTCTGTTGTGCGTCGCTTTATGGAAGATAATGGCTTTCTGGATATTGAAACGCCGATGCTGACCCGCGCGACACCAGAAGGTGCTCGTGACTATCTGGTCCCCAGCCGTGTTCATCCGGGACATTTTTACGCTCTGCCACAGTCTCCACAGCTGTTCAAGCAGATGTTGATGGTGTCTGGTTTTGATCGTTACTACCAGATCGTTAAATGTTTCCGTGATGAAGATCTGCGTGCGGATCGTCAGCCTGAATTTACCCAGATCGATATTGAAACTTCTTTCCTGGATGAAGAACAGATCATGGGTATTACCGAGTCTCTGGTCAAAAAACTGTTCACAGAGGTGAAAGGTGTAGACCTCGGCGCTGAGTTCCCCCGCATGACCTATGCCGAAGCCATGAACCGTTTTGGCTCCGATAAGCCTGATATGCGCATTCCTCTGGAGCTGGTGGATGTGGCTGATCTGATGGCTGGCGTTGAGTTTAAGGTCTTCAAGGGCCCGGCAGAAGATCCAAAGGGGCGTGTTGCAGCCTTGAAAGTCACCGGTGGTGCCGAGCTGAGTCGCAAGCAGATTGATGACTACACCAGGTTTGTCAGCATCTATGGCGCGAAAGGCCTGGCCTGGATCAAGGTGAATGAGCTGGAGAAAGGGGTTGAGGGGCTTCAGTCTCCTATCATCAAGTTCCTGGGGGATGATGTCACCCTGAATATTATGTCCCGTATTGGTGCTGCCAACGGTGATATTGTCTTCTTTGGTGCTGATAAGGAAACCATCGTTAATGAAGCCCTGGGGGCGCTGCGTTGCAAGGTGGGTGAAGATTTGAATCTTTACACCTGTGACTGGGCGCCATTATGGGTCGTTGACTTCCCGATGTTTGAAGAGACTGATAACGGTTCTCTGACTGCATTGCACCATCCATTCACAGCGCCAACCTGTACTCCGGAAGCGCTGGAAGCGAACCCATCTCAAGCCTTGTCCAGAGCTTATGATATGGTATTGAACGGTTACGAAGTGGGTGGCGGTTCTGTTCGTATCCATCGTCAGGATATGCAGCAGGCGGTATTTCGTGTGTTGGATATTCAGGAAGAAGAGCAGCGTGAGAAATTCGGCTTCCTGTTGGATGCACTGAAATACGGTGCACCACCTCATGGTGGTCTGGCATTTGGTCTGGACCGTCTGGTGATGTTGCTGTGTGGCACTACTAATATTCGTGAAGTGATTGCTTTCCCGAAAACTCAGTCAGCTTCCTGTTTGCTGACCCAGGCGCCGGGAGAAGTGGAAAGTCAGCAGCTCCGTGATCTGAATCTGCGCATTCGTCGCGATCCGGCTTCTGCGACCAGTCACTGATTAATGATGGCAGTCGCTCTTTTGTAGGGCGCTCCTACGAAGAGCTTCTGCCAGTAAAGCGTTTCAAATAGAGGTTTTCTATGGCAGGTCATAGTAAATGGGCCAACATCAAACACCGTAAGGCTGCGCAGGATGCCAAGCGGGGCAAGGTTTTTACCAAAATCATCCGTGAGCTGGTGGTTGCTGCAAAGCAGGGTGGCGGTGCGGTTGAAGATAACCCGAAGCTAAGAGCGATCGTTGATAAAGCGCTGGCTGCCAACATGACCCGGGATACCATTAATCGGGCCATTGCCAGAGGTGCTGGTGGTGATGATGATTCCAATATGGAAGAGGTCACCTATGAAGGTTACGGGGCTGGTGGTATTGCGGTTCTGGTTGAGTGCCTGACTGATAACCGCAACCGGACTGTGGCTGAAGTGCGTCATGCGTTTTCCAAGCATGGTGGTAACCTGGGAACTGATGGTTCGGTTGCTTATCTGTTCGAGCGTAAAGGCCAGATCTTCTTTGAGGAAGGGGTCGACGAAGAGCAGGTAATGGACGCAGCTCTGGAAGCGGGTGCAGAGGACGTTGTCAGTAATGATGATGGTTCTGTTGAGGTCCTGACTGAGTGGACTGAGTTCATGGCGGTTAAGGACGCTCTTGAAGCTGCAGGTCTTACACCAGCGGGTGGTGAAGTGGCTATGATTGCTTCACTTCAGACCGAGTTGGATCTGGCCGGAGCAGAGAAAATTATGAAGTTGATTGATCGTCTGGAAGATCTGGATGATGTTCAGAATGTCTACACCAATGCAGATATTTCTGCAGAGGTAATGGAGCAGTTGGGCTGATATATTGGCGGCTAAGCTTTCCCCGAAAACCCGGATTCTTCCGGGTTTTTTATTACAGATTAAAAGCCAGCGTGATCAAAAAAAGCGCCAGGGTGACGCTGGCAATGGTCAGTAATGTTTTTACTTGATTATTCATCTGGCAAGCTGACTCCCTAATACTCTCGTTCAAGGGTAAGTCGGAGAAGGTTGCTTTCGTAGCGTATTTTGGTAATGCAGTGTTTCAAAATTGTAATAGCGGATAAGTGCTGGAAACGTGTATGTATATACAGTATTCTTTTGAAGCGACACATTTGGAACAGGAATGGAATGGCCATTTTGTTGGGTATTGATCCCGGGTCCAGGATTACCGGGTATGGAGTGATTGAGGAGATCGGATCTCATTGTAAATATGTGGCATCGGGCTGTATCCGAATACAGGATGGGCTATTACCAGAAAGGCTTTTACAGGTGTTTCAGGGGATTAATTCTGTCATTGAAATGTATAACCCTCAGTCGGTAGGCATTGAACAGGTCTTTATGGCGCGGAATGCAGATTCTGCACTGAAACTTGGTCAGGCTCGCGGGGCTGCTATTGTTGCTGCAGTGAATCATGGTCTGGAGGTTTCTGAGTATTCTGCCCGGCAGGTCAAACAAGCGGTAGTTGGCAAGGGTTCAGCAGAAAAGTCGCAGGTTCAGCATATGATTGTGTCGATACTGAGACTTGATAAAACGCCTCAGGCGGATGCTGCTGATGCTTTGGCGGTGGCACTATGCCACTCTCACACCCGTGCTAGCCTGATCAGGATGGCAGGTGCTACCGGGAGAAGAAATCGTCGGCTGTTAAGTCGTTAGAAGAGTAGCGTGATTATGATAGGCAGACTTCGTGGTATTTTGCTGGAAAAGCAAGCGCCCCATCTATTAATTGAGGTGGGTGGTGTTGGCTATGAAGTTGAAGCGCCAATGTCAGTGTTTTATCGCTTGCCGGAGACCGGTGTTGAAGCAACACTGTATACCCATTTTGTGGTAAGAGAAGATGCTCAGCTGCTTTATGGTTTTAGTGACGCAAGGGAGAGGGAACTGTTTCGCACATTAATAAAAGTGAATGGCGTCGGTCCAAAACTGGCTTTGACCCTGTTGTCTGGAATAGATGCTTCTGACTTCATACGCTGCGTGCATGATGGTGATAGTTCTACTTTGGTGAAGTTGCCTGGAGTCGGTAAGAAAACGGCAGAACGGCTGATCGTTGAATTAAGGGATAAGCTGTCGAAATGGGATAACACCGCTGCAGCCTATGATGGTTTGAGTGGGACTCCCTTGGGGCAGGCTGCTGAAAAGCAGATTGCAGATACTGAGCAGGAAGCCGTCAGTGCGCTGGTTGCACTTGGCTATAAGCCTCAGGAAGCCAGTAAAGTGATCGGTCGAATTAAAGTTGAAGGCCTGTCCAGTGAAGAAGTTATACGACAGGCTTTAAGAAGTATGATTTAAGAGCTGCTGGCAATAGCTGGTTTGTGGACAATACGAATGGAGTCAATGCAAATGATCGCCGTTGCCAGCCAGATGAAACCATAAGTAGCCCATTGTGAAGTCGATAACGGCTCTTTCAGAATGAATATGGCTACCATAAAGATAATGGCGGGTTCCAAGTAACTCAGAAGACCGAACAGGCTGACGGGTAATGCCTTGGAAGCCGCTACATAAATCAGCATGGCCAGAGTGCAGAGTATGCCAAGTCCTGGAAGTAAGTAGTAGAGATCGGTGTTTGCTGAAAGCGTGTGGAGGAAGCCTTCATCGGATGCGATAGCAAAGATCGCGAACGGAAGCAGTAAAAGGTTTTCAAACATAAAGCAGGCCAGGGTGTGTACCTTCACTTTTCTGCGAATGAGAAAATAAAGAGGGTAGCCAGCGGCAACGGCAAGCGGAACCCAGGACAGGCGGCCGAACTGGTAGATCTCATGAGCAACACCAATGGCCGCGAGAGCTGCTCCTGTCAGTTGCAAAGGCCTTAATTTTTCCCCATACACCACACGGCCGGTCAGAACCAATGTTAGTGGCAGCAGAAAATACCCCAGAGAAAGCTCTGTCGTCCGCTCATTAATTGGAGCCCAGACAAACAGCCACCATTGAAAGCCTGCCAGTAAAGTGCCAGCTGCAAGCCATAACATATTTACTGGTTCTTTGAGCAGTTGCTGAAACAGGCGAAATTTTCTCAACAACAGTAAAGATACCAGTGCTGTGATTGATGAAAAGAGAATGCGGTTCCAGAACAGAAGGGAGCCGTCTAATGGGTTAAGCCACTGGACATACCAGGGTATCAGACCAAACATCAGCGATGCGAGGATCGAATAACCCAGTCCGGTGGAGGATACTGACGATGACATGACTACTCTGCCAAGTTAGAGGTTTACCGCATAATGCGGAGAGCTGTTAGATTCTAGTATTAGACAAAATATCCGGCAAGCATGGCAATCCGTGAATACCCATTCGCATCAAGCATTGTAAGTGTTAGTCTGTTTTAAGATGATTCCTGGAAAATATTATGATTGAAGCGGATCGCTTAATTTCGGCCAGTGAGCGCCCGAATGAAGAGGTTCAGGATCGAGCTATTCGACCTGTCAGACTGAGCGAGTATACGGGACAGCCCAAAGTCAGGGAGCAGATGGAGATCTTTATCCAGGCCGCCCGCAAACGTGGTGATGCTTTGGATCATACATTGATCTTTGGTCCTCCTGGGCTGGGTAAGACAACGCTATCCCATATTCTCGCCAATGAGATGGGGAGCAATATTCGCTCTACTTCTGGCCCGGTTATTGAAAAAGCGGGAGACCTTGCTGCACTTTTAACTAACCTTGAGCCAAATGATATCCTTTTCATCGATGAAATCCACCGTCTCAGCCCTGCAGTTGAGGAAGTTCTTTACCCGGCGATGGAAGATTATCAGCTCGATATTATGATTGGTGAAGGGCCTGCAGCTCGTTCTATCAAGCTGGACCTTCCTCCCTTTACGCTTGTGGGCGCAACAACGCGGGCTGGATTACTGACTTCACCGTTGAGAGATCGATTTGGGATTGTACAGCGGCTGGAGTTTTACAGCGTGGCGGACCTAACTACCATAATACTTCGCTCAGCATCAATTTTGGGTGTTCATATAGATATGGATGCAGCTAATGAAGTAGCAAGGCGCTCAAGGGGGACACCGCGCATTTCCAACCGGCTGCTGCGGAGAGTCAGGGACTATGCTGAAGTAAAAGGCGATGGTTCTGTAACCCGTGAAATTGCTGATGCTGCCTTGAATATGCTGGATGTTGATGCCAGTGGTTTTGATCATATGGATCGCCGTCTCTTGTTAGCAATGATTGAAAAATTTGATGGAGGTCCGGTTGGTGTCGACAGTCTGGCAGCTGCCATCAGTGAAGAGAGGGATACCATTGAAGATGTTTTAGAGCCTTATTTGATTCAACAGGGTTACATTATGAGGACGCCAAGAGGACGGGTGTTGACCAAAAATGCCTACCTGCACTTTGGTTTTGATTTCGTAGAGTAGATGTGTGGTTGGCAAAAGAGCAGGTCTTTGAGAAAGAAATTATTATTGAGTTCGTTCATTATTGAATAATCAGCTTTCTAGTCTGCTTTGCAATATGGCTATTGTTTAATCAATGCTCTCTACCCGTACAGTTCCAGCATCTGGGCTGGAACTGTGTTGTATAGGCAATCAGTAAATTGATGCTAAATTTTAGAGGTAGTCGTTGTAAAGCTGAAGATTCTCAGACGTATTTCAATTGCCGAATGAAATGAGATAGGCTCGTAGGTAAGTGTGTATGATGTGCATTATATTCTCGATATTTTGCAATTTTTTTGGCTCTAAAGGTGTTTAAAAAAAGCATTACACAGCTGGAAAAAAACTCCATTTTAAAAAGCACTCTTCAAAAATTAACTTATTATATTCGTAATTTAGGCTGCTCTTTCTTGAGTAATTAAATCGAAGTTTTGAAAGAAAACTTATACTGATTAACGGGGAAGGCACCTTACATGAATTGAAACTGATAGGAAGCACAGGATGCATTCTGACGGTCTGAAACCAGCTGTGAATGTGGCTTCTGCATCAAATTTTCCATCTGCAGGGGCGGTATCAGCCGAAGCTGGTTCTCCATTTGAAAAAAAAGGGGAGGCGCCGTCCACATGGAGAGTACGTAGAGTGCAGGCTAGTTTGGAACCTTGTTCTGTTACGAAGCAGACGTCTCCAAAAAGTGATAAAGCTTCTGTGAACTCTGAACTTGTGGTTAGTAGTTCTCCTGAAGCGACCAATGGTAAGTGCATGCAACAACCAATGGCAGAAGTTAGTCCTTTGGAGTGTGATTACAGTGATTGTATGCAGACATGGGGCCATCATCACGTTTCGGTTGTGGGTTTCTCTGAAGCCAGTAGAGCACCAGGGTATCCTGGTTATTTGCCCAGGTCAGAAAGTGCAAAAATCCAAGTAGAATGCGAAGAGCTGGTATCGGTTAGTAGCATTGATCCACGAAGTTGTCATGATTTATCGGGAAAGGCATTTGCTGTAGAAAAACATGCAGGTCAGAAGAGCGTTGCCACAACAGATGAAGGAAAATTAAAGGTTGAGGAGGCGTCTGCTCAGCATCGCTTCAAGGATACAGAGGTCGGGGTCACTGCTAAGGGCTTCTTAGACTCTTGTGGACCGTTTGAGAGTGGTAAATTAAGAGTTCATGGTGTGGGTAAGCGGGATCGGATACACAGTGAGAGGATTGATGCTACACCTTTGATCAGTACTGGTAATGAAGACGATTATAGGCTGAGGTATGAGCAGCTTAAGAATTTTCAGTTAATAATGGGCATCGTGGATGAGTTAATGGGAGAGAAAAACCCAGATGGAGTATATGTCACAAGGGCTGATAATACGCTGATAAGGAAAATCTATGATTTATTTGATCAGAAAACTCTTATAGAAGGGCGGATATACAGAGCAAAATTAGAGCTTGATAGGTTAAATAGTTCTTCACTGAAATTGTATTTTTATGATTCAGTGCCTGTTTTAATGAAAACACCTGGGCTGGAAATGGAAAATGTCTTTGATAAAGACTTTGAACGGTTTAACCAAATGGCGAGTAAATCTAATCCTGATGATAAACATTTTCTTGGTGTTAGTGCTTCTTTAGATCGTAGTATAACTATAAATCGAAATAACGAAATAAATAATAATGCACTATTTGATTTGATATGCAGACGTCTTGAGTTGTTTGACAATAGCGAGGATGGAGATGAGCTCAGCTTTTTAATTCGTTTGAGGAGTGGGCTTCCTGAAGACCAGAGAATATCAGGTGATGCTGGATATCGAATAGTTACTGATGATGGTGATCCTCCAGTTTCATTTTTATCAATATGTTTACATAGAACTAAAGATATTTATATTGAGTTTCAACTTCCAATTGTAAGGCTGATAGCAATCAGACTGGATAATATTATTGATGAGAGAAAAGAATTTCCGGCAACTATAAAACGATTTAAAAGAAATGAGGACGGAACGATAGATAATCCTGAGAACTGGGGTATGTTTTTAGCGGAGGGCGTTCCCCTGGTTACAAATATGGAGCCAAGTGCGCCAGAAGATAATGCTTTTACTGGTGATTTTCTTGGAAGAGGCATTGCTCAAAGAGTAAGTGTGAATGGGAAGAATCCGAGCACGGTTGCTAAGCTTCTTCCCATTAAAATGAATTATTTAGAGGCCAGAGCAGCAAAAAATACATTAGATCTTGCTCAGACAGTCTTACAGGTGGTTTTCTATTGGTATGCAAATATTGATAAAACAAGAGTTCAGAGAGCAGGTAGAATGGATGCTCGTCTTAGTCAGACAAAATATTTTGCAGTTGATAGTGAGCAAGAAAGAGAATCACCATTTGATGTTCTTGGAAGTAATAGCAACCATCAAGATAGCTCTAAACAAACCATCGATAGAACTCATACTGTATCAGAGTGCGAAGCAATAAAGGATTTGGCAGTATTTCCTATTATGCCTGTCTTTTTTGATGAGGAGTCAGGTTTTTCAGATGAGGATGAAAGAAATTTAGGAGTAGGTGTTCAGACCGAGGGTGAGAAGTTTTTAAATTATACAAAATGTAGTTCAATAGAGAGTTCTAATATTGTATTGCTTGCTGGAATGCAGAGATTGTATGGTGAAGAGCAAATGGTTCAATATATTTTAGAAAATCCAAATGAGAGGGATGAGCTTAAAGAGGAAATCGTTGAGGGCATGTTTTATATCATCGATGTTTTTGGTGATTTTAATGAAAGCATGAGGGTTCCCGGTGTAAGAAGTTTGATGGAGTGTAATGTTGATGGTAATGCAGGCAATCTTGCATTTGATAAAAAACGACGTCAGCTCATATTGTTTGATATTGCACCGGCAATGCTTACTATTAATGGTCAGCCTATTCCGGGTAATCAATGTATTATGAAGTGGTTTGAAAGTAGGCAGAATTTTCACCGAAAACTAACTTACCCTAATATGGCAAAGCTATTTGTGATGGCTATGTCTAATAACAATAAGTCTAATTTTGAGAAGCAGCTTAAAATATACGAGAGAAAATGTATTACTAATAATGAACTTGAAAATAGAAATGCAGTATTAACAAGTGTGGTAGGCAGGATGTCAAGGATTCTAGCAAAAAATGATGAGTTTATGACTTGGTGGCTTGCGTTTTCCGGTATGAATATGGTACCTGATGTTTTTGATGGTGACATTCGTGATACTTTTTATCAAAAAGCGACAGAGGCTTTTGAAAAGTTTATGCGGGAGGACGAGGTTAGACCTGTTGGTTATCCAGAACCTGCTCGGTTAGGGTATCAAAATAAAGTTGATAGGTTGCAGATTTTGGCAAATGTTGTCACGGAGTATCTAGGTAAAATTAGAAGAGATGAGGGGGCAATTTCTACAAGAGAAGTCACAAAAATGTGGTGTCTTTCAAAAGGTGTTGATAATAAAGGGGTGTTTCAGAATAGTGAGGTCGTGAGTCTTTTAGAAAATATGACATGTAGAGAGGTTGTTCACTTTGTAGCGAGGCCAGGTTGTGAAAATGATGGGTTTTATGAGGTTGCTTTTCAATGGTTAAGTAATTATTTATCTGAGTCAGGCTTGGAAGTACTGTGGATGAGCTTGAAGTTTGAAAGTGTAGAAAAATTTAAGTCATCTTTTTTGGAGTGGTTGAATAGCACTAGTGAGGTATTATGCACAGCGAGAGAAATCCCATCTCTTACAGATTTTTCTAGATGGTTAGATTATCAGCTGGGGGCTGTCAAAGATCAGGTATATCTAGGAAATATTGGATCAATAAGAAATTACTTCTCAACAAAAATAGACTTGCTGGTAATTAAACTTTTCTTTGGTGATAAGAAGCAGGTTAGTTCATCTTATTACCGATGGGCATTGGATTCTGGGGGGAAGTATACATTTGAACTGCGTGAGCACTCGGGTGAAGAAGGGTTAAATAGACTCCTTGGATTTATGAATCCTGGGACAATGATACTTGTAATTCATGATATTAATAGACCCTATTTGATGGATGATGTGAGTGATTTTCATTGGTCTGCCGTTTGTTTTAAAGAATATTGCAGAAAAGTAAGATCTTATGACTTTACATCATCTCTACCGATAGAATATGCAGCTGATGTTAGTGTTTCTGGAAAATCTTGCTTTGAAAAGATATTGATTTTATGCAAGCGGTTATATATGAATAGAATTGAAAGGGTCAACTCTGTAAAAGGTGAAAGAAAATTAACTGATACAGAATTTCTTAAAATGATTACTCGTTGGATGCCAATGAATTGTGTCGAGTGGACGCCAGATAGCCATGCGCGTATTAATATGAGCCTGTCTTCGAGTGATATCTTTCCTTTTATGCCACTTCTACGAGCATATTTTGATATGTATCTAGATGATGATCATGTAGAGTTGCAGGCGCATAGACCTAAGAGACTATATATTTTTATGTTTTCTCCCATAGGTGGAAAATTTTCATGTTGGATGCATCGTGTTGTAGAAAGAGGAGAGCTAGAGGTATCCTATATGACGTTTAGTGGGCCTGTTAGTGTGACAAATCTTAAGAATAGTATTCGTAAGAGTACTACTGGTAATTCACAGGTTGATTCTATATTCCTTCGGGGTGCAATGGGATTTTCTTCGGGTACTTTTTATTTGCAAGAGCTTCCTGAAAAGGTGCATCAGCTGACACAGGAAGATTGTTGCTCTAGTGATCCACAAGCTTTTTTAGATGATAAAAATAAAGAACACCCGTGGGGAGGAGAGGATTCTACTACTGCACAGTTTTACCAAGAATATGGTGTTCCGGAACCTGATGAATATCCTTCGTTACAGCTTGAAGATATGGTATTTGGTAAAAGAGATGGGAGTGACTGAATTTCTTAACTATTATTGCTTGGCTAGTTGTGATGAAAATAATTACCAAGGCTACTTCTCGGTAGTAGTAAATGGAATATGATTATTTAAAATAAAATAATTGACATTTCTGAATAATTGCAAAGCTAAAGCTTGGTTTTCTTGGTGAAAACAATAATAGATGTTTATTGTTCTTTAATGTATTTCAGTGTTGTGTGTTTTGGTTGATTAAGTTGGTATACCCGCTCCTGTATCTCTGTAAATTTGCTTTTTCTGGGATTGCAAATGTCTGTTATTTAATTAAAATATTTATGCGTGTGCATATAAAATTACCTTTTCAGGTGTTATTTTGATTGATATAATATAAGATATTGTTATGATTTTTATTTTTTTAGTGCTTTTTGTTTAATAAAAAGTACTCGTTGTTTCCAATGAATTTTATTTATGTCATCATCAATCAGGCAGAAGATTACACTATTTAATTTGTTTCCAGCCTTGGTTTTTTACTGTTTCATTACTTTTGTTTTTTTATATTTCTCTTTTCGTGCTGCATCTGCAGAGATTGGTCTTAGGCATCTAAATCAAACGTTGCACTATGCATCGTTAATTAATGGAAATATTAATAATGTGATTCATGCTGGGCAGGCACTGTCTTTATCCGTTGAAAACCATTCTGTTGACAATCTTACTTCTAAAATTTCTGCACTATTTGGAGATGTTTTTTTAATTAAATCAATAGCCGTTATTAGCTTTCAGAATGCTGAGGGTCGGGCTATAAGGGATGAAGCATCTATCTACTGGAAAAGGGACGATCAACAGTTTATTGCTAGTGATGTGAGTCAGCATTACTCGTTACCTGAATCAATATTTTTATCTATTATTGATCGTCCAGATTATAGTTATAACTGGTACGTAAATACTGAGGTGGTAGGGAATTTTGATTTTTATACCTCCTTGTTGATAAAAGTTTCAGATGATGGTGCTGGGTTGGTTCGCTTTTTAAGGGTTGATATTGATGGATCAAAACTGATCGATCATCCAATAAAGTCGGATCCAGGAACACGTATTATAATCGCCGACTCAGAGGGTAATATTGTCTATGCTAATGGCATATCTTTACCCAGATATCGCACAGTCGAAAGATTTTCACGTTTAGGTCCGTGCCAGGGGTATGGTGAAATTTTCTTTCCTTCAGAGTTTTCAAAC
Source organism: Endozoicomonas sp. (assembly GCA_965261315.1). Lineage (GTDB taxonomy): Bacteria > Pseudomonadota > Gammaproteobacteria > Pseudomonadales > Endozoicomonadaceae > Endozoicomonas. The sequence goes on along the minus strand of CBDHDM010000124.1, from coordinate 89,290 downwards.
CCCATTGCACAGTTTTTTTTTCGACCCGTTAAAAATCCTCCTGATCCTGAAATGCCCTGTGGATTTTTAAAAGATATTTTAAATCATGTTGTCAATAAAAAAGAATCCGCTAGTGTTCGAATTTTTACCAGGAATACCTATAAATGGCATACGGCTGTTCCAATTCAATCTGTAGGCTGGTTCTTCAGTTATAGCATTCTTGAAAGTGATATCATGAAGCCAGTGATTCGACAGGCAGTATTGAGTGCAAGTTTGATTGGGCTGGCAATGTTTTTGTCGATAGTTTGCCTCTGGATTGTATCTGGGCGAATCACCCGGCCTTTAAATGAATTAAAAAATCAAATGAATACCTTTGGCTCCTCGCCTGGAGATATGGGTGATAGTTCTTCAGACTCAAAAGATGAGGCTGTCAGTCTGAGCAGGAGTTTTGTCAGGCTAAAGAAGCGCCTTTTAAATAGAGAAGAGGCCTTGCAAAAGGTTAGGGCCCATAATATGGGGAGCCTTGTTCAGCAGTTGCGAGGAAGTTATTTCTACTTTCATCTGACCAGCTCCGGTATCATCACTTATGTAAGTCCATCGATTGTCTCAGTACTTGGTTTCAGCGAGGAGGAGTTTTCCGGTAAAATCCAAAATTTTCTGACTGAATCCGTGATTAATGATTCTTTCAAAGAAGTTCTCAATCAATTGCCAAAAGGCGTCTGGCAGGAGACGTTTGATCTGGAAATGTCTCATAAGGATGGTTCTATACGTTGTATTGAAGTGAGTTGTGCAGGGCATTCAAATAAAGATGCTTTGACAGAGAAAAAATCTAATCAGCCAGTTCATAGTATAGAAGGTATGGGTAATGATATTACCCATCGTGTTCGTGATACAGAAAAATTCAAGGCCCTGATAGCAGGCTCACCCGATGCTATTGTAATTACAGACAGTTCGGGTGTAATCAATCTGGTAAATTCCAGGGTGGAGGATCTGTTTCGCTATCATGAATGTGATTTGCTGGGGTTGCCATTAGCGCTGCTAATTGATCCTGAATGCCGCTCAGAGCTGGCACTGCTGAAAAAACTGGAACCAGGCTCTGACAGCGTTGAAAGTCATTGCCTGGATGCAACCCTTTCTCGTGGCTTTGATAGATATGGCTATGGGTTTCCCATAGAAATATCCAGTAATGTTCTGACTACTGCTGATGGTCTGATCATCTCCATCGTGTTTCGAGATATTACCCAACGAAAACAGATAGAGGGGGAGTTGCTGAAGGCTAAAGAAACTGCAGAGAAGGCTAGTCAGGCAAAGTCATTGTTCTTATCTCATATTAGTCATGAACTCAGAACCCCGCTTAATGGAGTGCTTGGTTATGCGCAGCTACTCTTAACGGACAGTGATATCCCTGATAAATACAGAGAAAGCCTTTCATCGCTTGAAGCGTGTGGCCTGCACCTTCTTACGATGATCAATGACATTCTGGATATCACCAAGATTGAAAGTGGTATTGTGAGAAGCCATTTGGCTCCTTTTAATCTTCAAGTTACTTTGGATATGGTATTTGCCAATGTCCGTGAAGTCGCAAGAGCCAAAGGAGTAGAATTACTAGTAGATATCAGTCAATCCGTTCAACCTGAATTGGTTGGTGATAATATCAAGCTTCGTCAGGTGCTGATTAACTTGATTGGGAACGCTGTAAAGTTCACTGATTCTGGCAGCGTCTGTGTGAATGTTCGGGTAAAGGATGAAAGGCTTCAGTTTGAAGTTCTCGATAGTGGACCCGGGATTTCATCTGCCGAAATGGCAGAACTGTTTCAGCCGTTTACTCAATTAAAGAAAGGGCAGGAGTGTGGAGGCGCTGGTTTGGGGCTGTCAATCAGTTATAGGCTTGTGAAGGCCATGGGGGGAGAGCTTCAGGTTGAAAGCGAGGTTGGCAAAGGGAGTAATTTCTACTTCAGTGTTCCCTACCTGGTTAGTCAGGTGAATAGCTGTAAAAATGGTGAGACAGTCCCATCCTCTGTGAAGATTCCCACTGGCATAGAAGGAGGGCTATTTAGTAAACGTCAGATTCTGGTGGTTGACGATAGCTTTAATAATAGAGATATGCTCGTTAAGGCGCTTAAGTCTAAATCTTTTCATGTCGATGCGGCAGAGGGTGGACTTGAAGCTGTGGAAAAATGCAGAGCCAACCGCTATGACCTGATTTTAATGGACCTGCGTATGCCGGGATTTGATGGTTTTGATGCAGCAAGGGCGATTCATGGCATTACCAGGCAACGGTCAATAAAGATTATGGCTATCTCTGCCAGTGTTTCCGAGCAGACAAGAATGAGAATTGCTGATGCGGGCTTTTGTGGCTTTATTGCAAAGCCTGTCCACTTTGATGAGTTATTTATCTGTATTCATCATCATTTAGAAGAAGCCGATGATCAGCGGTTACCCTCGTTTCTCTCTGACCACTGTATGGAAGAAATAATTAATGCATTGAAGTATTCCCTTGAAATTGGCGATCTGGAGTCACTCCAGAAACAGGCAGAGGGCTGGACTCTCGAACAAGGCTATGGAAGCATACCCACTAAAGTTATTGAGTTATGTAAATCGTTTGATGTTCAGGGACTTGAGTCTCTTTACACCTCTTTATTTCACTCCAGTCCATAGCAGAATACATGTTGTATTTCAGTTGTAGAAAAGTCATTAATTCCTATATTGGATGGAAGTGTAAAGGTTTCTGTAGGTTCTCTGTAAATCTGGTTTGATCCCCCGCTCTGGCATGCTATTCATCAGGGAGTTACAGGGTAAATATTTGAAATACGATTTACTTTTGTTGCCCTTCTTAGGCAGTTCTGATCCCCATCTCGTTTTTTGATGTTATGATCAATCTATTTTCCACTTCATCATTGATGGATAGAGAGGTTGTCGGTGGCAGAAAGCATGTCTCTATGGGCTCTGATTGGCAACGCCAGTTGGATTGTGCTGCTGGTATTATTGTTATTGGTCGCAGCATCGGTCGTTTCATGGATGATGATTATCCAGCGGGGAGCCCTGCTCAGGAATGCGCAGCAGGCTATGATTGCTTTTGAAGACCGTTTCTGGTCGGGTATGGATCTGATTCTGCTCTACAAAGAGGTGCAGCAGAATGAGCACCCTGACTCTGGGTTAGAGCATATCTTCAAAGCAGGGTTTACCGAATTTACCCGTCTTAGAAACCAGGGTACAGCGGCGCCTGATGCCGTAATGGAAGGCACCCAAAGAGCTATGCGGGTAGCCATTTCCAGAGAGCAGGAAAGGCTTGAAGCGAACCTTCCCTTTCTTGCCAGCGTTGGATCTACCTGTCCCTACCTGGGACTGTTTGGAACAGTGGTAGGTATTATGAACTCTTTCCGTGGATTGGCCGTGGTTCAGCAGCCTACTCTGGCGTCTGTGGCTCCAGGTATTGCCGAAGCGTTGCTGACCACTGCTGTTGGCCTGGTTGCAGCCATTCCGGCAGTTGTCGCCTATAACCGTTATGCTTCAAGGGTGGAAGCGCTTTTGTCCAATTATGAGACATTTGCGGATGAGTTTTCGAGCATCCTGCACCGTAAAGTATATAGCCGGACATAAGGGATCTTACACCCATGGCAAAGGTAAGAATTCGTCGTAAACCCATGTCTGAAATAAACATGGTGCCGTTTATCGATATCATGATGGTGTTGCTGGTAGCTTTTATGATCAGTGCCCCAATGATGACTCAGGGGGTTAAGGTTGAGCTGCCAAAGACCAGTAGTGACAATATTGCTCTGCCTGAGGATAAAGAGGTACTGATTGTTTCTGTCAAGGCTGATGGCAGTTACTTTATAGACATTGGGTCAGATCGTGATAAGGCTGTTGGTTTATCTTCCCTGACTGAGAAGGTTGGCAAGGTGGTTAGTGCCAGGCCAAACATTCAGGTTTTGATTCAGGGGGATGCCAGTGTTGCCTATGGGTCGGTTGTGCAGTTGATGGCTGGCTTGCAAAATGCGGGTATCAGTCACGTCGGTCTGGTAACTGATCCGGTGGCGGTTGGTATGGAAGAGCGGTAAATGAAAAGATGGTTCAATAGCGCTTTTCCAGTCTTTCTTGCTAAAACGACAGAAGGCTATGGTTTTGCCATAGCTCTGTCTATGGCTCTGCATACCATTATGTTCGGGGTGCTTTTAATAAACTGGAGCACTGACTCCAGTATGAAGATAACGCCGCCGATGCCGATCAGTGCAGCCCTGGTAGAACTGCCTAAACCTGCTGCAAAGCCTCCCGCCGTGAGAAAGCCTGTACAGAATCAGGCCGATAAAAAACGAAAAGAGGAAGCTAAAAAACAAGCCGAAGCAAAAAAGAAGGCAGAGGCTAAAAAGAAAGCTGAGCAGCAGAAAAAGGAACAGGAGCGCCAGAAAGCGCTGGCTCTGAAGCGGGAAGAGGAAAAAAAGAAAGAGGCGCTTCGTAAAAAAGAAGAAGCGGCTCGTGAGCGTCAGGAGCAGGAGAGGCGCAGGCTTGAGAGAGAGCAAAAGCGCAAAGAGCAGGAAGCACTTGAGCGAGGCCTTGCCCTGGAGCAACAGGCCCTAAAAGAAGCTCAACAGCTTGAACATGATCAGCTTGAGCAGGCTAAGTATGCTGCATTGATTAAGAGTTTGACTTCACAGTACTGGAACAGGCCCCCCAGTGCACGTAACAATATGCTGGCAGCGGTGCAGATTAACCTTTCCCGTTTTGGCGATATCATTGACATCAAACTGGTGAAATCCAGTGGTAATGATGACTATGATCGTTCGGTGATGCAGGCCGTTCGTTTAGCAGCCCCTTTTTCTGAGTTAAAGAACCTTGATCGGCGGATTTTTGAACAATATTTCCGACGAATTACTTTTGAATTCAGCCCTAAGGATTTGGTGAGATGAGGCACTTATTTAAAACCGTAATACTATTTTACTGCCTGCTCTGGGGAATGGTTGCTCAGGCAGAGCTTATTATTGAGGTGACTCAGGGAAATGATAAGGCTGTATCGATAGCGGCGTCCCCTTTCAGTTGGAAAGGAGATAAAGTTCTGCCGGAGGACCCTGCGGCTATTATTGATAACGATTTGAAGCTCAGTGGCCTTTTCAAGGCGATGCCACGAGCCAGTATGCTCAGTTTTCCGGCCAGTGAGTCTGAAGTTTATTATCGTGACTGGAAGGTGCTGGGTGCCTCTTACCTGGTAACGGGGCAGGTAACGCTCAAAGATAACGCCTACACCATGAACTATCAGCTTTATGACACCATCAGGGGGAAGCGCATAGCGAAGGGTGGCTTTACTGGAAACAGTATTCAACTTCGTGAGATGGCTCATCGTATCAGCGATGCTGTATATGAAAAAATTACCGGTTTGAAGGGGGATTTTTCTACCCGGATTCTGTATGTCACTGCCCAGCGTCATGATGCGAACCGAACCGATTACCAGCTGAATTATGCCGATGCCGATGGTAAACGAAATCGAAAAGTCTTCAGTTCCAGTGAGCCTATTTTGTCTCCAAGCTGGTCACCTGACGGAACTAAAGTCACCTATGTTTCTTTTGAACAGGGGCGACCTGCTATCTACATGCAGGAACTGGCTACAGGTAAACGCAAAAAGCTGACAGGCTTTAAGGGGCTGAATAACTCTCCGGTCTGGGCGCCTGATGGTAAGTCTATGGCCATGGTGCTTTCTAAAGATGGAAATCCAGATGTTTATATTCTGGACCTGGCATCCAATAAAATCACTAATGTAACCACTCATTATGGAATTGATACGGAACCGGACTGGATGCCGGATGGGAAGAGTATTGTTTTCACTTCTAACCGTGGTGGAAGTCCTCAAGTTTATCAGCAGGATATCAGCCGGAAAAGTAACGGCGAATTTATTCCACAAGGCAAGCCTCGTCGTCTAACCTTTGAGGGGCGGTTCAATGCCCGGGCGAAGGTTTTCCCTGATGGTAAGTCTCTTGCCCTGGTTCACAAAGGGCAGGGAGCTACTGACTTTAATATTGCCATTCTTGATCTGGATTCGGATAGACTGCGATTGTTGACCTCTTCAAAGCTGGAAGACTCTCCCAGTATTGCTCCAGGTGGTCGCAGGCTGATCTATTCTGTTCAGGGTGGTAAGCATGGTGAATTGGGTATTGTATCTGCAGATGGGCGGGTTAAGCAGCGTTTGCCTTCAGCAGAGGGTGATGTCAGGGAACCTGCGTGGGGGCCAAGCGTCAAGCTCAGATGATTAAAAGGCAGGGTGTTGTTCTTGTCAGTGAATAGTAGATAGTATTTTTTGCCCTGCTGATTTTCCGGCTTGGTGCTATGCTCGTTTAACCAGCACTTATGAGTTGCCTTAACTAGTGTATGGAGTCAGTGAATTGATCCAGGTTTACCGGTCATAAACTGAGTGAGAGAAGGCAATGAAGGAGGTCGTTGAATGGTGAGGTTTTCCTTTGTCGTGCTTTTTACCACTTTGGTGCAGCATAACCGACAGTCAAATCGGCTCTCGGTAGCTTTTTTTAATGTGCCGGGGTGGCTTGAATGACACGGTCACCCCTCTGCTCCCTTCTTTTTGAGTCTGCTTCTTTTTTGGTAGCGCTTTCTTTGAGGAAACCTTATCATCCCTTGGTATTCGGGCTAGTCGGGCGACCTCAGTTCTGATAGTGTACTGCACAATTTTTTGAAATCCCGTAGAGAATGATTGGAGTTGAAAATGCAAATTGCCAATGTTGTTAAAGCAGCTTTTTTGGCTGTCGCTGCTATCTGGCTGGCAGGATGTGCTTCCAAGAAAGAGCCAACCACTGCAGAAACCCAGCCACCGGTAGTCACTATTGAAGAAGAAGTGCTGGTTGAAGTTCAGCCTGTACTGGATCCTGCTGTTCAGGCGGTTATTGATAGTGGCAAAATTGATGAGTCTCCTGAAGAAATTCAGGCCCTGCTTGAGAAGAATACCTACTTCTTCCCATTTGATAGCTCAAAGCTGGATGACGAAGCCTATAAGGCCCTGGATGTGCATGCTGCGTACCTGACTTCTGACCTTGGTTACATGAAGAATATCGTGATTCAGGGACATACTGATGAACGTGGTACCCGGACTTACAACCTGGCTCTGGGTGAGCGTCGTGCCAATGCAGTGAAAGATTACCTGGTTGCTAAAGGTGTAGCGGCTAACCGTGTTGAAGTGATCAGCTTTGGTTTTGAAAAGCCTCTGGATCCAGAGCACAATGACACTGCATGGGCTCTGAATCGTCGTGCTGTTATTGTTGTTGAATAATCGTTAATTCCGATGGGGGTTGAATGAGTACAGGTAAAACAAACCCAAAACAGGCTTTTGGACTCTCTCTGGTGTTGCCTTTGTTGCTTGCCAGTATTTTGAGCGGTGATATACAAGCAGCACCAGCGCCTGTCGCAGAGTCTAAACCTATGGAGGGGCGCTCATCTGAAGTGAGAACTGTTGTCAGTAAAATTTCAGATGAACCTGTAACCATCTTACCTTCGGCTGGCTCTCCTGACGACGACGATGGAGAGATAAACGGTACAGCGCATCTGCTCAATACTATTGATCAGATGCGTCAGGAAATGATGGAAATGCGAGGCCAGCTTGAAGAGCAGGCTTTTCGAATTGAACAGCTTCAGCAGGAAAGCAGGGACAGGTATCTGGACCTTGATGAGCGTATGTCCCGCCTGAATGGTCAGGGGCATAGTGGTGGCAGGGGAGAGAGTTCTTCCGTTGCAGCCCTGCAACCACCGATATTAAATACCCCGGTGGCAAACCCCTCAGAAAAACGCGATCAGTCTGCATTCAAAGCTGAAGAAGCGGCCTACCAGTCTGCATTTGGTTTAATCCGTTCCAAGCAGTTCGATGATGCTAAAGAGGCGCTTCAGCAGCAGCTCAAAGCATACCCTAAGGGGCGTTATGCTGATAATGCGTATTATTGGCTGGGTGAAGTCGATATGGCTCAGGGCCGATATGATGAGGCTCGCGACTCGTTTCAGGTTGTATTGAGTGATTTTCCCAAGAGTTCCAAAGTTCCTGATGCCAGTTATAAGCTTGGCAGGGTCTATGACTTGCTCGGTAATCAGAAAAAAGCCAAAGAGCTTCTGGAGTCAGTGATCAGGCAGTACCCGGAGAGTGCTGCGTCCCGGCTCTCTGATACCTATCTCAGGACTATGGGTGGCTCCTGATTCTTCTTTGGGTGCAGGCTGTTCTCCAGCACCTGCACCGACTATGTGCTGTGTTAGCCCTTTCTTTTGCTGCTTAATACTTTCCTGGTCTGTATTCTGATGATTCGAATTTCAGAAATATTTTATTCTCTTCAGGGGGAGACAAGAACGACAGGCCTGCCTACTGTGTTTATCCGGCTGACCGGTTGCCCGTTACGATGTACCTGGTGTGACACGGAGTACGCTTTTAAAGGTGGTGATTTATTATCATCGGATGCGATTTTGGACAAAGTTTCTGAGTATGCGCCGAAATATGTCACAGTGACTGGTGGAGAGCCACTTGCGCAGAGAGAATGCCATCAGTTATTGACGCTTCTGGCGGATCAGGGGTATGAGGTTTCGCTTGAAACCAGTGGCGCTATTACCCTGTCAGAAGTGGATACAAGAGTGGTTAAGGTTATGGATCTTAAGCCTCCTGCTTCCGGTGAATCGCATCGAAACCTGTATGAGAATATCCGGTTTCTGGATAAGAAAGATCAATTAAAGTTTGTGATAGCGGATCGCGGTGACTATGACTGGTCTGTGTCCAAACTGATTGAATACGATTTAGCGAATAGAGTGTCAGACGTTCTTTTTTCTCCAGTCAGTGGGGAAATGTCGGCAGAAATACTGGCCAGCTGGATTCTTGATGACCGGCTCCCTGTCCGGTTTCAATTGCAACTGCATCGTATGATCTGGGGTGATAAGCCCGGTGTTTAAATAAGAGTCAGCGAAGGCGCTCTTTCCGCTATTATTGGTTTTTGTTCCATGGTATTCCTGTCGTTTTATTTATGGAGGTTGTTGCGGATGAAGAAAGCGGTTGTGTTGCTTTCTGGTGGCTTGGATTCGGCTACCGTATTAGCGCTTGCAGCTGAGCAAGGGTATGAAACTTATTCTGTCAGTTTCGATTATGGGCAGCGTCATCGTGCTGAGCTGGAAGCATCCCGTTGTTTAGCGGACGCAATGGGGGTAAGAGGGCATAAGGTTTTAAAGCTGGGGTTAACTGAAATTGGTGGTTCAGCGTTAACCGATGAAGATTTACCGGTACCGGACTTTGGCGAGCATCCCAAAGAAACACTTAAGGAGACTCCTAAGGATAATGTGAGCAGCATTCCTGTCACGTATGTTCCTGCAAGAAACACGGTTTTCCTGTCACTTGCTCTTGGTTGGGCTGAGGTGTTGGGTGCACGAGATATTTTTATTGGCGCTAATGTGGTTGATTACTCCAATTATCCGGATTGTCGTCCAGAGTATCTGAAGGCTTTTGAGGACATGGCGAATCTTGCTACCCGGGCTGGCGTAGAGGGTGATCACTTTAGAATTCGAGCGCCTTTGTTGAATCTGACTAAGGCTGAAATTATTTCAGAGGGGGTGAGGCTTGGAGTGGATTATGGGATGACAATCTCCTGTTATCAGGCTGATGATCAAGGGGTTGCCTGCGGAGTGTGTGACAGTTGTAGTTTCAGGCGTAAAGGCTTTCTTGAGGCAGGTGTTCCTGATCCAACCCCTTACCGTACAGCTGTTTGAGCCTTCTGTTAATGCTGTTTTTGCCAGAGGAGGCTTTTCATCTCTACGTTTCTTGTGTGCCCTGTGAGCAGGATGATTCATTAATTTGCTTGTAAAACAAATTTTGCTGCGTATAATTTTCGGATTGGGTCGTTAGCTCAGTTGGTAGAGCAGTTGGCTTTTAACCAATTGGTCGTAGGTTCGAATCCTACACGACCCACCACTTCTCCAAGTCCTTCCTTTTTAGTTTCATCCATATCTATCAGTAAGAATCACCAGCAGGGCTGATGCTTAGACTTAGCTGTGTTAGACTACGTGCCACATTTTTCTTAATGCAAGCTTTATGAATGCAGTGATAGACAGAGAGCTCGTTCAGGGCCATTTGCAGAAGGCTCCATTACCGGTGGACCCGGTTGAAAAGGAAGCCAAGAAGACCAGAATTAAAAACTTTTTGAAAGAAAAGGGTGCTGTTCTGGTAGCTCATTATTATACAGACCCTGTTGTGCAGGAGTTGGCTGATGAGACTGGCGGCTTTATCGCTGACTCATTGGAGATGGCTCGTTTTGGTGCCCGGCACGATGCAGAAACGCTCATTGTGGCTGGCGTGCGCTTTATGGGGGAAACGTCCAAGATTTTGAGCCCTGAGAAACAGGTGCTGATGCCAACATTAGAGGCTGAGTGCTCTCTTGATCTGGGCTGTCCAGTTGAAGAGTTTTCTGCCTTTTGTGACCAGTATCCTGACCGTGAAGTTGTCGTGTATGCCAACACGTCAGCGGCAGTGAAGGCTCGGGCAGACTGGGTGGTGACTTCAAGTTGTGCTCTCGACATTGTTGAAAACCTGGACGCTCAGGGTAAGGCGATTATCTGGGGACCCGATAAGTATTTAGGCAGTTATATTCAGAAAAATACCGGGGCAGATATGCTGCTTTGGGATAGTAGCTGTATTGTTCATGAAGAATTTAAGGCAAAGGGAATTGTCGATTTAAAGCAGGTGTATCCGGATGCTGCTGTTCTGGTTCATCCAGAGTCACCGGATTCTGTGGTGGACATTGCTGATGTGGTAGGTTCAACAAGCCAACTGTTAAAAGCATCTCAGGAAATGTCGAACGATACTTTTATTGTTGCCACTGATCGTGGGATTTTCTATAAAATGCAGCAGGCATCCCCGGGTAAGCGTTTTCTGGAAGCACCGACTGCAGGAAGTGGTGCAACTTGTCGTAGTTGTGCACACTGTCCCTGGATGGCGATGAATACCCTTGATGCTCTGTTGGCGTGTCTGGAAAGTCCCAGTGACCTCAATGTAATTGAAGTCAGTGACTCATTGCGGGAAAGAGCGCTGAAACCACTACAGCGCATGCTGGACTTCACGGCTGTCGGTTAATGCTGCTTCTGCATGGCAGGCATCTACTTCTTTGCCAGTGCAGGGTTTTCTACCACAGAGATCACAAAGTCGCTAAGAGTTTCTCAGTTTCTGGCGATAGTTCTGCATGTCCGTCAGCTTCTGCTGTAGCTTGGATTTCAAAGAGAAGTTGTCACCCGCCATTTTTACTGCATATTGAAGATGCTTGATGGCATCATCAGTATTGCCGTTCAGGAAGAAATACTCTGCTCTGGATTGGTGAAGGCCAACAATATCATCAGCCAGTCCCTGAACCTCTGCAAGTTCAAACCAGATATCAGGGTCTTCGGGGCGTAGACGACTGAGTTTAAATAATTCGTTACGAGCGTCAGTATAGTTCTGCTGTTTAAGTAGAATTTCAGCGCGTGTAGCCAAAAGAGGGTAGCTGTCAGGGTTGATGCTCAAAGCCTGGTCAATGCGTGCAAGGCCTTGCTTTGTTTTCCCCGCCTGCGCTTCAAGGGTTGCCTGGGTCATAATCAGGTGAGGGTTTTCAGGGTATTCCTGCAGCAGGCGTTCCATCTGATGCCCAGCTTCTTTGAAATTTCGAGTTTGCATACTGGCTAAAGCCAGCCCGTAGCGGGTGGCCGCTGATGCTTTGGTTAAGCCGGAATTTAACTCTTTGTTAAATTGCCGGGCCATTTCGTGATGATTGTTACTGTTTAGTACGGCAGCACGCATTCTCATGAACTGATAATTCAGAGAGCCCTTGCTTGTTCTTAATTTCTGGGCTGACATCTGATCTGCACGGGCTCGGGAGTCGGCGATTCTGTTTTCCGTCACTGGGTGTGTGAGTAGGAATTCTGGAGGACGACTGCCATAACGGCTTGCTTTGTTCATTTCTTCAAAAATTTCTGGCATTGCCTGGGGGTCAAAGCCAGCTTTGGCAAGGGTAGTAATACCCAGATTATCTGCTTCCCGCTCAAACTGGCGACTGAAGCGGAGTTGGGCGCTTTGCATGCCGGCAACAGTAGAGGTCAGTGCAGCAGCTCCAGCATCACCACCTGCTGTTGCCATAATCAGTATTGAGCCGAGAATTGCTGCTGCGGTGGGTATGCTTTTATTGCGCGCTTCTTCTACGTTTCGGGCATAGTGTCGTTGGCTCAGGTGGGCGAGTTCATGAGCCAGTACCGCTGCGAATTGTGCTTCTGTTTCAGCGTTAAGAAACAGACCTGTATTTACCCCGACAATGCCCCCCGGAGCGGCAAATGCATTCAATACTGGACTGTTAATGACCAAAGGGACGAGTCGATGATCCTGAAGCTGGCTGGAGGCTGCAAGTCGGTAAATGAGGTTTTCAAGATAATCTTTTAGTTGAGGGTCAGAAACCATTGGCGTCTGATTACGAAGGGCTTTCAGCCATGAGCGTCCCAGTTGATACTCTTCCTGCTGTGAAAATGATGCCGGATGTTGTATCGCCAAGGCTTGGTAAATTCAGGGTGCTGCTCATTGCTGCACTGGGAAAAGCAGTCAGTACAGTGGTCAGCGCTGTGGTTAATATTAGCGCTGAGAGAAAGCCCACTCGTTTCATAGAATATCCATACTCGTGTTTTCTGCGGTACACTTTATCACGAAACTATTGGTTACGAAGATGAAGCTATCATAAAAATGGTTGATCATGGGGAGGATTTTACCTCTTTTGGCTATTTTCCCGCTAAAGTGCTTACACAGTTTTGACGCTTTATTAAGTAAGGTGCTTTTAAAAGTAGTTACCCTGACTTTATTACTTTTATAAAAATTAAGTGTTATCTCCTGTGGCTGTCTTGAGAGAATTATGTCGTTATGTTGAATGTTGATCTAGAGATTGATCTTAAGGGTATGAGTTGTCCACTGCCATTGCTGAAAGCAAAGCAGGCATTGAGCCGAATGCAGTCAGGGCAGGTTATTAGAGTGTATGCTACAGATTCGGGCTCTGTCAGAGATTTTGCCAGCTTTGCCAAAATCAGTGGTCATGTACTGGTTGCCAGTGAAGAAGAGCAGGGTGTTTTTATTCATACATTGCAGCACAAATAAAGCAGGCTGAAGCTGATAGCCTTAAGTGGGTAAAAAGCCTTGACCGGGCGACAGCCTGAGCCGATGAAAAACAACGGAGCAATTGATGCTGAATGTGATTAAGGGGTGGTTGCATAGCTATCTTTCGGATCAGGAGGCGATCGTTCTTCTGGTTATTTTACTGGTTGGCTTTATCGTCGTCCTGACTATGGGGACAATGTTGGCGCCTGCACTGGCTGCATTGATATTTGCTTTTTTTAATGCAGGGTGTTGTCAGTTGGCTTGAACGGCGGAATATGCCACATTTGCTGGCAGTCAATCTGGTGTTTGCCGGTTTCATAGCAGCACTTCTATTAGTGATTTTTGTTGTTGTTCCTCTGGTATGGGAGCAGGTGACCCACCTGTTGAATGCCATGCCGGGTATGGTTCGTGAAGGTCAGGCCCTGTTAGTGAGTTTGCCGGATCTATATCCCGGATTTGTTTCTGATCATCAGGTTGGTCTGCTGGTTACAACGATTAATAAACATCTTGCTGATTTTGGTCAGAAGGCATTTTCCTTTTCGCTGTCCAAATTGCCGGGTATCGTTGCCTTATTGGTCTATCTGATTTTGGTGCCCATTCTGGTTTTCTTTTTTCTGAAAGATAAAAATGTCCTGCTGAGTTGGATGGCCAGTATTTTGCCTCGCCGCCGTCGTTTGCTTGATCAGGTGGCTGATGAGATGAATGGCCAGATTGCCAATTACATTCGTGGTAAAGCCATTGAGATTGTCATTGTTGGCGGGGTCAGTTATGTGCTTTTTGCTGTTCTGGGTCTGAGTTATTCGGCATTGCTGGCAGTCATGGTGGGTTTTTTCGGTTTGTAGTGCCTTATATCGGCGCAACGGTGGTGACCATTCCCATAGCTATTATTGGTTTCTTTCAGTGGGGGATGGGAGACCAGTTTCTGATTCTTATGGTTGGTTATGCCATCATTCAAGCGCTGGACGGTAATGTACTGGTGCCGTTACTGTTCTCGGAAGCGGTTAACTTACACCCCGTTGCAATTATTCTGGCAGTTTTGGTCTTTGGTGGTCTGTGGGGATTCTGGGGCGTCTTTTTTGCAATACCACTGGCTACTCTGTTAAAGGCGGTGATGAATGCCTGGCCTGCAGTTGTTGATGTGGAAACGACTTAAATATTGAACGGGTTAAGCGGGTTCAGGCCCGCTCAACCCGTTCGGTTTGATTACTCTTCTTCGCCCTTGGAGCCGTTGTCTTCAGTCTGAGCCTGAGTATCCACCATCTGGGCAGCTTGTAATACATCTTCAACATGCCCCTTGATACGAACTTTGCGCCATTCGTGCTGGAGGATGCCATTGCTGTCGATCAGGAAGGTACTGCGCTCAATGCCCATGTATTCCTTGCCATACATCTGCTTGAGCTTGATAACATCAAAAAGCTTGCATAGCGATTCATCGGTGTCTGATATCAGTTCGAAAGGAAACTCATGTTTGGTCCGGAAGTTTTCATGAGCCTTCATGCCATCTTTAGATACGCCAAAAACCAGGGTGTCTGATGCCTGAAACTCCTCGTAAAGGTCTCTGAATGCTTGTCCCTCGCTGGTGCAACCGGGTGTATTGTCTTTTGGGTAGAAAAACAGTACGACTTTGCGACCTTTGAGTTCAGAGAGTTTAACCGTCGTGTTACTGGTTGCCTGGCCAGTAAAGTCAGGAACGGGTTGGCCCAGAGTTACGCTCATGTTTTATCCTTAGTCGCTCTCATTTGGTTAAATAGCTGCGGGTTCTATTGGTCTAATATTGCAGCCCCTGAGGATTATAAATTTATCGGCTCTGGCAGCAAGAATTGGATCATGCCACTTTGCTGCAGTGGCAATGCTACCATGATAATCCCTGCAATTATTCTGCTTCCGGGTAGTAGGGCGTTGATAAGAATCCACCCTCAAACCACCCTCGAAGCGAGAAGCGAGGTCATTATTATTCAGGGGGATAGTTTAAACCATCACTGAAAAAAAGGCAGGTTTCCAGGTTCTGTTGACGCTTTTCTGGGCCACTGAGCACGCAACGAAACGTCAACAGGCCCTAAGCTTGTTTCAAATAAATGGGCTTTTTCTGTTGTGTGGCGGTCTATGGGTGGATTTCGGCCTTGTGAATATAAAGGGGCATTAGTAACATTACGCAAGATTCTGCCTTTAGGAGTGAACTGATGATTACCGGGAGCCTGGTGGCAATTGTTACCCCCATGTATGGTAATGGTGAGCTGGACTGGGAGAGTATGCATGCACTTGTTGAGCATCATATTGACCAGGGAACAGATGGGATTGTCGTGGTAGGTACCACGGGAGAGTCAGCTACTCTGACGGTGCAGGAGCACTGTGAAGCCATTAAACGCATGGTGGATCAGGTGAATGGACGAATTCCTGTGATTGCCGGAACCGGAGCAAACTCAACGGCTGAAGCGGTTCACCTGACGGCGGAAGCCAAGGCTTTAGGTGTAGATGCCTGTTTGTTGGTGACTCCCTACTATAATAAGCCGACTCAGGAAGGGCTTTATCTTCATTTCAAGACCGTTGCCGATTCGGTAGCTATTCCCCAGATTCTCTATAATGTTCCCGGGCGAACGGCTGTGGATCTGTTGCCAGAGACCATTGGCCGACTGAGCCAGCTGGATAATATTGTCGGCATTAAGGAAGCGACGGGTATTGTTGAGCGTGGCAGGCAAATTCGAGAGTTGTGCGGTGATGATTTTGCTATCTACTCGGGCGACGATGCTACGGGTATGGAGTTAATGCTGCAGGGAGCAAACGGTGTTATCTCTGTGGTTAATAATGTGGCCCCAAAGCTAATGCATGAATTGTGTGTGGCTGCTATAGCGGGTGACCGCAGTACAGCGGAAGCACTTAATGCTCGTATAGAAGCACTAAGTACTAACCTCTTCCTAGAGGCGAATCCGATTCCAGTAAAATGGGCATTAAAGGAAATGGGGATGATCAAGGAGGGTATTCGTTTGCCATTGACTCCCTTGTCAGAGTGTTATCACTCTGATGTTAGAAGTGCACTGCAAAAGGCGGGGTTGATTTGATGGTTCCAGGTCAAAGGAGTCGTGGATTGAAGAGGCATACTCGGTTAAGCCTGACAATGGTTATCGGTGCGGTAGCCCTGGCGGGGTGTGCCAATCCTTTTGGCCAGGAGGGTTATTTGCGGGATCGGGCCGGGGACTATACCGAAGCGCAGTCTTCAAAACCTATTAAGCTTCCCGAGAATGTCCAGTCCCGTGAGCTGGGTGATATTCTGGTGATTCCTGAGGTCAGCAATACCAGTCAGCCGCTGTCCAGAGATTTCGAAGTTCCCAGGCCATCTCAGCGTTTGATGATGAAAGAGGGTGATCATTACAGTCTTGAGCGAAATGGCAGCCAGGAGTGGTTGTCTGTCGATCGTGAACCCTCAGAGGTATGGCCCGGCGTGCTGGACTATATTGACGAGCTGGGTGTTGGCATCACCACAAAGAACTCTGCAAAAGGGCTTGTTGAAACCCAATGGAATGATTTTGGAAAGGATAAAGATCATGGCCTGATGTACCGAACACTGGGTAAGTTGTTTGGTGTTGACGACCTTGATCCGATGGAAGATCGTTTTCGCTTTGAAGTTCGCAGTGGTTTGAAAGAAGGGACGACGGAAGTTCATGTTTATCATCAGGGGCGTCCACTGTCCAAAAAAGGAAAGGACTCTGCAGTGTCTTTGAAATGGGATAACCTGGGAGAGCGAAGCAAGCGACTGGATAATGGTGTTCTTGCCGAGCTGCTGGTCTTCCTGGCTCGCAATGAAGCTAAATCATCAGTATCCCTTCAGGCACAGAGTCTTGATGTCGGCTCACTGGCTGAGGTGGGACGGGATGGAAATGGTAATCCTGTGCTAACCATTCGTGGCCTCTCTTATGCAAGGGTGTGGGATGCAACGTCTAATTCCCTGGATAAGGCGGGTCTGAAAGTGGTGGATCGAAACCGCTCTGCCGGGCTCTTTTATCTGGCTGATGGTGTTCCCCAACTGCAGAAACCTGAGAAGAAAAAGAGTTTCTGGTCAGGCTGGTTCAGTGATGATGACGAGGCAAACGAAGCTTCTGATGAAGCGAAGACGCTGACAGTCAGGGTCAGTAATTATTCTGAAGTTGTTCAATTGTCTGTAGAGAAAGACGTGAATACATCGGCACCTGAAGATGTGAGTAAGCGGCTTCTCAAGGTGATCCAGGATAACCTCCAGTAAATAAAAAAGCAGGCGTTAAGCCTGCTTTTTTATTTCCTTAATAATGGATTAATCATCAATTAATCCATACTCGCCTTTCAGTATTTCAATGATTTCTGATTTCGGGTTATCTGAAAGTGGCAGTGGCTGACCGGTAATTTTTTCAGCAATGTCCGTATAGGTTTTTGAAAGCGTCATAAATGCACTTTCTGGTAGTGCATTATCCCGTGCCAGAGCTTCGCGTTCAGGCATTCTGTTCTTGTTCAGCAAGATGTCCGGATCCGGGAAGTGGTGGAGCAGAAACTGTCTAAAGCTCTCTTTTGAGTTTTCAGTCACTGTGCCCTCTCGATAAGCTGCTCCATCCCAGATTCTGGATGAATCGGGAGTGCCGACTTCGTCCATATAAATCAGTTTCTCCTGACCACGGGCATTGGTGACATAGCCAAATTCAAATTTCGTATCGACGAATATCTGGTCGAGATTGGTAAGCGCTTCGCTGATGAGTTCAAAGCCTTCCTTTAACAGGGTTTCGTAACGGTCAATATCTTCAGGACTGCGAAAATTGAATGCAGCAAAATTATCTTCAAGGTCCTGACGGGTAATATTGACGTCGTCAGCCTCAGGGATACCGGGAATGCCTTTTAAAATGCCTTTCGTGGATGGTGTAATCAGGATTTCTGGTAACTTCTGATCTTGTTTTAGCCCTTCCGGTAGCCGAATACCACAGAACTCTCGCTCACCCGTGCTGTATGAACGCCACATGGAGCCGGTGATGTATTGGCGACAGATCGCTTCAACCATGACAGGGCGGGCTTTTTGTACGATCCATATCAAGGGGTGAGGGATGTCCAGAATATGGCTTTCAGCCAGACCGTGCTCTTTAAATAAGCGGAACCAGTGATTGGATATGGCATTGAGCGCTGCCCCTTTTCCTGGAACCCCTTTAAGGCCTCCTTCTCCATGCCAGATGCAATCAAATGCACTGATGCGGTCGGAGATCACCATGATCGCCAATGGCGCATCCGGAGCTACGTTTTTGCAAAGGTGGTACCCTCTTTCTTTTATAAGGCGTTGACTGTCGGACTCGGTAAGCCAGTATACTGAGCGGACTTTACCCGAATGAATGGGAAGATGGGTTCGGATTGGGAGATCGTTATTAACGGCCAATACCGTATCAGCAAGACTCATTGCAGCTACCTGTTTTATATTCCCGGCGATTTGAGTTGTCGGTTTGTGTCGAATGACCGTGGATGATCAGAGTCGGAATAATAGCAAATAACCCTTATTGGCTGTATAGGAAAAACAGGCAAAGCGTTAGCGGGCCAGGTTGCAGGTTGTCTGAAGGTAGAAAGACCGATCTTTTCTCTTAATAACTGTTTGTTATTAGCCGTAGAAAGGCGAATTGGGAGGCAGCCCCTTGGAGCCCTTGTTTGGAAGCAGTAGTAAATTTTTTTATGCACAAATGTCAAGCTATTGACGTGTATTTTTTTTCTGGCGTCATAAGTTACTGATTTTGTAAGTACTTATCCTAAGTCATTGAAAAATAAAAAGAAAAAATAGATCAAAAAATGAACAGTTTGATAAAGGGGTAGTAAACATCGGTCTTTGTGACGGGTTGAGTTGGGTCATCCACAAACTTATCCACAGATTCTGTGGGTAAATCAAAGTTCAGCCCTGTCAGGAGGCTGTTCTTTATACAAAGCGCTCTTAATTCCAAGATATTCTTAAAGAAAAAGGTAAAGCTGTCGGTTGGTAATTTTCTGGGGTTGGGGCGAAGTGGTTAATTACATCGCGATTTGTGATCAGTTTTGGAAAGAACGTAAGATAAAAAATAGCTTGAGCCCCTACGGGTACCGGCAGGTATCATTATCATTCCCTGATGATTTAAAATTGCACCCATAAATAAGTGCAGTATTGTGATGGCAGAATTTTCAAGGTGGCTAATGTGATGAATGAACAGAGCTTCGTGGTGGATGTTACCGAGGCGAATATCCAGGAAGTGCTGCAGCAATCGGTAGAACAACCGGTTCTTCTTTATATAGGTATGCAGAGTGACCCTGCCTGTTCACAACAACTGGGTATTCTGGAGACTCTGGTTGCTAGCTATCAGGGAAAGTTAATATTGGCCAGGGTAGAGGCTGAGACAGAACAGATGCTGGCGCAGCAGCTGGTCAATCAATTGCAGGTAAGAGCGCTGCCTGGTCAGGTTATTCTCCATCAGGGAAGGCCTGTTCAAGTGTTTAGCGGCCCCCAGACAGAAGACGTACTACGTGAAGTGCTTGACCCATTAACAATGAGCCCGGCGGATATGATCCGTCAGCAGGTTGAAGTGCTAATGGCAGAAGGGGATGCAGGACAGGCGCTGGACTTGCTTCAGAATATTCTGAAAGATGAGCCCGATAATCATGGGCTGCAAGTACTTCAGGTTAATTTGCTGTTGGAGTTGGGGCGTATTGATGAAGCCCGGCAGTTGATCTCCGCATTACCTGTTGATGCGGAAGGCATTGCCCAGCCCAAGGCTAAATTGTCTTTTTATGAGATGGTTGCGGATGCTCCGCTTCGAAATGAGTTGGAAGCCCGGCTGAGTGAGAATCAAAATGATCATGAAGCTCGTTACCAGCTGGCAATTCGACTGGTGATTGCGGATGAAAATGAAAAGGCGTTAGAACAGTTACTAATCATTGTCCGCCGGGATCGTGAGTTTCGGGAAGATGGTGCAAGACTGTTAATGCTGAAGGTGTTTGATCAGCTGGGGCAGGGTAATGCAATCGCCAAACGCTATCGTGGCAAGTTATTTGGTCTGATGCACTGATTGGTTTGAACCGCAGAGCGTCGGTGACTGTTCCATACAACACCGACACTTTCGCCATCCATGGCGGTTGCAAAGCACACGAAGGGAAGAGCTTATATACTTTGTGGGCTTTGTGATCTCAGTGGTTCGAAAGTCTTAAGCGGTTTCTTTTTCCGGGATTTCTACCGAGAAGCTGTCTATCTCGTTTCTTTCCAGCGCTTCCTCGCTTATTCCTCCAAGATACTCCATCAGTTCATCAAGCATCTGTTGCAGTGTCAGCGTCATGATGGAGAAATCAGCATCAAACTGCTCAGCAGCAGTTTCAGCGCTGACTTCATCAAGCTGTTCCTGGATGGAGTCGGTGAACTTCAACTTGCGAATCAACAGATCATCGCCAAGCACAAAGCTCAGGGCATCATTCCAGACCAATGCCATCTTGCTGACTTGCTTGCCCGCCTGTAGATGAACCTCCACTTCTTCACCGACCAGCTCCTGTTTGCTGACCTTTACCTGACCACCTTCATCACCGGGCTCTCGTAATTCACACTCATCTCCGAGAATGAGCTTGTCAGGCAGTGGTGTTTCCTGGGCAAGCCAGCGCGTCATGGCATGGGAGGGCATGTTCTTGAGTGGTGGGTTGATAACAGGGAGGCTGCCAAGGCATTCACGCAGGCAGGAGGTCAGCTCTTCCGCTTTTTTGAATGAAGATGCATCGACAACCAGCCACCCCTTTGCAGGATCAATATAGGCAAAGGTATTCTGGCAACGAGTGAAAGCTTTTGGCAGTAGCTCCATAAGAACATCGTCTTTTAATGCTTTCTTCTCTTTGCTGAAGACCTGGCGATCCTGTTCCTGCTCGATTTGTTCAGCCCGCTCGTCAACGGCATCACGAATAACGCTGCCGGGCAGGATTTTTTCTTCCTTGCGGGCGGTAAGCATAATGAAGCCATTTCCAGCATGGGTCAGAAGCTCACCGTGTTTACCCAGCGGTGGAACCCAGCCATAGGTACTCATGTCCTGACTGCCGCAGCTACGGAAACGCTTTTCACGGAGCTTTTCTTCAATGTCTTCAACAGGTGTATTAAAAGGTTGGGTGAATCGATAAAAGATAAGGTTTTTGAACCACATGATCGTTTCTGAATCCTGTTATGGGGAAGCTAGGCCATTTTCCATGTTCTGGGGCTGTACTTCCGGCTCACGCTCTTTATGAGCTCTAGAAAGCTGTCCGGAAATAGGTTGTCCTACGTGATGACAGTAAATTGGTATAAAAATTCGCTTTTGTTTGGAGATAGAACCACTATTCACCTCACAGAATCGAATCTGTATCCTCATTTTTCTCTCGTCCTCGTTACGAACACTATTCTTGGTCAGCCTCCTGAGCGGTTGAAAACGCACATGTTAGCAAACCCTGACCGGAAAATAGTTACTGTAGTTAATAAAGAAAAAGGAGGTATAAAAAAAAGTGTTTAATAACGGTTGCGTATCAACAGTTTAGCTGCTTATAATTCGCCGCGTTGTTGAGAGGGGCTCTCGGGAATCTTGAGAGATCAAAGCAAACTCTTCAACAAACCTTAAGGGTGATTAGCTCAGCTGGGAGAGCGTCTGCTTTACACGCAGAATGTCGGCGGTTCGATCCCGTCATCACCCACCAGTTTTAGAGATAAGGCTTGATATTGAGGTGAGTTCTGGTAAAGTCTCCCTCCCGTAACGGCGGTGGTAACACTGTCGTAAATCGGAAAAAGGGTTATGCGGACCGGTAGTTCAGTTGGTTAGAATGCCGGCCTGTCACGCCGGAGGTCGCGGGTTCGAGTCCCGTCCGGTCCGCCATTTATCCTTTAAAATGTATTTTGGGTGATTAGCTCAGCTGGGAGAGCGTCTGCTTTACACGCAGAATGTCGGCGGTTCGATCCCGTCATCACCCACCAAATTCAACAGCATTAGCTGTTAACAGAGTGACCATGAACTGAAATTTCAGTTTATGAACGCAGCGGACCGGTAGTTCAGTTGGTTAGAATGCCGGCCTGTCACGCCGGAGGTCGCGGGTTCGAGTCCCGTCCGGTCCGCCATCTTTATTCTTGTGAATAAATAGCATGAATAAAGAGCAGTAACTTTGGGTGATTAGCTCAGCTGGGAGAGCGTCTGCTTTACACGCAGAATGTCGGCGGTTCGATCCCGTCATCACCCACCAATTTGACAACATTAGTTGTTAACAGAGTGACCATAAACTGAAGTTTTCCGTTTATGAACGCAGCGGACCGGTAGTTCAGTTGGTTAGAATGCCGGCCTGTCACGCCGGAGGTCGCGGGTTCGAGTCCCGTCCGGTCCGCCATTTCTGTAGATTAAAAGCCGAAGCCCTTACAATACCTGTTGTAAGGGTTTTGTCGTTCATAGCTTCTGAAAAAGGGTTAAACGTATTTGTTGGAGTTTTTGAACTCCCTATAAATAAACTATGTCCCAGCTCTTTTTACCGTTTATCTCCCCTCTTTGAAAAACGGAGCTATTGGTTCTTCCACACACCTGCTTTTTTATCCCCAGTACCCGTTTAAAAATTTCCGTTGGTTTGCAGCCACTATTTCGTTAGAGGCTCGGGACTGGACTCAAAATGATCTCGATTATCGTTTCTTTTGGCCAATACAAAAGGTAAGGTCGCGCGATGTAGATACTCTGATATTGGCAGCAGGAATTCCCGACTGGTTTAATAATCTCGAAAGTCTATGTCCTTTTGTGCTGGCGTCATGGCCATGTGATCTGGCAATTCCAACGATTGTAATGACCAGAAGCCCTCTGAGAGGAGCCAGTAGCTCATATAACTCATGTTACGCACCTGACATGTAAACGCTCTGTGAATTACATCTACTATTTGTCTTGCTGATCTGTTTGGGACTTGTTGTTATGAGGTGTTAGAACACTCCTGTTGGATTACTAAACTCTCTGCAAAGACTGTAGCGGTTGCAATTCTATTATTTCCTTATTCTGTGAGCGGCCTGCTTCTAGATCCGGGTCATGCTCATTATCCCGTTGCTTTAGATGCCTGCGCATGTGGCAACATAATGCTGCTATTGTGGTAACCAAAATACCGTTGAATAGTAAGCTAGTGACTAGCGGCGCATGTTTGCCAATGCCTTCGACATCATTTTTGACTGGAGTCGTCACATTATCTTTAGTTGTGAATGTTTCATCATCTGATGAAATAGGCGTATCAGGGGTCGAACTCGTATGATTTTCAGTAGATATCTTCAGTCTGCTGCCTGAAGATGTACTTAATGTTATCGGTACGGTTGGTGTTGGTGTTGGTGTTGGTGTTGGTGTTGGTGTTGGTGGATGCGTTGATGTCGTTGACGGTACGGTCGATACCGGTACCGTGGTTGGTGCCTTCAACGGTAGACATGTTCCCGTCACATGAATGGGGGGCCGCGAAACAATCAGCGTTGGGTCTACATCAGTTATCACTGTTCCCGTCCTGATATTCCTGAACTGTATGGCTGCAGGATCCTCCGAGTTGGGTCTATAAAGACCGAATTTGTTTTTGAGTCCGTTACCTCCCCGTTCTGGCAAATCGTTTCTGCCAATATAGGTAATACTGTTTGTCACCATTTTGTCATCATGCCAAACGCGAACATAACCCGGAGTGGCTGTTGCTTCTGAGAAGTTGCTGGTCATGATTTCAATCGCGAACTTATTCCAATCCGTCTTGGAGAGGTCAACGCCGATTTCACCAAAATAGACATAACTAACATCCCTTTCCCCGTGGCAACACTTTGCCTGGTTAAGCAGGTCGGGCTTTGGACGAAATCTCAGATTGCACCTTTTACTTGTATCAGTAAATGCAGCATAATCTGCGCGAACCTGAAGGTACAGGTAAGGTTTGCCTCCTATGAGTTTGATGCCAAGGGATTCGGGTGGGTAGCCGTGCGCTTCAAAACTACCCCCGATATCTTTCACGGCATTGTAAAGCTCAACACTACTCTCTTCCGGTATTACATACGTTTTGTTCCCGGTCCGGTAAAAATGCCGGTCAGGCATGCCGTGTAACTGTTGGATAATAACCTTGCCGATAGTGGAGAATTTCATTTCCATCGCCATGGCAAAGGTAGCCCCGTTGGGTATGGCTGCAGAACACTCATTTTCAAAACTATGGGCTGCAATCTTGAATGCCCTTGCTTTAGGCGCTAAATGCGCTGCAGTATCCTGGATAAAGCAGGACTGTAGCTCTATTCGCCCTTTGCAATCGGATTTATGCCCTGCTGTAGCAGGAGGACAAATACTGCCGGGTGTTTTTCTTATAGTGTTATCTCTGTGACCTTCTAGTTTGAATTTGTAAACTGCTCCTTTACTCGCTGAGGTTCGTTCCTGCAGTCTATTCGGTGTATTGATACCAATGCGTATGTAATTGTTGTCTTGTGTCGTTTCTGAGGGTTTAAACCGATGACCATAAGGTTTTCTAATAGACGGGACTGCTTGCCAGCGAGAAGGAGTAGCCTGACGCTTTAAGCGCTGTTTACCCTCAATGCCGGGAGAGGTTGATTCAATACTCTGCTGTTCTGACCAAAAGGGTTGATCTGGAGTGCCGTCTTCTTCCTCAATGACTAAACTGTCATACTCATCATCGGAAAATGTTGAACTGTACTCCTCAAAATCAGAATAGTTGTATATCGGCAGAGTATTATGGCCAACATCGGTATTCACATAGCGGGATATCAGGCTGGCTTTTTCAGAAGGAGTGGTCTCGGCAATTGCCCTACTGGCCAAGCATAAGACAGATGAAATGATTACAGCGGCATTGTTTTTGAGGTAAAAAGCAGGGTTCCTGACGCTGTTTACTGTCCGATAGAGCTGGTTTAATACTCTCGACAGCGATAGCCCCCATGATTTTAAACTGTTTGAATCACCCTGGACATCATCATACTTGTGGACCTTTCTCTTAGTACTGACAGCTGGGTAAGCTTGGAGTGGCTGTGCTGGTAAATGTGATTCAATCTGTTGATATATCGATACGGAGTGTCCACCTGTTCGGCTTTTTTGCGCCGTAGGTCCCTGGCTCTTTTCTGGTTGTAGTAGCCCAAGAACACAGGGTTTATTTGATGAGGTGCTGCTTATTGGGAGGGGGTTATTATCGTAGTTCATTGACCTTGCAAGCCAGTAATCAGTCTTTGATTCTTTTATATGACAGTTACAGGCATTATTTGTTCAGAAAAATGATAAAAAAGAGTTTTTTTAAGGTGGGAAGGGCTCCAGATGTCAGGCCTTGCTGATATCCGCTGGTGTTAAATTCATAGGCAACAGATGCTCAACACTACTGCCAGGCTTTATCTCAGGCAGGTGCTTGAGCACATAAGTCAGCCAGGCATAAGGCTCCAGCCCGTTAGCTTTGGCGGTTTCAACCAGGCTGTAAAGGATGGCGCTGGCACGAGCACCTTTGACACTGTGGGCAAGTCGAGTAAGCAAGGGGAAATTTCATCCCCAAGCTTCTCACGGAACCGTACGTGACAGTCTCCCGTCATACGGCTCTTGATCACACATTTGATGCACGAAGTAATTCCCAGTGGGCAAACAATATACAGATTGCGATCCCGCTTCTTATCAAACTGCTTTATGGTCTGTCCATCACAATCAGGTGCCCCCCCTGTTACGGCGTACATCCTGATAGGATTGCCAGACTAAGGCCTTGGGAATCTCAAATGCTTTTCCTTGTGGCAAAACATCATCCTCTGTCGAGTGCAGGCTCTATCATTCATTCCACTGGTGGGCTGAGAAAGCTGAGATGGAAGCTGGAAGGGAGGGGTAAAAGTGGTGGTGTACGCATCATTTATTACTGGGTGTCAGCCGATGACCAGATTTATATGCTTTACGCATACCCTAAAAATGAGCAAGAGGAGCTGACTGCGGAGCAGAAAAAGCTGCTAAAGAAAATGGTAGAGAGGTGGTCTGATGGATAAATCAATGTTTGACGAGCTGTTGGCCAGCGTCCAGGAGATGTATGATATTCGAGAAGGTAAAAAAAGAGTAACTGAATTTCCTGAGGTGGAAGTTAAAGCTATTCGTGAGAAGGTAGGGTTGAGTCAGGGGAAGTTTGCCTTGCTGATAGGTGTCAGTAAAAGGACTCTGGAAAACTGGGAGCAAGGGCGTCGGCAGCCCACAGGTCCAGCCAAAGCACTGCTGAGAATTTTTGCGGTAGATCCGAAAGGAACTTTGAAAGCATTGCATGGATAGTTTCAAGGTACAATGGTACTATTACTGTTGGTTATCAAAAAATTCCGTACTTGGTTCCGTCCCCACCGCCATTCCTGTAGATAAAAAGCCGAAACCCTTACGATACCTGTTGTAAGGGTTTTGTCGTTTATAGGCCCTTTAAACGAGAGTGTAAATCTAACTGTGCTTCTGCCTCAGTTAATATAATTGGCTAAGCGGTCTTCAAACAGAATCAAAAACTTGTTTAAGGCCACTTTCCAGTTTCTAATCGGCATCGTCCATTTTTTGGAAGCATCCTGAATGGCAAGGTAGACTACCTCTCCTTGAACCTAAATTCAGCAGTTGGCCGCTTGAATTTCTCTGCGAGCCTCAGAGCTAAAGGCTCTATGCGGAATTATCTATTCACCTTTTGGGTGACCGGCTATAACGCTCTGCGGTTTTCTGAAAAATTTCAGTGCCCTCCGCTGCGTTGCGCCATTTGCCAAGGACTACGGCCATTGGCTGCATGACGCGCCTTGCTGAGAACACTGAAATTTCCCAGAAAATCCGCATCCAACTGCTGAATTTAGGTTGAAGGTAGCAACGATATCTCGAGTGGTCATACCCTTGGCATAGAGACTGATGATCTTGTCGTTCAACGAGGCACAGCGTGTTTGTCTTTTCTTCACAAGTTGTTTGGTATCCATGTTTGCCTACCTCAACCCTGTTGGGTTTTAAGATAGGCAGAAACACCGTTTTATCTACAGTCTCCTTTAAACAAAGGGTTAAACGTATTTTTTGGAGTTTTTGAACTCCCTGTCAATAAACTACGTCCCACCTCTTTTTACCGTTTATCTCTCCTCTTTGAAAAACGGAGCTATTGGTTCTTCCATACACCTGTTTTTTTATCCCCAGTACCCGTTTAAAAATTTCCGGTGGTACGCAGCCGCTATGTCGTTAGAGGCTCGGGGCTGGACTCAAATTGATCTCGATTATCGCTTCTTTTGGCCAATACATAAGTATGGCCGCGCGATGTGAATACTCTGATATTGGCAGCAGGGATTCCCGACTGGTTTAATAATCTCGAAAGTCTATGTCCTTTGATGGTGGCGTCATGGCCATGTGATCTGGCAATTCCAAGGATTGTAATGACCAGAAGCCCTCTAAGAGGAGCCAGTAGCTCATATAATTTTTGGAAGAACTCTCTTACGGGTTCTTCATCTTGAGGGTCAAACTTTTGAAGGAAGGGCGTGTATATCAAATCAAATGCCTTCGAAGCCCCGGCTTGATCTGGTGATTCATCGGTCTCTTCGACAAGTCTGTCATCAAAAAGTGCATCCTGCGCACGAGTGCTGACATGCACTACCCTGTCATTAATCCAGTCAGTCAGGAAGTTGTCAGAAACCCAGCCATAGGTTGGACGAGCATTTATAGGATCCGGGAATATCTCAGATTGATCTGAGGGGTAGGGAAGGTTAAGGATAGAGCGAAACACCGGCTCTTCATCGTAGATACCATTTAGATCATCCAGCCAGCTTCTTAAATCACCATAGGTGATATGATCATCCTTACCTAACAGTCCTTGTGGCCAGGGATCAGGCGATGGACTCTTCTTGATCAGTGAGTGGTTATCGTGAAAACCCGAGGTCTGTTCAATTTTAAGGCTGGTGTCTGTAGAAACCTCGGCTGTCGTATCGGTGGCTGCTGAACTGATGCTTCCGGGCTCTTCAGTATCTATTTCATTCCAGGAAAAACAGCTTGGTATAGCGTTATCGTCAACCTGCATAACTTGATATTCATGAAGCTCTTTGTTGCTCATTGGGGAATTGTTGTTGGTAATGCAAGGCATCGAGAAATAAAGTACTGCGGGTGTTGGTATCGGATAGATTGGTAAGTGTTGTGTTGCTGAGACAATTTCAGAAGGTGAAATATCCAGCTCATTTATTGAGTCGACAGGATTCAACTCACCCGGCAGTAACGATTTAGCATTCCTGGCAATCAGGGCTATAAGGGAAATCATTTTCAATCGGTCGTTTCAGTTGTTTGTGCTGATTGATACCGGTCAAATCGATTCCAAATATAGTTGAGTAGATTGCCTTTCGAACGTAAATATTGAAAGAGTTTGTGGCTACAGTTGATAGAAATATCCGCTCTTTTACTATTGTCTGGCGAGAGCCTTTTGCAGAGTTTTTTTGAGGGGGCGGTAAAATTCAGCTTGTAGATTAACCAACTGGCATGGTGGCCTTGCTGTACTAAGTTTAGCCATTATCAATCACCAAACAGGTTGTTGTCCTTGTTGTATATGCACTTCCGCAACACATCGTATCTTTTGTGGATTCTCCATTGGTGTGCGCTGGCGGCTGTGGCAAATCTGCAAGCACGGGAACTACCACTTGAGTCTCTGGGTCATTTATGTGACTCTAAACCGCATAGAATACCCAGCGAGATAGCCAGTTACATGAATTTAAGCAACAAACAGTTGTTGGATAAAGCCGTAGAAATTTGGGGTAAGAAGCACGTAGCGGAAGAGCTTGGCAAGCACCATTCAGAAATTACAAAATGGTTAACATTGGAAAAAGGTCCCAGCTTGGACGATGTCCAGCGACATGCATTGGCAGGCCTGTTACCACTCAAGCCGGAAAGAGCAGAAGAGCCCGCTTTTCAGTTCATTGACTTGTTTGCCGGTATCGGTGGCATTCGCAAAGGCTTTGAGGCGATTGGTGGTGAATGTGTATTTACCAGTGAATGGAATAAATATTCTGTTCAGACCTATAAAGCCAATTACTACAGTGATCCGGAAAAACATATTTTTAATGAGGATATCCGTGAGGTCACACTGAGCGAGACCTATCCGGAAATTAATGAGTCTGTTGCCCGTCTATGTTGATCAGCATGTGCCGGATCATGATGAATATATCCTGACTCCCAGACTTTGGGTTTAGCTTTATGAATATGCCAAGGAGCATCAGGCTGAGGGTAACGGGTTTGATTAACCCAGAGAACCCATCTGCAGTAGTGATAACCTTGTCAGCACGGTATCACAAGGATGGTTCATAAATCCTTGTGATGCCGTGGTTGGGGCAAGGTCCTTGGCGGGAAGGATTTCTGGGATAGTAAGAACCAGGAGCAGCGACCTCGTCGTTTGGCTCCATGGTAGTGTGCTCACCTGGTGGGTTTTGAGCAACTGGGTAAGGAGCATTTTCGTATTCAGGGAGTACGGGTTGTATCAGAGATCAGAAATGATTTTACTTAGTTCTTGTATTTTTCCTCGCAGAAGCCACTAATAGCTATAACTCGTTTAACGAATTTCCAGCCATAAAAATCTGTTTTTATCTCTCCATTGGGTTGAAGGTATACTTCAACAGTTCCCTCTTTACCATTATCAATAATGTCTTCTTGAGCCTCTAAGAGGCAATTGTATATGTATGGTTCATGGTTACCATAAACAAAATCCAGATCACATGAAGTGACAACTTTGAGTAAAAAGTATTGCATTGTTCTGGTTGTTCACTGGAAAAGCAGAGCCTTACTATTATTGAAAATTGCTACTTACGCTACTCACGAATAAGCCTACTGTGCTTGGTATACAAATCTGCAAGTTTGGTAGCCGTAGACTGACCATAGTGAAACTCTCGATGGCAGTTAGGGCATAAGGCTATAGCGTTAGTGACTGTATCTGATCCGCCATCTGCCAAGTGTCTCAAATGATGTACTTCCAGGAAGGGTTCATCTTCAGGCGTGAGAAATGGAGCCAAGCTGTTGCAGTTTTCACAGTGACCATTTGCTTCTTTAAGAACCCAGGCTTTCACTTTTGGGTCTCGCTGGTACTTTGTCACTTGAGTGGTAACAGCTGGTGGTTTGCTCTCTCCCAACGGCTTCGATAGTGATGTTTTCTTTCTGAGTGCCGCTACTTGCCCTTCAAACGTTGCCTGACCAATATAGTTTTTACTTTCTACTTTTGAGATAAGCCTTTCGATAAGCTCTATGTGGTTGGTGCCAACATGCTTAGCGGGTTTTAATCCTTTGACCCATTTTCGTCCCATAAGAGACATGACATAAGAGATATTCTGCATTCGATACTCAAATGCGTTTTCGGTTCTTCCGAACTGTCTTGATAGGTCGGAGTAGTAATTTTTTTTGATATAATATTCATTTTTTATGTCTTTTTTGTGCATATCCATATAGGCAAGCACCGAAGCTTCAAGTTCTTCTTCAGTCCATATTGTTGTCACAATTATTTCCTTGAATTTAATGTGATCAATTTTCCTTGATCTGATCTGAGTTTGTTTATGCAGTGAATTGTAAAAAATTTTACGATTTTAAGCTTTCTTGTTACAAGCTGCTAATGATACTTATGGGTTTGCACTAAGAGATAGTAATTATGGAAGGTCAAAATACAGGCAAAGCCCCTGTGGGAAATATAGATTCCATAGATGGAAGTGATGAATCAAGAGGTTTTTGTAACGATGAGTCATTGGGCGCTGGAGAGAAGCAATTGATTGAGAAAGCTGATGAGTATGCATACCTCAGATATGGAATTGGCGCTGCTGATATAATCTGTGGTGGGGATCTCAATGAGTTCTTTGCTAAGTGGTACGATGAAGGAGTTGGTATTGAAGGCATTCAGCGGCTAATTGATGAGCGATCAGATAAGTACGATTTAACTGATCTTAATGTTCCCTTCTGAAGAGGCTTGTATTCAGGAGGCGGCAGTTGGTGACTCTTCAATATATATGGACAGAAAAGGCTGCTTGTCTCGCCCTACGCCTCCGGAAATATGCCCCAGGCAATGTGAGCTGTAACTGGACAGCACTTTTGACAAGTCATTTTTGATGCGCCAGTGCTGGGCTAGCTCAAGAAGGTAGGGTAATGCATCAGATACTGATAATTGGCCCTTATAACAATTGATATCAAAGGATCGCCTTGCATTATCCTCTCCAGCAATCTCCAAATAAACGAGCTGTTCCCCTCTCAAAGAACGGTTTTGAAAGAGCAGGGGATTCAGGAAGTATTGGAGAATAGCTCCATTAATACCGGTGAGTGATTTCAGGCGCTTATGCAGCCCTGGTAGTGTTAAGAGTGGGTAGCACCAGTAAATATCTTCCTTCCAGTGTTCCGGGCTATCTGTCTCCCACTTATAACCACGATTGAGCGCGAAAGGTTGTCGATCATGTTTACCCTGTTGAATGAGGGAAATAAGAAAGTCCCAGTACTCCAGATATACTTTTAACGTGGCTTTATCATTCAGCTCCTCGATCCCGAATAATAGTGTATTTGCATTTTGAATATTGTTTAGGACCTGATGGATGACTTCCGGTGGAACATTGAGGCGTTTTAAAAATGATGACCACTCATCAATGGTCTTCTCTTGTTTTTCAATACCCATTAGAGTTCTTCGGTCAATGATTTGGCCGGGCTTCAGCTTAATTGAGCGTTCTTGGTGGAATGCAGACTGCATGCTGCTGCAACGCTGGTAGAACTGCTTTGTCTCCAGCCGCTGAAATAAAATGTCTGGTTTAGAGGGCGTTAAATGAGACGACAGCATATATGGTTATCACAGCCTGAATTACTATGGTGGTACTAGTATACCGACACTTGTCGATCTTCCTGTTCAAGCAGTCAATCACTGAATGCTCTCTGACAGTCCTGAAATTTCTATACGACACCGTGAACCTGCAATCAGTTGCTGTTGGTCATTATTAATTTCAACGGTAATCCCAAAAGTATCACTGGCCGCATCGATGACTGGGTCAAGTGTTTTTATTCGCCCGGTAAAACCCTGTTCTGAACCCTGGGTGAACAGGGTTACTGGTGTGTCTTTTTTAATTTTCCCATAAAGCTCAGCCTGAAATATCACCTGTGCATGCAGGGGGTCGAGGCTGACCACCTGCAGAAAATGAGAGTCGTCGATGTATTCTCCCGGCTCCTTAACGACATCGGTAATTACGCCGGGAAAAGGGCTTCTGACTTCCCGCTGGTGCAGTCGAACCAGGGCTTCTTCCGCTTGCAGCATGGCCAGTTTTTTTTCGGTCAGCAGTTCATCCTGCTCATGGTCAGAAATCAGCTTATCTTTATAGAGTGCTTCATTTCGTTGCCAGTTTTCTTACTGCAAAGTTGAGCCGGGCTCTTGCGGTCTCAAGGGTTGCCTGTTCGACATCTGAGTTCAGTGACATTAGAACCTGACCCTTTTTGACCGTATCACCCGGCTGAACTTTCAGGTCGCGGATGAATGCCAGGTACTTCACTGCTCAAATCGGAACTTTTGCTGGGTTCCAGAAGGCAGCTGAGCTGACCGAGGTTAGCTGTGCTGGTTTGTGCGAAGCCTGCTTGTGTAAAGGTCAGGATG
This sequence comes from Endozoicomonas sp., assembly GCA_965261315.1. Classification (GTDB taxonomy): domain Bacteria; phylum Pseudomonadota; class Gammaproteobacteria; order Pseudomonadales; family Endozoicomonadaceae; genus Endozoicomonas. The sequence continues at coordinate 56,685 of CBDHDM010000124.1, read as the reverse complement.
AGGGCTGCTGATAAAAAAAACGTTATTTGTTGTTTTGTACTGGCCATTGTGATCATACCCGCGAGTCGGTAAATGAAAGAAGGTCTCGTTGCCGATCATCACTGCGTAGCAGGTGTTTACGAGCACGTTCGTGTTTGTGTTCACACTGGCTTTGACAATAACGAAAAGCCATTAATGCAAGCCAGTGTTTCAGTGGCTGGGGGACTGGGAGTGCGAACATCCGTTGAAGTCCCTTCGACAACGTCGAGCTTAATAGTGGATCTTCCAGGGATAAAAGGAGTTCATAGCTTCCCCGGTCACCCTGACGGGCACATCGGCCAATCAGCTGGCGGTCAATGCGCGATGATTCATGCAGTCCAGTGATAATCACATGAAGGCCGCCAAGGTTATCAGTCGTCTCATCAATCTTAATATCGGTTCCCCGTCCTGCCATGCTGGTGGCAATCGTTATACAGCCAGCAGCACCGGCGCTGGCAACAATATCGGCTTCAAGCTTATCCTGCCTGGCATTAAGAAGCTGATGTTCTATACCTTCTTTTTGCATATATATACTGAGTTGTTCGGAGCTGGCCAGTGACAAGGTGCCTATCAATACTGGCCGATGTTGTGCTTTCAGCGCTTTAACCCGGGAAACAACCGCCTGCCATTTTTGTTGTTCGTTTGCGAAGGTCTGATATTTGAGAGACCGTCTCCGGCTGGTTTTGTGGGTAGGAATATTCACCACTGGCAGGTTGTAAACCCGCCACAGTTCGCTTCGAACATGACTGGTTGTTCCGGTCATACCGGACAGGTGGTGAAAATGGCGGAAAAAGTTTTGGAAGCTGATACTTGCCAGTGTTTCCCTTGGTGCGGATAAAGGACAGTTTTCTTTTATTTCGATAAGCTGGTGAAGGCCTCGCTCCCATGTGCGATCCGGCATCATCCGGCCGGTGTGCTCATCAATAATGATGACTTTTCTCTGTTCAGTTGAGTCATCAATCAGATAATGCTTATCTCGCTCAAAGAGGTGCCAGGCGGTTAAAGCCTGTCTGAGCAGTTCCAATCGGCGTACCCGACCTTTCCAAAGCGCTCCCAGGTTTTCTGTGAGTTCTGCTGCCTTCTGTTCGCCTGAGGGCGTGATTTCTATATGGCGCCGATGCTGCCACACTTTATAATCTTCGGCTTCAACCAGCCTGGAAATAAGTGCCATAGCCTGAGCATACACTTCCTGCTGTGCCGCAATGGGCGCCTCTTCTCCTGAGATAATCAATGGTGTTCGGGCTTCATCCAATAAAACACTGTCTGCTTCATCAACGACGGCAAAGTGCAGCCCTCGCAGCATCAGGTCGTCTATATCGGATGGTCTATCTCTGTCAGAGTGGTTAAGCAGCCTTTGGGCGTGAAGATTGAGTGAGCTGTTTTTTCCTTTCAGCAGGATACTGTCTTTCAAATAATCAAAAGCCAGTTCATTGTTGGTGCAGTAGACAATATCGCAGGCATATTGCGTCTGCCGTTCATTTGTTGGCAGGCCCTGAATAATAATGCCAACACTGAGGCCTAGCCGTTGATAGACCGGCGTCATTAATTCAGCATCCCGCTGGGTTAAATAATCATTAACCGTCACCAGGTGGGAAGGGATGCCGGCAAGCGCTGCGGTGGCAACGGGTAACGTTGCTGTGAGTGTTTTACCTTCACCGGTCTGCATCTGACCTATATTGCCGTAGATAATGGCAAGCCCACCCAGTAACTGGGTGTCAAAATGATACATACCCAGCTCCCGACCTGACACTTCCCGTATAACAGCAAAAGCTCGAGCCACTGAAGAGTAAGTGAGCCCTCTCTGGTAGAGCGCTGTTTTCAAGCTTTGGATTTCGTTATCCAGTTCCTGATCAGAAAGAGTAGATAAGCCTGGCTGGTAGTGTTTTATCTTCCAAAGCAGTGGGTAGTACACCCAAATCTGCGCCTGAAGAGGGCGCAAAACCATTGAGGTCAGCCAGCGCCAGATCCTTGCAGGCATCTGTTGTCCGGGAATCGATTTCTGAGGGCGATCCAGCGTTGAAGCGGGGCGCAGCCGTGGGAGCTTAAACATCAAACTGCCTCAGGAATAGTCGCCTTATGTCACGGTACCAGCGCCAGAATAACGGTTCTGGTTCGTGTTCAAACAGCACATGCAGGCGCTCATCGAACCGTTGGCGCGGTGCATTTTCAGCGTCAATATCTACCCGGAAGTATCCCTGGTAACTCTGAAGAGGGTATTCACGGTCAGGCGCAAGGGCTATCAGGCCTCCACCATCTGTTGATAAAGTGTGGCTTGGCAGAATGTGTGTTGATGAAGGATGTTGCCGGATTATCCCGGCACTGTATTCCTGGTCTGGGCTAGAGCTAAACTTGAGTGAAACACGTTTGGTATGGTTTCTGACCTGATCAATATCGCTCTCGGAAATAACAGTAGTCAATGGCAACTGGCGGTAATTGACGATATAACCCAGCACATCGCCACGCTGAAAATACTTGCCTTCTATACCTGTGCGGTCAATAACCACTAACTCACCGTTGGTAGCTCCGTTAATCGACAGTGACTGGATACGCTCTCTGGCTTCCTGAAGCTCATTATTAATAAAGCGTACTTCCTGAGACAGGATATCAGCCTGAATCCGGTCATTGATGGCTGCCTGATATCTCAACCGGGCTTCATCGGTTTGGGCGGCCAGTACCTTTTCTCTGGCTATAAGGTCAGGAGCGTTCATGGTGATAACAGGTTGTCCAGGGGATACCTGTGACCCCGTTTCTGCCAGCTGCTTCTCAATAAAACCGTTGGCCGGAGCTCGGATAATTGCTTCCTGCGGTATATACACGACACCCTGGCTATAGGTTTGATAGGGCATCGGGATTATCATCAATAGTGATAAAATGAGGCCGAGGCTGATACAGGAATAAAGATAAATGGTTTTTCTTTTATGCCAGAGCTGAGGGTCGGAAACCGGTTTTGCAATCATTTTGGCCATTGGCGCTAACAGGCTGCTCCAGATAGACCAGCAGGCCAGTAAGACACCAATAAAGAAATATTTGGAAGCAACCAGTAATGATATGGCTACCATGACGAACAGTCGGTAACTGTAGGACAAAACCGCATAGCCACCCAGCCAGAAGGCTTCTGAACGGCTTTGGGCGACCGACTTCAAGCCTTCAACCTTTAAAAGATACTGCTTGACCAGGTAACCCACCTGGGCATTACCCCTGGCAGCAAGGTTTGGAATTTCAAGGTAGTCCGCCAGAACATAGTAGGCATCGAAACGCAGCAATGGGTTGCCATTGAACAGCAGTGTGGAGAAGCCTCCAATCAGCATTACATTGAAAGCCAGGGCCCTGACGACGCCGGGTTCAACACTGACCCACACAATCATGGCGATAGCCGACATCAGCAGTTCACCGAGAATGCCAACAGCGCCTACGATCATTCGCTGGTATTTGTTATGAAAAGAGGACGCTGCCGATGCATCTACATAAGGCACGGGAAACATCACAAGCAGCATGATGCCCATTTCATGCACTTCACCACCCCAGCGTTTAACTGCGTAAGCATGCCCTGATTCATGTATGAGTTTTACGAAGGGATAAACAAGCGCCATTAACAACAAGTTTTCTGTGGCCAGTAAGCGATCACTGATATTTTCGGTCAGGGGTTCCCAGTGAGTCACTGCCAGCACGCCACCGGTTAAAATGGTGAATAAAAAGAGAATGGCGCCTAAACGACTGAAGATGGTCGTGGCAATGAGCGATGTTGCGGAAAGAAATGCCTCCGGGTCTACCAGTGGTATTCGTATACTCAGGGGGGATTTAATCTGTTGCAGCCACTTGTTACGAATGACCTGGGTTCTTTGTTTCTGTAATCGATCAATATCCGGCAGTTTATCCGTTTGGATGACATTGGCTTTATTCAACTGTCCAACCAGTTGAATAACCTCATCCTGCGTTGGCAGGTTGTCGCCCAGTTCTTCGCAGGCTATTTCCCAGATCTGCTGAAGTGTGCGAGTGCCATCCATCAGTGCAATCATCTGGTAGGCAGCAGGCTTAAATCGGTGGAATTGACCCGTCACATGATCCTGAAGTACATACCATACTTTTTCCCGATACACGTGTCGGTGGATATGGGCATGCTTACGAAGCCGGACCTTCAGGTCCGCCACTTTATACCATGAGCTACTGAACAGTGATGCCGACATCTGTCACCTCAACCCCACCAGGACCATAACTTAAGCTGAAGCCACTCTCTGGTTTGTCTTAGCCAGATGCCCAGAAGATTGCGTTCATCGATGGTGATTTTACCAATGCCTTCCATACCAGGTTGAATCTGACTGGTATCTGACAACAGTTCTCCTTCTACAATAAAGTAGGTTGAGCCATCCAAGGCTTCGGTTAATGGAGTGATTTTGCTGAGTCTGAAATCAAAGGGGGTTTCCGGCAGTGCTGAAAGATGAAGAGTACCGTTTTGCCCGACTTGTGCATCAGCAATACGGTTCTCCTGTACCAGCATTTTAATGCGGTATTGATCCAGCTCTGATACCGACAATAACATTTCGCCTTTAGAGACAGAGCTGCCAAGGCGTTGATCAAGGTCGCCACTGACCACCAGACCATCAAAGGGGGCTGTCAGGTTGGCCCTTTCTAACTGGGTGTTAACAAGAGCCAGCTGAGCTTCGGCCTGCTGGAGCTGGGCGTTGATAATATTGATTTTTGCCCGGTCCCTGAATGCCAGTGCTTCCTGATATTGGCGATTGAGTTTGGCCTGTTCGGAAAGCCATTTCAGCTTTTCCAGGCGCAGGTCCCGATCATCGAGGCTGATGAGTACATCTCCAGTACTGACGGTATCACCAGCCCGGGCATGGGTGCTTTCAATGTAACCATCATAAGGAGCCACTATGGCTCGCTGAGCAGAGCTTTCAATCCTGGCCTGAGTTGACAGGCGGTAGGTGCCCGTTGCAAACGTAAAGAACAGGGAAAGGATGATCAAAATCAGCGCTGTGAGTTTTCTTCCCGGGTAATTCGGTCCTGTAAATCGCTTCAGCTGTGTTTTTCCACTGTCTGCGGCTTTTCGCCAGAGAGAGCGGTCATTCAGTTGCTTGTCGTTTAGGGATGGACTTACGAGGCTGATAATACTCTGGCAGAGTTCTACCTCTTTATCGGTAAAGGGCTTTGCAGGGCTGGTTTCAAGAACAATAGCGCCTGTTATTTTGTGTTCTGAGTAAACCGGTATCGATAATATGCTGGCATCACCCTGTAACTCTGACAGCTTTCTATGAGCCAGAATCAACATTGACGCACTTTCTTCTTTTTGAGGAAATCGAACAGGGCTACCCTGATCAATAGATTCATCCATTACCTGTTCAATGGCACGAACCAAATTCATTTTCTTGCCAAATTGCGTGTTGTGAGACAGGTATTGCAGGGTTGCATGATGGTTGTCATATTCTCCCAGGCTGACGCGATCACAATTTAAGAGTGTGGCCAGTTCGGTCACCAACCCCATTGCTGCTGCGGGATAACCGGGTTCTGCTAACACCCTGGTGAGAATATTGACTCGGTCAGCGGTGCATTTCTGCTCAAAATTCAGCGCTTCAAAACGGTGTTGATAGTCAATAACCTCAAGCCCGGCGGTGCTCCACTGAAGTGTGGCCATCGCTTTCTGCAATGCTTCCCGAGAGTTTGCCTGCAGGGCAATGGCCACTAAAGCAATTGGCCTGTTTTTATTTGGAGAGTCGTCGTTTGATTTTACCGGGTAAAGCAGGGCAAACGTTTCATTACTGTTTCCGTCACTTTCCAGTGTGCTGATTTGAGGTTGATCCCAGTGGGAGAGCTGACTGGCAAGTGCTTCCAGTCTGGAGAAGTTGCTTGAATTCTCCTGCCAGGATGCCACGTTTAAGAGAGTATTATTGGTTTGAACCATGACCAGGCTGCAATGCAGTCCGTCGATCATGTAATTCTGCCCCAGCAGCCACTCCTTATAGTAGTCAGTGGATGGCATGGCATTCAGTTGACTGGCGTTGTTTAACGTTTTCCTGGAGTCCGTAACTGCTTCTTCATCCATTGGCATTCGCTTCTATACGGCTGATGACTTTAAAAAGCCATGGTAAAACTAGGTGTATTATTTAGTTAACAGGTGCACATTTCTTCTTGAAAGCGTTTGATATTTATTTTTTAATTTACGGGTAAATAAAATACCAACAAAAAGCAAGTACGTATATACCCTGTTATGGGGGTGCATTGAGATGTCAGTGCTCAAGGAGGAGTTTGTGTTTATGTCACCCGGTAGCGCAGCTACGGTTTTCAAGAGGCTCACCCTTGCTGCGGCTTGGTTGGCGGTAATGCCTTTTCATTCTCAGGCTGCTGATCTGCTTGAGGTTTATAAGCAGGCGCTGGATCATGACCCTGTCTACCGCGCAGGCATGTTTGAGCATGAAGCTTCCAAAGAAATATACACTCAGGCCCGTGCTGTTTTATTGCCCAGCCTTCAGTTTGATTACAGTAAGACAAAATCAAAACAGGATATTGTCAGTTCCGATAATACCGTCTTTGCTAAAGGCAGTACCTCCTTTCCTACTGATGAACAGAGCCTGACTCTGACCCAGTCTATCTACAGTTACAGCAATTGGGCTTATTTCAAACAGGCCAAGGCTGAAGTCAGAAAAGTGGCTGCTGATCTTGAGAATGTCCGGCAGGATCTCGTTATGCGGGTTGCTGCCGTCTATTTTACGGTGTTGCGTGAAAGCGACCGTTATCAGGCAGTGGAGGCGGAAGTAAAGGCGCTGGAAAAACATTTTCAGCTGGTTGATCGCAAGTTTGCTAATGGTCTTGCCAACAGTACTGATCTTCTTGATGCAGAAGCCCGGTATATGCAGGCCAAAGCCCGGCAGATTGAAACGGCCAATACACTGCATGATGCACTTCAGGGTTTAAAGGAAATTGCAGGCAAGTTGCCGGATAGTCTGGATGCTCTTGGTCAAAACCTTGCACTTCAGCGCCCTGATCCCGCCACGATGAATAGTTGGGTAAATGATGCCCAGGCAAATAATCCGGTGGTGCTGTCAAGACAGAGTGCTGTCGATGTGGCCTGGCAGGAAGTCCGTCGTCAGAAAGGGGGGCACTACCCTACGTTTGACCTGGTGGTTACCCAGAGTTCAAAAGAAACGGGTGGCTCGCTGTTTGGTGGTGGTAGTGAGATAGATTCTCGTGATGTGCTTTTTCAAGTGAACATGCCGCTTTATTCCGGTGGTGCGGTGTCATCAAGAGTTCGGGAGTCCATTAATCGTCATTACAAGGCACAGGATGAATTGCAGCTCGTTCTTCGTCAGATTGCTCGTGAGACCCAGGCAGCTTATACAGGTGTTGTCAGTTCAATCATTAAGGTAAATGCGCTGCAGAAGTCTGTAGAAACCTATGAAAAGGCGGCAGAGGGGAAGCGGACGGCATTTGAGTCCGGCGTGATTTCCAGTGGCAGCGTTCTGGACAGTGAGCGGGAGTTGTTTATTGCCAGAAGCGACTTCTCTGCTGCTCGCTACGATTACCTGATGAATCATCTGCGCCTTAAGCGTGCGGCAGGAAATCTGTCAGAAGCAGATATTGTTGGGATCAACCGGTTGTTGAAGGGTGTCAGTTTATCAACAGACACAAAAGCACTGTTGGCCTTTGGGGCTGAATTCTAACGTTAGGGACTGAGGTAATAAATAATGAGTGTTCAATTGTTGATTTACGGACAGGTAGAGGCAGTCAATAAAAAGCGTCATTCAGACTGGTCCATTAAAGCTGAAAATAATTATGACTTTGCCCGGAGTGTTAACTCTGTCCCCTTGATGGCGGTGGAGTTTCCAAAAGCGTCTCAGGACTACGCTATTGTATTTGCCGGTAAAGACAACGATGTTGTTCCAGTGGTCGTTATGGGTGTTCGTGAAGGTGAGAACGCTTATGTTGACGAACAGGGGCAATGGAAAGCGCCTTATGTGCCTGCATTTATCCGCCGCTACCCATTTGTGTTTGCAACATCCGATGAAGGGAAAACCCTGACTCTCTGTCTGGATGAGGCTTATGAAGGCTGCAATCAGGAAGGTCGAGGTGAACGTCTGTTTGATGCAGAAGGTGAGCAGACTCAATACCTCGAAAAAGTATTGAGCTTCCTGCAGGACTATCAGGCTCAGTATCAACGCACGCAGTTATTCTGCAAAAAACTGAATGAGCTGGGGCTGCTGGAAGAGATGGGAGCGAAATTTACGCTGCCTGGTCAGGAAGAACGTACTCTGACCGGTTTTAAAACCATCAACCGTGAAAAGCTGAAAGGCATTCCTGCTGACGAGTTGGCTGCTCTGATGGCCAATGATGGTTTGGAACTGATTTATCTGCACCTTCAATCCCTGAATAATTTGAATAAAGTGATTGAACGACTGCCGAAGCAGGTGATCTCCTCCAGTGAGATTACAGACGCTGAGAGCGGTGCGGATGTGAACACCATGTCTGTAGAAGCTGGGTCTGCAGAAGCAGGCGTTCACTAAGGCATACCAAGCCTTGGTGTTGATGTTGATAGGGCTCTCATAATGGCACGACTTAGGTCGTGCGTTTTGCTGTAAGGGTGTTGTTGATGTCCTTAATCGAAAAAGGTTTCCAGCCTTTGAACTGACCACCTGAGACTGGAAGCTATTGGATTCAGAACAATAACAAACGGACCGGCTAATGGATAAGCAATCCCCTAACAGCAAATCATACCCGTCAGATATTGCTGCAGCGGCTCGTAAGGGCTTATTTCCCAGGTTAAACCGGCTGTTTGAAAAAATGTTCCGGCAGGATCGGCTGCAGGAACGACGTAAAAGGCTGGAGGATTTCTTCACCCTTGAGCAATTAGAACCCAGGTTGCTGTTGTCTGCTGACCCTATTGCCGCACTTCAGGATAACGCGCTCCAGTTAGAACAGGATGCCAGCGTTACGCTGGAGGTGGTTACCGAAAATGAGCAGCAGTATCTTCGTTTGGTCGACGAAAATGATACGGTGCTGGGTAAGAAGAGTATCAGTGATATTGCGGCGGGTAGCACGATCACTGTCACAGGTTCAGACGGTGCTGATACTTTCACCGTTGACCAGTCTTTCCTGGATTTGGGTGAACAGTCTTTTGTTGTTCAGTTTGATGGTAAAGGTGGGAATGACACAGCAGCGGCAGCTGACAATGTCACCAGCAGTGCCTGGCAGATTAACGGTGAAAATGAAGTTTCCATGGGCGCCAACGGCATTGTGGAATTTCTTGATGTCGAAGCACTGCAGGCGATGCAGACCGATGACTCACAGCATGTCCTGGCTGCTATCAATAATAACTATCACTGGCAGATTGATGCAGAAGGGCAGGGTGTTGTATCCACGCTGGATGATCTGCCTGGCAGTATTCTGCAGGCGGCAACCACTGTTTCCATCAGTTTTGATGGCTTCGATATTCTGGGTGGTAGTGGTTCCGACTATCTGGACTATAGCCAGTATACCACTGGCGTGGTGGTGGATCTTGATGCCGGTGCGGCCACTGGTTTTGATAGTGTCAGTGGATTTAATACCCTGGTGGGCTCTGCCCATAGCGATACCTTGACCGGCGACAGCAATGACAACCTGTTTGTGGGTGGTATCGGTGATGTGATCTTCGGTAACAGTGGTTTTGATACGGTGCTGAACCAGCAGCACGATTCCGATCTTAATCTCAATGTGATCACGCAACAGGTACCGGATGAAAATGATCCGGCCGGCACTGTGACGGTTACTACCTTTGAATATCAGAGTGGTACCTGGGCAGAAGGTAATAACGGCTCCTGGACGTTTACCTCCAGCGGCCAGATGCAATTGCAGGATGTCGACCTGATCGGTGCCATTGGTGACAGTAACGATAACCGGTTTGATTTTTCCGCAGCGACGGTGCAGGTCTATCTTGAGGGCGGTGCCGGTGATGACACCCTGATCGGTGGCAGCAAAGACGATATTCTCATCGGTGGTCTGGGCGTCGATCAGTTAACCGGTGGTGCCGGTTATGATCAGGTGATTGAAGTTCGGGCGGCGGACTTCGTGCTTACCGCCAATACTCTGAAAGCCAATAACAATGATGACGAACTGGACACGCTGGATAGTATCGAGAGTGTTTATCTAAAAGCGTTGGCAGAAAATGGCGCGGGTAAAACCCTGGATGCCAGTGCTGCCGGTGATTATGACATTACCCTGGTAGGTACGGAATATGCCGATACCATCACCGCTTCAGCTTATGGCGATACATTAACCGGTGGTGGTGGCGCTGACACCATTACTGGCGGTGCCGGAGCCGATGACCTGGTGGAAGATTTCTCCGGTCGGGCAACCATCATCGATACCGGTGGCAGCTACGAGCTGGACCTGGCCCAGGGTACTTCAGAAGTCTGGACTATTACTGTTCCAACCGGGCAGAGCGGCGACGGATTTACTCTGACCATTACCGACGCCAGTGGTTCTTACACCACGGGAACAATCGCCTGGGATGCCGATGGCTGGGATATTGTCCGAAATATTGAACAGGCCATGAACCTGCAGTTTGGCCAGATTGTTGTTGAACAAAACGACGATGGCAGCTGGCGTTTTGAATTTTCCGCCCGGTATGCCGGAAAGGCGATGGCTACCGCTGTTACCGCCAGTGAGAGTAATGTTGTGGTGGCGATCACTGCCGGTACTCAGGTGCTGGACACCCTTAACGGTTTTGGCAGCAACGATCAATTATCCCTTTCTGGCAGTGGTTTAAGCGATGTTGTTGATCTGTCTGCGTTTGCTGGTAAAGCCCGGATCCATACCTACGGTGGCAGCGATACGATTACCGGTGCACAGGGTATCAATATAATTGATGCTGGCGCCGGCAGTGATACTGTCTTTGTAACGTCTATCAGTGCCGATACCGTCGATGGTGGAACAGGCACAGATATTCTTGTGGCTGATCTGAGCAGTGAAACCAGTGGTTTTACGATTGATCTGGATAACCATCAGTTAGCCCTGGGCAATGTGACGCTGGCCCATCAGGGTTTTGAATCCTCTGGGTTGGTGGGCGGTGCCGGTGATGATGCTTTTGATGCATCAGGCTTCACCGGTGTTTCCACCAGTGTTGAATTGAGCAGGATTGCCGGCTGGGATGAGCTCACTCTCCATACGCTGAGGATTACTCTGGACGACAGTGGTTCAACCATTCTGGATATTGATCTGTCGTCTGCCAGTACCCTGGAAGCGCTGATTGATCTGATTAATGCGGCTGATGACCGGGAAACCGGGGTGCTGAGTGTCAGTTTCAACCAGGAAAATTCCCGCCTTGAATTTACCGGCTTATCCGCCATTACCGTGCCGGATTATGACGACAGTGCAGTGACCATTGTGGACCTGTTCGGTCTTACCGGTATGGTTAATAACTCTGCCATTAACGGTCTGAGTTTGAGCTTGCTTGCAACCCTGCAGCTCACCAGCCAGAAAGGTAACGGTGGGGCAGATAGCTATCTCGGTTCCGGGGGACGTGATTATTTTGATATTGATGCCGGTGATGTTTCCGTCGATGGCGCTGGTGGTTATGACACGATTGCGGCAGTCACCAATAACGCCCAGGTTCGATTGATTCTGACGGACAGTAGCCTGGCCTGGCAGGATGGGGATGACAGTACCACCACCGGTGATCACAGCACCACACTGGCCAATATTGGAAATGCCCGGTTAACCGCTGCGACCGGAGCTACGTTACTGGATGGCAGTGTCGCCAGTATGGATCAGGTTCTGGATGCGGCAACCACTACCGCTGCCCTGAAAGGCGGGGACGGTTCCAACGAGTTGCGCCTCAGTGTGGATGGTCGCTCGGATTCCGCCACGGATAAGGTACAGGTCACTCTTGATGATACTGCTACGGCTAATGATGTGGTCTTTTATGGTGGCACCGGTGACTTTGAACTCAGTGTTCTGGATTGGGCGGATATTACCGGCGATAACTATACGGCAGTGAGTGAGTCCAGTGGTGATATCACCATTAACAGCGCCATCGAATGGGCCGGTGGCAATATCAAGTTCAGAGCTGCTAACGGCAAGATTACGGTCAACAATCATATCATCACTGATGACGCTACCGGCGTGGCGGGGAATATTACCCTTGAGGCGCGTAATATTGTCATCAGTGACAATGTGACTCTATCTGCCGAGGGGAACTATCTGGCCAACAATGGCGATATTAGTTTAGAAGCCATTGATGGTCGCAACCTGGTGTATGGCAGTCTGGAGCATGGAGCGGCCTCTACTCTGGCTGCCCTGCCATTTTATTACAACGTTGATATCCTCAAGGCGACGGTGATCATTGGTGATGCCACGATCCGCGGGAAGGATATTCATATCCGCGCTCTGGCTGAATCGAATCCTGACAAGGATATGAATAACGACGATGGTATCTTTAATAGTGGCAGTTCATTTCTCAGCGACCTGCAGAGCGATATTGAAGATTTCAAGCTGATTGCTGCCGTCAGTCGTTCTGATGTCACCAGTAAAATAACGATCTCTGATAATGCAGTGCTGGAAGGGCGCAATATCACCATCGAGGCGAACTCCATTGCCAATGTGACCGCATCGCCAATCTCTATTGGGGTAGCGGTAGCTGTAGGTGTTCTGGAAACAGAATCCACAGTAAACGTCAATGGTACTCTGCTGGCTGCTGGTGATATTACTATTTCCAGTCGAACGGATAACTATCTGGATGTGAATGCGGAGCCCATATTTGGTAAGAGCGGCTATGCGGGCAGTATAGCCGTCGGTGTTCTCAATTCTGATTCAGGGGTTTATGTCAATCATGGCAGCAGCATTGTTGCCGGCGGTGATTTGAGTGTTAAGGCCGCGAATGTTGATTACAGCTATGTGTACGCCGCCAGCAGTGCGGGTAACAAAGGTAAGCTGGCAGTCAGTATTGCTGCCCATGTTGAAGAAGGGGACACCGAAGCCGTCCTGGCCGGAGATGTGCTGGTACAGGGTGACACCGATGTTCATGCCGTGCATAAACAGGTTCGAACTGGTGGGTTCTCCGGTGGTATGGGGACGCTTGCCGAGGCTATCGTTGACCGTGTGCCCACGGTTTTTGATCGTTTTGAGGATTCGTTAAAACAAAAAGTGGCCTATAGCGGACTCTTTCCTGCAGATTCCTGGTTACAGAAAAAGATTCGGCCCAGTGACCGCCTCAAACCCACTAAATTCACGGCGGGTATTGCCTTCACCTACGCAGAAGACCGGAATCATGTTAACGCCACTATTGGCCAGCAGGGGCAGGACAGTGATATTCAGGTCGGTGGTGATGTGGATGTCCAGGCCAGTGTAGACAGTCGTTTAATGACCTCAACATCATCGGTCTCCAGCAGTCCCTCCCAGTTAAGTCAGGTAGAAGGTGTGGCGGGTACTGATACCAGCAGTGGCGAGTTTAAACAGGTACCGTTTGGTGCGGCAGTTTCGGTCACTATTGCCTCCCTGGACAATAAAGCCCGGGCGCACATTCTGGGCAATACCCGTCTGGACGCCATGGGTGCGATTAATGTTGATGCGGACAGTCAGAACCTCACCGGACTGATTGCACCGGATACCACGTTTAAGTATGTGAAGCCCACCCTGATTGGTAAGGATGAAATAGACAGTGACTATGCCCTGAAAAAAGGCGACCTGATTCGTTTTGATAATTCCAGTTACCAGTGGTCCGATGAGTATAAACAGCCTGAAGAGGATTTCTTTGGTTTTGGTGCCGTCTATAAATTCCTTGGGGATGATCAGAGTGACATCATCTTTAATGAAGAGGATTTTGCCGATGCTACCCGCTGGGAGTGGCTGGGTAATGAAATAACCAGTTTCCCCTACCAGTTGCTGGGCGGGGATACCGATGTGTATCTCCTGGATAACGATATAAATTCCGACGCGGCCGGTGCCAAGGTGTCTCTGGCCCTGAACTTTTCACTGTTGAATACCGATCAAACAGCAGATGCCCGTATCAGGGATGGTGTCCAGATTAATCAGCGGGAGACGTTCAGTAACGTCTTTGATGCTGTCAGCGAAATTGATGCGTACAATGCCGTTAATCAATTAGCACCAGGGTTATGGTCAGTATCCGATAGAAACCTTTCCGTTGATTCAAAAGTCATCAATCAGTCGGTTGAATGGGTGGGCAATAAAACCTCAACCGATACCAGCTTCTCATTCCTGAAAAAACTGTATGCACTGAATGGGGCGTCATCCAGTGGTAATGGTGTCGGTGCCAGTGTCTTTCTCAATGATGTGAACGTGACCAGTCAGGCCCTGATTGAAGATGGCGCCATTATTTATGCGGATAAACTGTCTGTCACCGCGGATACCGATGTGTTTGCTGTGGGTCTTGGTTATGCTGGCGGCTCCGGTACGGCCAGTCTGGGTATAGCCGGTCTCTATATGCAGAATACCCTGTCCAGTACCGCTCTGGCTCAGATTGAATCCGGTGTAACCGCCGATATTGGCTCACGTCTTGGTGATATAAACGATATCGAACGTTTAACTGTGACTGCCGACAATCGTGTTGACTTGATTGTCGCGGCGGGTGCCATGGGGTATGGCGGCTCCTTTGGCGTCGGGGCTTCCTCTGCGGTCAGTGATATCACCAAGGTGACCAAAGCGCTGGTGGGTACTGAAGATGCTTCCGCTATTGATGGCGTCGTGCTGGTGAATGGAGATGCCCTGGTCAAGGCGCACAGTGATGGTCTGGTTATCGGTACTGCGGTCAGTGCATCCTGGGCTACCGGCAAGGTGGCACCGTCCGGCGGTGAGGAGCCGGCCACCACCAACAGCACCTATGGCGTCAGTGTCTCCGGAGCCTTTATTTTCAATACGGTGAATAACACCACCGCATCCAGCGTTGCCAACCTGACCAGTTTTAACGCCGACGCACTGACCTTAAAAGCTACAGAACAAAGCGGTGTCTTTGCCTTTCCGATCACCTATTCCAGTGCCACGGCGCAGAAATTCGCCCTGGCGGCTGCCGGTATCGGTTTGCGTAATGATGCCACTTTTACTATCAGCTCCGGCATTGACGATGTTACCACCATGGAGGTGGATACACTGGATGTGCTGGCCAGTAACGACAGTATTGTCATTACTACCTCCGCTGCTGCAGCGCTTTCCGGGCTGGCAGAAACCTCGGTGGGAGCCAGCAGCAGTATTGCCCTGGCGGGTAATGTGTCGCTTAATTATGTGACTGCGGATATTGATGCTTACTTAAAAGACATTGGTAGTCTGACAGTCAAAGGTAAAGACAGCGACGGTTTTGGTGCGAAGATTGAAGCCAGGGATGAATCTGAAATTTACGCTATTGCCCTTGGTGTCGCCTATGCCGGTAATGGTGCGGTTGGTGTTACCGTGGCAGAAAATAATATCAACAGTGATATAGATGCCCTGATCAGCAATACCGATCTGACATCGCAAACCGGCAAGGTCCGTCATCAGGCGGTAAGCGAAGCGGATATTGTCGCTGTGACTATTGGTGCGGCAGTTACTAAAGAAACGACGCCGGATTTTGATACCAAAGTTGGTGTTTCGGTGGGCGCGGCGGTCAGCAGTAACCTGGTGCGAATGAACACCCGTGCCCGGGTTACGGATGGCAGCACCATTACCATACCGGGCAAGCATCTTGATGATTCCCGTCTTGATATCAATGCTCACAACAACACAGATATTATCGGTGTAGTGGTAGCAGCCTCTGTTGGTTTGCAAAGTGGTTCGACCACCACCGTCAGTTTGAGCGGTGCTGGTGCCCGTGTCAGCAACGAAGTGTATGGCGATACAGAAGCCCTGATTGATGGTTCAACCATACAGCAGGGGGCTTCTACTACGGCTGCGTCCGATGCGGCAACCGGCGTTTATCTTGATGCGGATGCCAATGGCTTTATTTCTGCCACGGTCGTTGCGGCCAGTCTGGCCTATGCTGGTTCCACAACCGGTACCGGGGTTGCGGGCGCGATTGGTGTCAGCCTGGCTGAAAATACCATCGGAAAAGACCCGAAAAACAGTAATAAGTCAAACGCTATCCGGGCGGTGATTAACGACTCGGATATTGATGTTTCTGGTGCAGTCAGTACCGATGCAGAAAGCAAGCAAAAGATTTCCTCGGTCATTACCTCCGCTGCTGTTGCTCTTGCCAAGTCTGAATCTTCTTCGGCGGGCGGCTTGAGTGGTGTTGGTGCATCCGCAACAAATAATGTGGCAGTGGATATTACCTCAGGTATTACTGCGACGGCTCCCGGCAAGACTGTACTTGCCGATTCTCTTACGGTTAAGGCCAAAGACGATTCAGATATTCTCAGTACAGCCGTTGGTGCATCAATTGCCGGTGCTTACTCCGGTTCCGGCAGTGTTGGCAGCCTGAGCATTGGCGTATCTCTGGCAGAAAATACCATAGACTCCAATACGTCGGCGATACTGGAGCAAGTGGATGTGGGTTCTTCTGATCGTAAGATTGGCAAGGTATCGCTTTCTGCGACGTCTAATGCAAAAATTACTGCAACGTCCGTAGCAGCATCACTATCAGCGGCCTACTCGGCTTCCTCCGGTGGATCGCTTTCCTTAAGTGGCGGTGGTGCTTCTTCAACCAATCGCATCACCGGAAGTACGTCAGCTGTTGTGCGTAACAGCAGTTTGACCAGCATTTCCGATATTTCTGTGACTGCCAGCAATACCTCTACCATTGATGCGACCGTTGTCGCCGGCTCTGTTGCTGCCGCTGCAGACACCAGCAGTGGCAGTGCCGGTGTCTCTATTGGTGCGGCTGTGACCAGCAACCAGATCGGTACCAGCGATAGTGATCGGCAGGGGGTTCTTGCTTATCTGGAAAACACCGAGGTAGATACCTCTGGCAATTTAACGCTTTCTGCCACTGGCAACATGACCATCAATGCGGATGCCGGTGCAGGTTCAGCATCAGTGACAGGTAGCAGTCAGGCTGCTCTTGCGGGTAGTGGCTCTGGTGCCAGTGCGGAAAATACAGTTTATGGTCAGGTTGAGTCGTATATCGATAACACGCCGGCTGACCAGGCAGCTACCAGCAGTGAATGGATTCTGGTTGATGACCTGAGTTTGGTGGCAACCAATACCTCAAAAGTGACCAGTATCGCTGTTGGTGCATCGCTTGCAGGAAGTTATGCCGGAGGCTCAGCTGGTGCAAGCCTGACCGTTGGTGTTTCTCTGGCAGACAATCTGGTGGATATAGATACAGCAGCCAGGCTTGACCATGTCAATGGTGGTAAAGCGGATCAAGTAAACGGCAGTGTATCTTTGTCTGCCTCATCGGATAACACCATCAAGACACATTCCGTGGCTGCTTCTCTGGCTGCAGCGTTTGGCTCCTCGGGTGCGGTCGCTCTCAGTGGTGGTGGTGCCTATTCAGGTAATACCATTAGTGGGTCGACAGAAGCCCTGGTTGATAACAGTGATCTCTACAGTGATGGGACGGTATCCATCACTGCAGGAAATACCTCTCTCATTGAATCCACTACGGCGGCGGTTTCTGCTTCTATTGCGGCGGATTCCGGTGGTGGCAGTATCGGTGTTTCCATTGGTGCTGCGATTACTGACAACAAGATTGGTCAGAGCAGTGACCGTTACCGCGTCAAGGCGGCTCTCAATAGCAGTAGTCTCGTTACCGGGGACGATTTAACCATCACTGCCAATAACTCCATGACCATTAAGGCTGGGGCGGGTGCTGGCTCTGCTTCGGTAGTGGTGAGTACTGGCGGTTCGACACTGGGTGCCAGTGGTTCCGGGGTAGAAGCCACCAATAAGGTTTATGGTGAAACCAGCGCCTGGATTGATAACAGCCAGTCTATTGAGGCAGGGGTGATTGATGTCAGCGCCACCAATAACGCTTCTATTACAGCGGTGGCTGGTGCTGCCAGCCTCGGTTTTGGCCTGGCGCCAGATGCCGGTGCAGCTATTACGGTTGCTGCATCCATTGCTGAAAATACCATCGACTCTCTGGTAACGGCGAAGGCTGTGGGCGACAGTAGCAGTACACCCCGGATAAAGTCTGAGTCGCTTGCCGTGACCGCAGCGGATACGTCGGTGATCGATGCCCGGGTGGTGGGTGTTTCTGTGGGCGCAGGGTTGGGCGTTTCAGTGGGTGCTGCAATCTCTGTGGGTGCTGCGGAAGGGACTAATAATGTCTCAAATCAGGTCTCTGCTTCTATTGAAGACCTGACCGTTGAAAATCACAACGGCGGTGTGAAAGTAGCGGCTGCAGAATCTACCACCGTGAAGTTGAAAGCAGAAGCGGCATCCATTGCCATTGGTGCGGGCTCTGATATTGGTTTCTCTCTGTCCGGTGCGGGTGTTAAAGGTACCAATACCATAAACAACAGCACTCAGGCGTTTATCAGCAATGCGGAAATCAGGTTGGTTCCCCGTGCTGACTATGAAGGTGCAAGCCTTATTGAAGAACTGCTGGAAAATGATCTGGTTGAGTTTGCCGATGGTGTCTATCGCTATATTGGCAGTGACCTTGATCTTTCTCCTGATTTTGAGTCTGACGGCTATCAGTATGATGACAATGGTAGCCGTGTTGCAGGCCCATTTACCCAGGTTGCTGCTGGCCAACAGTTCTATTTTATTGATGGTACTTACCGCAATAATGGTTCAGCAGAGCTGTCTCTGGAGAAATCCATTGCGGTAGCCGCTGCGCTGCGTGCCGACGCTCTCACAGCAGAGGCCGGTACTTATGAGAATCATGCCAATACGGCTCAAAGTGCAGCGGATGCAGCTCAGGCATTGGCAGATGCTGCCCAGGTTGAGGCTGATAGCCTGGCTGCCTTGGCAGAGACTGCGGTGGAAGCATCATTAAATGCCAGCACGTCCAATGCTGTAACAAAAGCGGAAGCTGCAGAGCAGGCCGTTGCCGCATGGCAGGCAAAGCTGGAAAACGTGGCTGAACTTCAGGAAGCCGCAGATCAGTTGCAGGAAGAAGCAGATGTCTGGAATGCAATCCATGCAGCTGCCAGGTCGTCGGCAGACGATGCTCAGGCACTGGCGGAGAGTACAGCTGCAGAGGCTGGTCTGGATACTGCGGCTGTTTCAGCCCTTAAACCTGACTGGGCATTGTTAGACCTTGAAGAAGTCAAGAGCTCAACACCCGCTGCTGACTGGGAACTGGTTTACGCAACTGCAGATTACGGTGATCAGGATATTTCCGTTACCGCGGTTAACAATGCTGCGATTACCTCGGTAGTCGGTGCTTCCAGTGCCTCTCTCGGAGCCGGTAAAGTGGGGGCTGCCTCCGCTATTGGTGTAACGCTGTCTGAAAATACCATTGGGTCAAATCATCAGACTTCTGCCTATATAGAAGACTCAAAACTGATATCACTAAACGATATTGTCGTAGATGCCCAGTCAGTGTCGACTATCGACAGCACCGTATATGGTGCAGGGGTAGCCGTTGCCGCTGGTAAATTTGCGGTTGGTGGTGCAGGTGTTGGTATTGACCTGAATAACTCCATCGGTGGCAGCACCACTGCGTACGTGAATAACTCAGCCATGGTGGCTGGGAATGATATTTCTATTACTGCTGATGCTGATGGTCAGGTGGTCAAGGCCGATGCGGTTGCCGTTGCCGTATCTGCTGCCATTGGTCTGGGTGGTGCTGTCTCCATATCCGCAACGGATATCGATAACACCATTGAGATGGCAGTGAATGCCTGGCTGAATGTAGACGACAGTCAAATTATTGCTGATCAGGATTACCGGGTTTTTGCAGGCAATGATATTGATGTTGCCAGCCATGCCAACGCCCTGATGAAAAATGTGGATGCAACGGCAGTTACCTTCAGTGCGGGTCTGGCTGGTGCCAGCGGTGGCGGTGTTGATATTACCAACCTGGTTAATAACCAGGTGAATGCAACCATCAGTGGCACTGAAAACAGCAGTGCAGTCATTGGTTCTGTCGGTGATATCAATCTTAAAGCCAGTGAAACCACCGATTTAAGCATTAATGTGACCAATGTTGCACTCAGTGCCAGTATCGGTGGTGCCCTTGGAATTGCGCTTGTTCGCAATGATGTTCGCAGCTCGATTTCCAGTAAGGTCAAAGACACGGCGCTGGAAGCTAATAATATTTATATTGATGCCCTGGCGGATAATAACATCCATAAGACACAGGCCTTTGGTTTTGCTGCTGCTCTTGCGGCAGCCAGTGCCAACCGTGCAGATGTAGATATCACCACAACGGTTTCTGCGACGACGGAGTTCGCAAGGCTTACTGCCGTTGATGAAATCGTGATTAATGCCAATGCCACTAACTATGCCCGGGCAGATGCCAGCGGTGGTGCCGCTGGTGCGGTTGCTGCTGGAGCCATGGTGGCGGATATTGAACAGGGTAAAGACGGCTCTGAAGATGTATTGGTAGAAATCGGTGATGGCTCACAACTGGGCGCTGCCAATATAACTGTGAAAGCGTCTGGTAATGATGATCTACTGCCGGAGACCATTGCTGCCTCCGGTGGCTATGTTGCCGGTGCCGGTGCAGAGAGTAATGTCTCCAGTTATCAGGCAGTGGTCGCTAATATTGGTAAGGGCGTTGTGATCGAGGCTGACCAGTTTGACCTGAGCAGTACTCTGGATCAAACCGTCGATGCCAGTGCGGATGCCTTTACTGTCGCCGTTGCCTCTGGTGCCGGAGCAGGGTTAAACATCATCATCAACAGTTATGCGGATGTAAATGTGGGTGCCAGCACGGGGCTGCTCGGCTCTGGTAACCCATCTTCTATTACTGCTCACAATATCAATATTAATGCACTGAATAGTTTCGATAAATCACGATTCAGCAATGGAAAATCCCTCAGAACAGGTTCCGGTAATATTGTCGGTGTCAATGTGATGGTGAGTCAGACCATTCTGAATAATCATGCGCGCATTAACCTGACCGACGACGTGGAGCTGATTGCACAAGGCAGTTACGACGATAAGGCCACCGTTCGCATTGAAGCCCGGAATGACATAACCACCGTCGATAGTATTACCCTGGAAACCGTCAGTGCGGTTGGCGGCATCAACGCAGCGACCAGTAAGGTAGAGGCTAACTCCGATGCCAAGGTGAATATTGACGGTGCAGTGATCGAAAACGTCACAGGCAAAGTATTTGTGACCGCTAAAACCGATTCCGAGAATCGTGCCAGTGCCGATATTCTTGCGGTTTCCGGGCTTTCCAGCGCTGCCACTGGTGTCGCTCTTGCCACTACCAACGCTCGAAATAACGTCAGTATTGCCAATGCCTCCATGAAGGCTGGAGACGTTTATCTTTATGCCGGTAAGAGCAGTCAGGGTGTTCTGAACATTCTTGAGAGCAGTGCCAATGTTGAGCTGACGTCGGTTTCAACTTCTGCCAATGTTGCGGTTCCTTATCCGGAAGCAAAAATTACAGAAACCAATACCATCAACCTGGGTAATAACGCTGATATCAAGTCCATGACGGATATCACCATCGAAGCCCGTGAAGGGATTGGTGGCAGCGAGCGGGCGAAAGAGTCTGGTCTGACGCTGTCTATTTCCGGTGTGCCTTATGGTGTGGACATTGATCGTGACGGCAGTGTCACTTCCAACAATCAGTTCTCAGTTGCGGGTTCTGCCCAGGCGACAGCAGGTGTTAATAATAAAACTTTCCTGCAGATTCGTCCGGTGGCTGAGATACAGAGCATCCTTAACGACAGCAGTAAAGTCAGCGCTGATGGTGTGATCAATATTGATGCCCTGACCGACGACGATAAAAAACTGCTGCTTGGCGTAGATAATGCCCAGGGTGAGGTGGTTATTCCAGAACTGCCAGAGGATGTGGTGTATGTGATGGAAGAGCTTGCGCTTAGCACCATCAACTTCCTGGTTACTCAGGATACGGTCATTGAACATAATGGCAGCTATTACCAGTACACCCCTCAGAACAGCACTGAGATTGACCTGAAACAGGAGAATTACAACAACAAAAACCGCTGGACGAAGTTGAACCTGACACTGGCGCAGATAGAGTCTCTGGGCTATCCGATTTACCAAAGCTCTATTACGGATGCTCTTGCCAGTGCCATGACCGGTGAGTTCTTTGTGGTTAAGCCAAAAAAGCTGGATTCACCAACCCTGACGTTTACCAATTTAAGTACTGTGTTGTTTGAGCAAAAGGCCCAGGTAGAAAGCTGGATCCGTGATCACGGTACCAACTCTGAAGCGGTGGCCCGTTACCAGGTTCAGTTGGCAGAGATCAATAAAAAGATTGATGAGCTGGGTCTTTCCGATTATGTGCATTCTGTGGATGCCGGTCAGATCGTCAAGGCACCGGACGGGAATTACTATAAGAGCAAGATCAACCAGGAAAGTATTCTTGAGTTGGCGGACTATTCCGACACAGCGTTGTGGCAGAAAACCAGCTCAACCACGGGGGCCTGGGATTATACTGATACCGCCAATGCCACCAGCAAAGTCTACAATCAGGCTCTTGATATCCTGATGGTGGACCTGCCGGATGTTTATGCAGCACCCGGTTCCGTCTATCTGCAGATTGATGGTAAAACGGCTGATACTCTGGCTGCCCAGGAGAATATGGATAACCTCCATGCCCGGGAAGGTGCAACCATTCAGATCGTCAACAGCACACCGTTTGCTCTGCGGGTGAATGATGCCATTGTTCAGGATACCCAGCGGGTTGAAATGGTCGGCGGCTCTCTCAAAACCTATACTCCGGGTGCTGTTCAGATTAACTATAAGGATGTGAACTCCATTGCTATTCGTGGTGGTGCTCAATCCACGGATGATCAGGGAAGTAGCTCTGACTCGCCTAACGAAATCATTATCTTCCAGGATACCGATCCGCAGTTTATTAAAGATACCTACGGAAGCTTCACCCTGCCTGAGATTCCTCAGGGTATGTATATTCAGGGCAATGTGGTGAATGAAAATGGTGGGGCGTATATCAATAACCGGGAAGGTTCCATTGAAGTCTCTACCCAGATTCGTGCCGAGACCGTTAATATTTTTGCTGCCGGTGATTTCTCACTGAACTCTGACGCCTGGTTCCATACGAATAAAGATCCGCGGCAGTATATTAATTATCAGCTAATGAGGAACTTTGTTTACAACAAGGATGGAAACTCACGTTCCTATCAGACAGGTTTAAATGACAGCTCGCTTATCTACACACTGTTTAAGGCTAACTACAGCGTACTGACAAACAGCATTAATGTAGATAACTCACAGATTGTCTCCATGGGAAAAATTACCCTGACCGCCCGCTACCTCAATATCAATGGATTGATTCAGAGTGGGGTGAATACAGTTTACCTGGAGATTGATGAAAACTTCCGTGGTGGCTCTAAAAATGTCGATCTGACCAATAAGAAAGGTCAGGCCATTGCAGGCGTCAGCTTTGCCAACCCCAATGACAGCAGTAATGTCAAAGTACCTGTCGATGGGTACTGGGATGCTGTGCGACAGGCGATTATTGTCGACGATATTGTGCCTGCCGGTGGGGAAGTGGTGATTTCCGGCCAGGTTATCAGTACCGGCAATGGTCGTATTGTGGCGGCCAGTGGTTACGCCTCTGTAGATATCAACAACAAAAGCGGCTATGAGCTGGTGATGAACGATATTGATAACCGTCAGTATCGTGAAGGCAAGATCACCATTATTGACAGCAAGCAGCTGACCAAGGATGAGTATCAATACAATGGCTCCGGTGCAACTCACACCAAATACACGGGTACGTTAATTCCTGCTACCGGTAATGAAATCGCCAGAATCGAGTATGCGCAACAGAGTACCAGCACTGGCGATGCGGATTCTTTTGCTTATAAAGTTGCTGCTGGTTCCCGCTATGTCTGGACGGAAGGTCAGAGTAAAACCAAAACAACTGTTCGTAAGTACGAGAAGAAGAGCTTTAACCTTTTTGGTGATAATGCTTTTGGAGACTGGTTGGTTAAGGATAAGAGCTATAAGTGGGAAACCATTGAATTTACCGATAAGAAACCATTACTTGAATCCGAATCGGTGTTGTTACCTGCTGAAGGGGCAGAGTCTGCAGACTATAAGGTGACTTATATCCAGACTGAGGGAGATCCGGATGTCTACGATTTTGATCGTGAATCCTGGACGACAGGTGGTGGATGGCTCCGTAAGAAAACCGTTCACACCAAGATTACTGTAATTGAGGGGCTGAAAGATTATTACACCCATTCCCTGAAAGCGGATTACGATATTGCCATTGACTTCCTCGGTGGCAATAGCCAGCCGGATGTAAATATTACCAGTAAGGGCAATATAACCCTGGCCGGTAAGATTAAAATGGCGGATGAAGGCTCCTTAAACATCCTGTCTACCCATGGCTCTATTACTATGAGCGATGGTGTCTATGCCTTGACATCTCAGGCGGATATTGAAGCAAAAGGCACTGTCCGGGTCATCCTGGAGGGTAATACTGCGGATAAAGGGCATCGGGTTGTATCTAACACTGGCAGCGTCTACCTGGGTGTTGTGCAGGATGATAATCCGGGAGAAGGAAAGACCAGCTCCAACAAGCTCTATGTTGATGAAATTTCTGCTCGTCATACTGTAGAAATCAATGCCGGTGGTGGCATTTTCAAGGCAAATGGCGGTGAGACGGTTTCCATTTCTGCCAATGTCATCAAGCTACTGGCACTCGGTGGTGATATTGGACATTTGACGATTGATTCTGCAACCCGAAATGATGCTGGCTATATCACCGTAGAAGCCCAGGGTAATGTTGCCATGACTGAGCACTCTGGGGACATGAATGTGAACCAGATTATTGCTGCTCAGGTCGATGGCGGTGGTAGCTCACCTTATGGTGTGCAGCTGACCACCAATAGTGGTGATATTCTGGATGCGAATGATGATGAGGTTCGGGCTTCCAGTCTCGACACTTCGGCGGCTCAGCAATTCTATGCGGAATCTCAGGTCACCAATGAGGCGGATGCGACTACTGAGCTGTACCACCAGTACTGGAATATCCTTCGTGATAATGGCGCTGAAGGTTATCTGGCAGACGTCACGGCATACGATAAATACGATGAGCTGTTTGATCACCTGTCCGGTGATGAACTGACGGATGCCCGGAACCGCATTGCAGCATTGAATAACAGCCTGACCGATGCTTCCGAATACGATATGTCCTTTGATCAGCTGGCTGTCTGGAAAGCGACAAATGTCAGCTCTGCTGCGGGTCAAATCAGCGAACTGGAATATCGTATTCAGGAGAAGGTGAATACCAACCGACCGGTGTTTGAAAGCATTCTTTCCCCGGGCATTGTTGCGAAACTGTATCCAGACACTGAAATTAAGGGTGGCGCTGGAAATACTGGCACTGCCGAAGCTGCCAATATTAAAACGCTGGTCAGTGGCAGTGCAATTATTCTCAATGCTTCCGGTGGTCTGGGACAGACCGGGGATCGTGTCACCATTGATATGAGTGGTGGGGTGATTGCCCTTGAAGATACTGAGAAGGCGATTTTGTCCCAGGCAACGGGCAATGATGTGGTAGCCACTGATTATGTCTTTTATGTGTATACGGGCGCAGCAGGTGATATCTCCCAGTTCGATATTGATTACAACGACGGTAGCTGGACAGAAGTCAGAAGCCTTGATGCATCTGCTGATGGTTTCACCTCAGTTAATAATGGTGATTATGTCCAGATAGATCAGGATGGGGTGCCAGTACTCTATCAATACACAGGCACAGGAGCTTCTATAGAGCTTTCCCAGGAAAGTTTTGACGACGCTGGTGCTCCATGGCAGCGGGTCAGTGTGACCAGTGTTGCTCCCGCCAGTGTGTTGAACCTTACCTCTGGTGATCTGGTTATGCAGCTCAGTTCAGTCACCATTCAGCTGTGGGATGATCTGAATCTGCAAGGGGACATCAACCTGACGGCTGAAGCTGGCCAGGGAATTGCCATCGAACACAGTGGTGCACTGTCGGTTGATCGCATTGTGGGTGCGAGCTGGGTGCGGCTGAATGTTCAGGGAGATTTGATTGACAGTGGTCAGCACGATACGGCAGCCCTGGTCAGTGCTGGGGATCTCGTTCTGATCACCAAAGGGAATATTCTTTCCCAGGGCGATGGTGGGTTCCGGGTTCAGGTAGCAGAGTCTGCAAAACTGAGCGTGGATACCGTTGGCTCCGTTGATATCTGGCAGGTTGAAGGTAACGTTAGCATTGCCGGGAAGAACACGACCATTGGCGACCTTTATCTTGATGATGTTGCCGCTACCGGTGATCTTACCTTTACTGCCGACTTGCTTTCATCCTTTACTCCAACCACCCCGGGCAATGGACAGGCTGATATTGTGGTTGAGAAAATCAGCACGACGGCAGGCTCCGTCACTTTACAGGCTGCAGGCGATATTCTGGATGCCTACGACGATAGCAACAGCGCGATCATTAATATTCGTGCCCAGGATCTGATGCTGATTGCTGGTGGCGGTATTGGCAGTCGACAGAATCTGATTGATAACTATCTGGACTTCAAGCTGTCCGGTGATGTTTCTGCCAATGTACTCAATGACGTTTATCTGAATGCGGTAGAAAGCACATTAAGTATTGGTCAGATTACCTCAGGCTCCAATGTCATTCTGAAGTCTGCACAATCCATTCTGGATGGCGATCAGGACAACAATAATGACCTGATAAGCCTGACGGGTGACAGTGACATCACTGCATCTTCTCTTTTCCTTGATGCAGCCAATGGCACCATTGGTCAGTTGGGTAATCAGCTGGAAATTGATACTGCTGCTAATAATGGATCAGGCCAGCTAACCAGCCTCAGTGGCAAGAACACTTATCTGAGAGAAGTTCAGGGCGATTTGCGCATTGCCAGCCTGGTGGCGGACAGTGATAACAGTGGCAGTGGTGATGCCAATGTTTACCTTACTGCAGAAGGTCGTGTTCTGAATGGCAATGCCTCCGGTGACACGATAACCGCGAGCGGTTTGCGTATCGTTGCTGGTCAGGGGATTGGCGCCGGTGGTGATGGGCTGCGAACCCTGATTGATAACCTGGAAGCAGAAGTAGTGGTCGGCAGTCTTACTCTCAACAACACCGGATCTCTTGCTGTGGGTGGTGTCAGTGATGAAATGGAAGGTCTGCAGGTTCAGGACTCCATTGAGCTGGTAGCCCAAAGCCTACTCATGATCAGTGAAGATGTGATTGCCAGTGAAGGCGATATTACTCTGACAGCGTCAGACTCTTCTGCTTCAGGCGACAACTTGACGGTAAATGATGTTCAGGTCGATGCCAAACTTGGCAATCTGACATTGAATGCCGGTGATCAATTCTTATTGAACCTTGATGGTCAGCTCAGTGCGGCACAGATACTGACGATCAATACTGACCTTGGCAGTGTGGACAGTGAATCCGGTGATATCAAACTGTACGGTAGCCTGATGGCAACCACCATTCTGGTGAATACTGGCGATGCTGATGACGCGGTATTGTTTGATGTGCAGGATATTGATGGCAATGTTGACGTTAATACCGGTGCTGGAAACGATGGCCTGACCATTAACCAGCTGGTGAGCCGTGCTGGGGAAGACGCCTTTGTGCTGGATGGTGAAGGAGGCACTGATACCTACATCATTAACCGCACCGGAAATAATACGAACTATGTCGTTGATGTTCGCGATTCCGGTTCAGAAGCCGACGGTGCAGATACCCTGACCATTAACGGAACCTCTGAAGATGACACCTTCCTGCTCCGGGCGAATTTTGTTGCCGCCATGCACTCCGACAGTGAAGGGGAATACACTTCAACGGTCGAACGTATCAATTATGATCGGAATATCAACGCCCGTCTGACCATCAATGGTCATGAAGGTGAGGATAGTTTCTTCAGTGATGATAACAGCGCGATCACGACACTGGATGGTGGTGCTGGAGACGACAATTTCCAGATCGGTCAGTTGTTTGGTCTTGATCGCAACACTGCTGCCGGAACGGTAGCCGCAGGCGATGAAATTGAAACCACTGAAACCACTCTGGGCTTCCTGAGTAAGGGTAACAGTATGCCCATGGTCGTTTATGGCGGCGACGGTAAAGACCAGATCAAAGTCTACTCCAACAAAGCCATCACCAAACTCTACGGAGAAGACGGCGATGACAGTTTTGTGGTCCGTGCCTTCCTGAAAAAGAACACCCTGCAAACGGCCGGTGGCGGTGATGTGGAGCTGTTTGGTGGCGAAGGTGCTGATGACATTCAGTACAGCATCAACTCACCCTTGAAAATCGATGGTGGTAACGGTACGGACTCTGTCATCGTGCTGGGTACCGAAGGCGATGATAACTTCATGATCACCGAGAATGGTATTTTCGGCGCCGGGCTGAATATCAGTTTTGATGGTGTTGAACTGGCGGAAGTGGATGGGCTTGAAGGTGATGACACCTTCTATGTACTGAGTACCAGCGATGAAGTGGAGACTACCATTATCGGAGGCTTGGGAGCCGACACATTTAATGTGGCCAGTGATGTCACGAAACCCATTGTGTCTTACTCGGTTGAAGGGCGCAGCAGCTTTATCAATCACAGTGTGTTGAGTGATGACGAGGCCTACAACAAACTGTTTGTTGAAGGCATCTCTCTCAATGTTGCTAATAAAGATAATGGCGCCATTGGTGTTGACCGCGACGATGGTGAACTGGTGGTGAGCGAAGGTGGTGCTGAAGATTTCTACGACCTGTTCCTGAGCGCTGACAAACCAACGGAGGCCACTGTCGCTTATGTGACCGTCTCTGCGGCCAGGGCATCGGGCAGTGATAAGGATAAAACGGGCGGCAATGCGGATAGCGTCAAGATCTCCATTGATGGTCAGAATTTCTATGAGTCTCTGGTGATAGCCTATAACTCGGAAACGAACTGGGATGATGCCACAAGAATCTATATTAAGGCAGTTGATGATACTGCTGCCGAAGGCCAGCGAGATTACGTAATCAGTCACAGTGTACGCAGCACGAATCCGGATTTTGATCTGCTGGATATCGATAACGTCGAAGTGACGGTGAATGATAATGACAAGGCCAGCATTATTGTCAGCCCGGTGAATAATATTGCTACGGTAGAAGGTGGTGCAGATGTCACCTTTGATGTGAGCCTGTCTGTGCGGCCTGAAGTGGGTGAAACGGTTACTGTGTCTGTCGATGAGATTATTCCTGCAGACTGGAGTAGCCAGCTGTCGTTCAGCACCGACACCTTGACGTTTGATTATAACAACTGGTCTGGGCAATTTACGGTAACGGCCAGTGATGATGCGGCTGTTGAGAACCTCTATCGGGCAGAGATCACATTCACCGCCGACAGTGATCAAAACGATTCCGGCTTTAATGGTGCCGATGTTGTATCTGTTGATATTGATGTGGTGGATAACGACAGTGGGTCTGTGATTATCACCCAGACAGATGGCTCTACGCTGGTGAGTGAAACAAAAGAAGACGGCTATCAGATTGCCCTCAGTAAGCAACCTGCCGCACCGGTTACCGTCAATCTGTTGAATGATGGACAGGTTCTTTTCGCCAGTGATGATCCCCGTTTTGATAGTGCAACCAACAGTGTCATGTTTGGTGTTGATGATTGGGATACGCCGATTGATATCAAGCTGACTGCTAACCCGGACTTTGCACCTGAAACCGATAGTCAGCCGGTACAGAACCCACCTCTGCAACCGCATATGCTGTCGGATATCCGTGGCAAGCTGGTTATCGAAGGTGGTACACCGGAAGGTAAACAGCGTGAGCTGACGAAGGCGGTCATATTGCCTACAGAAATTGATGGGGCATTACCGATTGTTGAAATTGAGCTGAATGAAGATGAGCAGACGGATACGCTGAATATCTTCAATGACGGCAGTATTCAGAACGATAGTGGCACCCTCACAGAAGACACTCTGACCGGGCTTGGTATGTCAGCCGGTATTGAGTATCACGATATAGAAGTGCTCGAAGTCCTCCTTGGCAGTGGTAATGATAATGTCACCATTGATGGCACAGCGTCTAATGCAATCACTGTTGTCCATGGTGGTGGTGGCAACGATACACTGACGGTTAATAACAGTGCCAATGATGGTGTCCTGATCTTACTGGGTGACTCGGTCCAGAATGGTTCTACCTATAATGCGACATCTGACCAAAAGACCGAAAAGGC
Source organism: Endozoicomonas sp. (assembly GCA_965261315.1). Taxonomy (GTDB): domain Bacteria; phylum Pseudomonadota; class Gammaproteobacteria; order Pseudomonadales; family Endozoicomonadaceae; genus Endozoicomonas. The sequence continues at coordinate 26,491 of CBDHDM010000124.1, read as the reverse complement.
CAGGGAATTTGCCAGCCCCGGTAATGATGTGATTGATGCGTCAGGTGCCGGTGGTTCGGTAGTGATTTATGGCGGACAGGGCAATGATACGCTGATTGGCAGTCACTATGACGACCACATTGCCGGTGGCTCCGGAGACGATAATATCTCTGGTCTTGACGGCAATGATCATATCTATGGGGATTCAGGCTTCAATCTTGACCTGTCAACACGACTGGATCTGTCTACCCAGATTCTGACGGTTGTTAATTCTGCTGACCTGTCAAATGACAACCTGGATACTGCAGACCAGCTGACCGTTGGCAGTGACACTATCGACGGTGGTAATGGTGATGACATTATTCTGGGTGATAAAGGTGTTATTGCCCAATTGGCCGGCACCAATCGAATTCTAACCACTGGCTCGGTGGTCATGATAAGCAATAGCAACCGTGATCAGGGTGGCACCGACATCATCTCTGGTAACGCCGGTAATGATATTGTGATTGCCGGATTTGGTGACGATGAAATTGAGGGTGGAATTGGTAACGATATCCTCTTTGGCGACAGTGGTCAGCTGAATTACGCCGATGGCGATTCTGACATCACTACGCTGGATAGTATCTTCACCGTTGATGCTGAACTGGGTGGGAATGATCGGATTTCTGGTCATACTGGTGATGACTTCATCTTTGGTGGCACCGGTCAGGATGTGCTGATGGGCGATGGTTCCCGCACTGGCAATACGGATAATGAAACAGATCACGATGTGATTATTGGTGATCTTGGTGGTATCGCTTTAACGGGTAATCGTGCGGTGCGTATCTACAGTAAGGATACGACAGTAGGTACTGGAGATACCATTGAAGGCAATGATGGCAACGATATGATTATTGCCGGTGCAGGCAGTGATGATGTACAGGGTCAGGCCGGTAATGACTGGATTCTTGGTGATTTTGGTGAAATAGATCTGCAAAACAATCTGCAGATATTGACCACCACAACCGGCGATGGTCACAGCACAGGAAATGACATTATCGATGCCGGCGAAGGTGAGAACCGAATCCTTGGTGGACTCGGTAACGATGACATTACCACTGGCTCCGGTGCAGGTGATGTCCTTGGAGACAATGGTTCACTGACGTATGCAGAAACCGGTGTCGCTATCTCGATCACCACTTTTGATACCACACTGGGTGGTGATGACACGATTAAGGCGGGTGATGGCGATAACCGAATCCTTGCCGGTCAAGGTAGTGACAATATCACTGCGGGTTCAGGTAGTGATGTCGTTGTTGGTGACAATGGCTCATTGACCTATAACGATTCTGGCGTGCTGATTGAGCTAACCAGCCTGGATACAGAAACCGGTGGTAACGATACGATCACAGCAGGCAATGGTAATAACCTGATTCTTGCCGGTGCTGGTGACGATGAGGTGACAACTGAGTCCGGTGATGATGTTGTGATAGGTGATAATGGCTCATTAACCTACACAGATCCTGGCGTATTGATTGAGTTGATCAGTATCGACACGACCACTGGCGGTAATGACACAATCAATGCGGGTAACGGTACCAACCTTGTAATGGCTGGAGCGGGTAATGACGGTGTGACAACCGGAATCGGTGATGATGTGGTTATGGGCGACAATGGCTCATTAACTTATACCGATGCGGGTGTGGTGATTGAATTGACCAGTATTGATACTGCAACGGGTGGAAATGACATCATTGATGCAGGCAATGGTAAAAACCGAGTTGTGGGTGGTACCGGCAATGATGAGGTGACGACCGGTAGCAACGATGATGTCGTGATGGGTGATAATGGAACCCTGAGTTATAACAGTATCGGTGTGATGATTGAACTCACCAGTATTGCAACAACCACCGGTGGTGATGACACCATCAATAGCGGAAGCGGTAACAATCTGATCGTCGCAGGGTTGGGTGATGACCTTGTTAATACTGGAACGGGTAATGACGATATTGCCAGTGACAATGCCACATTTACCTTTAACGACAGTGGCATACTCCGTGAAATGGTTAGCATCGAAACCACTCTGGGTGGCGATGATGTTATCAATGCAGGAGATGGCAATAATCGTATTCTTGGCGGTCAGGGTGATGATGACATTACCACGGGCAGTGGTAATGACCATATCGCTGGTGATAATGCCATTCTTGCCTACGGCGAGAATGGTGTTATTACCCGGGCTGAGTCTATAGCGCTTGCTTTTGGTGGTGATGACCTGATCGAGTCCGGTTCAGGTAATGATCTGGTTCTTGGTGGCTTTGGTAACGATGAACTGACTTCAGGTGACGGTAACGATACGGTCATCGGCGATAATGGTCAGGTTAACTTTGTTGACGGTATTCGTAATGAAGTCTTCAGCACCGACATCATCAATAGTACGGGCGGAAATGACATTATCAATCTGGGTAATGGCAGTGATCAGGCCATTGGAGGTGTCGGCAATGACCAGATGAACAACACGTCTGGCGAAACCATTATGATTGGCGACAATGGTCGTATAGTCAATGACGCAGAAGGGCGTTATCTTACAGTAAGAACCGGAAGCACAACCATTGGTGGCAATGATCGCATGGTTGGTGGCCTGAACCGCGACATCATGATGGGTGGTTTTGGTAATGATTACCTTGATGGTCAGGCAGGAGACGACCTGATCGGTGGTGATGGTACACAAGTCACTCGCAGTCCATCCACCATTGTGATTGAAGCGGTAGATCTGTTCACCGGTGGTGTTGATACCTTGATTGGTGGTCCTGGTCTGGATCGTATGCAGGGTCATTTCGGTGGTGACTTCTTTGATGGCAGTCTCAGTGAAGATGTAATGGTTGGTGAATATGGCCGCTTTACCTTTAATGCCAATACCGATGCACAGCAGGCGACATTTGTTGTTTCCCTGGCACAGAATGGTCTTGACCTGATCCGAGGTCAGCAAACTGATCTGTTCAGTAACTTTTCCCAGCAGTTATTTGCGGAATCCGGGTTTGGTCAGGTTGCACGAATCAGGGCTCTGGAAACCCCACTGTTCACGGAAGATGCTCAAGATGCCTTTTCACGGTTAACACCTGCATCTCAACAGAGGTCTCTGGCTTCTGGTGAAGTGGCGGCCACTGAGTTTGAAGCGGAGCAACAGGAAGTGCCGTTGGAAGAGGCTCCTGTGAATGAGCAACAGGTACCTGAAGAAGAACCTGTGCAGATTGAGTATGAGCCTGCTGAAGAGTCAGGCTGTGAAGCGAATGGTGATGTTGAAGGTGCCTGTGAACCAGTTATAGATGCCGGTTGGGAGCCTGAAGAGGGGGCGGTTGAAACGCCTGAACCTATGGCACAGCAACGTTCTGGTATCGATTTGCAGGCCGCACTGGTTGGCTTTTCGGCTTGGGCGATTTCAAGGCCGCGCGCAAAAACAAAGAAATCAGAATTTACCCTGGAATAATGTTGGTATTTTTGGCTTGGCTTTTGATATGAGCATGTGTGGGGATTCGGGCCTGACCTGATGGTTACTGACTTTCAAGTCAGGTCATGAACTTCTGCACATGATATCAATGTACTCAATTGATTGAATACAAGTGCCCATAGCTATTAGGATACTACCCTGTATAATGGCGGAACGTTAAAAGTGTGATTTATTTTTTATGCAAAGATTTGATGTTCCGGGTGTAGTAACTCGTCATAGTCATAAGTGATAATAAGCTTCATCCACCGCCTTAGGCACATTTATTATTAAATTTCAGGATATGACTATAACTACCGGTACTGTTAAGTGGTTCAATAAGAAAGGTTTTGGTTTCTTCTAGCTGTTTGCTCACCGCCTTATTAAAAGGCACATTTATTATTAAATTTCAGGATATGACTATGTCTACTACTACCGGTACTGTGCTGCAAGTGGTTCAATGACGAGAAAGGTTTTGGTTTCATCGCCATCAGGAAAATGGCGGACCAGACGTGTTTGCTCACTTCCGTCAAATCACAGGTGATGGCTTCAAGTCGCTGCAAGAAGGTCAGCGTGTTGAGTTCACCATCACTCAGGGTCAGAAAGGCCCACAGGCAGAAGACATTCGTCCTCTGTAATGTCAGGGCTGCAAGATTGCAGCTTCCAGACTTTATTTAGGCGTACAAAAGGGCAGTGCTTTCGGGCATTGCCCTTTTTTGTGGTTTCAAGAAAATAAAAGGGTTTCGGGCTTATGGCGACCACCAATATCTGGCAGCAATTCAAGGCAGTCATACAGGAGGGGTAGAATCGTTGTCACTATTACCGGCAACAATGGTCATGGCACCAGTCAGGCAGAACTCTGGGGGGCATAGTAAAATCTCATACACAACACCGCTCTAACATCAACAACTTAACGACACATTTATGTTGCTTTAAGCATGCCTCACGTCAGATAATTCGGCCATAGAAAATTTCGGCTCCGGTTTCCCAGCGACGTGGATGACCGTGATTCAAGCAATAACAATTGCGACTGTGCAAGCGATAAGGTTGTTCGGGCTGTTCGTCAGGTTGAGGTTGGTACTGAACCAGAAGCCAGCCAAAGCACGCAGAATAGTCCGTTGGATTGGTTACCCCCCTTGTTATCCCACAAGGTGTCCTTTTCTCAACCCACTCTGAGGTGGCGGGCAAAGCGGCAGTGCGCGACTGATTGACAGAGATCCCAACCTATTCGCCCCAGGCCGTATTTTGAAGGACTACAACGTGAGTGAAAACAACGGTGGTATTCAGCGCCCTGACGGGAAGGTCAAGGCGATTGATACAGACTATCAGATTGGGCAGGACAATATTGCCCTTAAAGTGGGTCCACTGGGTTTGGATATTCACAACCGGGTATTTGCGATTTCTGGTCTGTTGATCGTCCTGTTCGTGGTGCTGACACTGACCTTCCAGAACAGTGTTGAACCCTTCTTTACCGGCCTGCGCGGTTGGTTGATGTCGAATATGGACTGGTTCTTTTTATCCGCCAGTAACATTTTTGTCGTGGTCTGTCTGGCGCTGATCGTGACGCCACTTGGGCGGGTTCGTATTGGTGGCACCGAGGCTGAGCCTGACTACAGCTATGCAGGCTGGCTGGCGATGCTGTTTGCCGCCGGTATGGGTATTGGTCTGGTGTTTTTCGGTGTGTCCGAGCCGATGTCTCACTTCAGCTCTTCGCTGGGTGGTGTCACCTTTGAGAATGGCGTGCGTACCGACTGGGCACCGTTGAATGGTGCAGAGGGTGATAGTGCAAGCGCTCAGGCGCTGGGCATGGCCGCCACCATTTACCACTGGGCATTGCACCCCTGGTCCATCTATGCACTGCTGGCATTGGGGTTGGCCATCTTCTCTTTTAACAAAGGGTTGCCCCTGACCATGCGTTCCATCTTCTACCCTCTTTTTGGTGAACGTATCTGGGGGTGGACAGGCCATATCATCGATATTCTGGCTGTGGTCGCTACCGTCTTTGGACTGGCAACCTCTCTGGGTTATGGCGCCTCTCAGGCGATGACCGGTCTGAACTTCCTGTTCGATGTCCCGCTGAACGACAATACCCAGGTAATGCTGATCATGGCGATCACTGCTCTGGCGTTGATCTCCGTGGTGGCGGGCCTGGACGGTGGCGTAAAACGTCTGTCGGAAATCAATATGGGGCTGGCTGCTTTGTTGCTGGTGTTTGTTATTGTCGTAGGCCCCACGGCCGCTATTATTGGCGGTTTTTTCGACAATATCGGGTCGTACCTGAAGTTTCTGCCAGCGCTGTCGATGCCGTTTGGTCGTGAGGACGTGAACTTTTCTCAGGGCTGGACCGCCTTCTACTGGTCCTGGTGGATCTCCTGGTCACCATTCGTGGGTATGTTTATCGCCCGTGTTTCCCGTGGCCGTACCGTACGTGAGTTCATCACCTGTGTAATCCTGATTCCATCAACGGTGTGTGTGCTGTGGATGACGACTTTTGGCGGCACCGCCATGAGCCAATACGTTAACGATGGCTACCAGGCGGTATTTAATGCGGAACTGCCGCTGAAGCTGTTTGCCATGCTGGACGTAATGCCCCTGGCTGAGCTCACCTCCGTGGTGGGTATCATCCTGGTGGTGGTGTTTTTTATTACCTCTGCGGACTCCGGCTCTTTGGTCATTGACACCATCGCCGCCGGCGGTAAAGTTGATGCGCCTGTGCCGCAGCGCATTTTCTGGTGTAGCTTTGCGGGGCTGGTGGCGATTGCCCTGATGTTGGGCGGTGGTCTGGCTGCAGCGCAAGCCATGGCGGTCACCACCGGTTTGCCCTTTACCGTGGTCCTGCTGCTGGGCGTCTTCTCTTTGCTGAAGGGTCTGATCAGCGAGCCGAGAAAACCGGCTGACAAGGCTGGTGCACTGGCGGTTTCGGCCAAATAAGTGCTGTGCTGAAAAAACAAAAAGGGGCCGTGTGCCCCTTTTTTAGACGTTTTACCATACCCGTTCCCCATGTCCACGTACGGGCCTGAAAAGGGTGGTCTCGGGTGCGGTGGCTGCTATATCAACCTCATAGTTGCCGGAATCGAAGATGGAAGCTGAACAGCTGGAAGTACTCAACTTTATCTCGCAGTACCCGCCCTTTGATGAGCTGCCAGAGGAGAAACTCAAGGAGGTCTCCCTGAACATTGAGGTGGCTTACTACCGCGCTGACAGCATGATCCTCAGCCTGGGGGATACTATTCGGGACTTATACCTGATCCGCAGTGGTGTTGTGGAGATTTACCTGCGCAAAGGTGAGCTGTACAACCGCCTGGACAGCGGCGCCGTGTTTGGTCAGAAAGGGTTGTTGATGAACAACAAGGTTCGTATGCCGGCCAGGGCAATTGAAGACACCCTGGTCTACTGCATTCCCGATGCCCTGTTCAAAAGTCTCTGCGATGAGTTTGATCACTTTGCCGACTTTATGGAGTTGCAGGACGGCAACCAGCTGCGCAATGCTATTTCGAGCCGCGCCAAAGGCAATAACCTGACCACTGTCAAAGCTCGTAAACTCATTACCCGGGAGCCGGTAACGATATCTCCGGATACGACCATCCAGGCGGCGGCCCAGTTGATGGATGACGAAAACGTCACGTCGCTATTGGTGGTGAGCCAACAGGATGAGCAGGATGATGAGCGTGAGGTCGACACACTGCGCGGTATCCTGACCGAGCGTGACCTCTGTGTGCGGGTAATGGCCGCCGGTCTAAGTACAGACACTACCGTTGCCGAGGTGATGAGCACCGATGTGGTGTCAGTGGATTACAATACCTACGTGTTTGAAGCCATGTTGATGATGCTGCGCTACAACCTGCATCACCTGCCAATTCTGAAGGACAAAAAAGTCATCGGCATTATCGGTATGACCGACATCGTCCGCTACGAATCCCAGAACAGCCTGTTGCTGGTCAACTCAATCTTTACCTGCCACACCGTCGATGAGCTGAAGGCCGTGTCCAAACAGGTGAAAGATTGTTTTGTGCGTATGGTGGATGAGGATGCCAATGCCCATATGGTGGGCAGTGCCATGTCGGTGATTGGCCGCAGCTTTAAACAGCGACTGGCGGAAATTGCTGAAGAAGAGCTGGGCGTGCCTCCTGTTCCCTATTGCCTGTTGGCGATGGGTTCCATGGCCCGCGATGAGCAGCTGATCGTGACCGATCAGGACAACGCCCTGATCCTGGATGACAGTTATGATGAAGCGGAGCACGGTGAGTACTTTAAACGTCTGGCCGACATCATCTGTGATGGCCTCAACGCCTGTGGCTACAGCTACTGCAGCGGCGGCATTATGGCGTCCAATCCGCAGTGGCGCATGACGCATACTCAGTGGGAGGCGTGCTTTGCCCAATGGATTGATCAACCCAGCCTGGAAACGCTGCTTAACGCCTCCATTTTCTTCGACATCGAAGGAGTTTATGGCCGCCTGAAATGGGCTGAACAACTGCAAAGCTTTGTTGTGCGACGTGCCCGCCGCAATAACCGTTTCCTGGCCTGCATGGCGTATAACGCCATCAACCGTACGCCGCCACTGGGCTTTTTCAAGGACTTCGTGATGGAGCAGGATGGTCGCCATCGTAACTCCATCAACCTCAAGCGGCGCGGCACAGCCCCCCTGGCAGATCTGGTGCGGGTACACGCAATGTCCATTGGCTCACTGGCGAAAAACTCCTTTGAGCGCCTGGATGACATTATTGCTGCTGGCATCCTGCCCAAGGGGCGGGCCCAGGATCTGCGTGATGCCATGGAACTGATCTACATGGTGCGCATCCGCCACCAGGCTTTGGACATTGAGCAGGGCGAACAACCGGACAACAGCGTTGAGCCTGAGAATATGTCGGATTTCGAGCGCCGTAACCTCAAGGCTGCGTTCCAGATCCTCAGTAATGCGCAAAGCTTTATTAAGTTCCGCTATCAAAGGAGTCACTCATGATCTCCTTGCTGAGAGCCGAACCGCGCAGCGAGGCTTTGCTCGATACCCGGGATACGCCCAACTGGCCAGCGCGATTTGCTGAATTGACCCATGAGGCTCAGGACGCCCGGCTTAAACGGTTTTACCGGGCGCTGCCTGTCGGCCCGGAAACACCGGTCAGTCAGGCACCATTCGTGGCACTGGATTTTGAAACCACGGGACTGAATCCGGATGAGGACGAAATCGTCAGCATTGGCCTGGTGCCCTTTACCCAGCAGCGCATTCAGTGCAAAGGGTCAGCGCACTGGATCGTTAACCCCAACCGGCCTCTGAATAAGGAGTCGGTTGTGATTCATGGCATCACTCACTCGGATCTGGAGCAAGCGCCGGACCTGGAAGTGGTGCTGGACCAGGTACTTAACGGCTTGTCCGGGAAGGTCGTGGTGGTTCACTACAAGCAGATTGAGCGTGAATTTATGGACCGGGCGCTGCGCGCACGGCTGGGTGAAGGAATTATCTTCCCCGTTGTTGATACCCTGGATATCGAGGCCGCCATTCAGCACCGCGCTTGCAGGGGCTGGCTTAATCGCCTGCGGGGAAAAAAGCCAGGATCGGTGAGGCTTGGGCGCTCCCGTGAGCGCTATGGCCTGCCCGCCTATCAGCCTCACCACGCCCTGACCGATGCCCTGGCCACCGCCGAGCTGCTGCAGGCACAGTTGGCGTGGCACTTCACCCCGGAAACCACACTGAGTGAAATCTGGCAATAGTTGAGAGCTGCCCGGATGGTGAGTGTTAACTGGCTGGCTTGGCTGCTTCCTCTGTATCCAGCATCTCTTCAGCATCAGAGCGAGGGTCAATCTGTGCAACGATAGGCGTTGTACGCGGTACTGGAATAAAGTGCTGCTCTTCGCTGGTGTAGATCGCAGGACGGTAAGCCATCCGGATAAGAAAGAATGCGCCGGTAATACTCATGATGGCGATAAAGTAGAGCATTAACCCTTCCGGTATATGTCCCATAAACAGCGATGCCACTACCGGGCCGATACAGGCACCAAAGCTGTATGCCAGCAAAAGTCCCTGGGTACCGGCAACAATATCATCCGGGTGCATGTGGTCACAGCCATGACTGATGGCCAGTGGGTAAAGCGTAAAAGTGGCTCCTCCAAAGAGGAATAAGAGAGGAAAGTTCAGCCAGCTGTTTTCGGGTGTTAAGATCAGTCCAAAGCAGACGACGCAGCCTGCCAGTGCTACAGCAATAAGCATTTTCCGGCGATCAATAATGTCTGACAGGTAACCTACCGGGAATTGCAATGCCATTCCGCCAATCATGGTGATCGCCAGGAACAGAGCTACGGTATGATCATCACTGCCGCTTTGATCGGCCAGGTAAATAGGCAGCATTGAGTACAGGCCGCCTAATACCAAGCCTCCAGCAAAACACCCCAGAACTCCAGAAGGTGTCAGTTCATAGAGCTTTCTGAACCCCAGGGACGACGCCTCCTGAATTTCCGGTGTAGGGATTCGGGTCATCGCCGGTGGGAAAATGGACACTGACAATAGAATACCAATCAGGATGAAGGGGGTCAGGCTGCTGCTGTCCAGAAAGCCGACAAAAAGCTGGCCGATGGCATTGGCTCCATACAATGACACCATGTAGAAAGAGAGTACCCTTCCCCGGTTTGAGCTGTCACTTTCACAGAGCAGCCAGGATTCAACAACCACGAAAATTCCGGCAACCGCCATGCCGTTTATAAAGCGCAGCAGGAGCCATACAGAGGTGTTTTCTGAGAGAGCAAGACTTAACACACTGGCACAAAGCAAGGCCATAAAGCAGGAAAAGGAGCGAATATGACCTACCCGGCTGACAATGTTCTCTGAGCGGAATGAACCTGCCAGTAATCCCAGGTAGTAAACCGTTCCCATTAAGCCGGCCATAAAGTCATTGCCATCTGTTGCATTGATTCGTAAGGGAATCAGTGTCATCAGGTATCCGCTAGCCAGTGCGAAAATAAACATACCCGACAGTGGCGCAACAAAACGAGTCATAGTGTGTAGCCCGATAACGGTGTTAACAGATAGAGAGATTGAGCGATTTACTTCAGGTTTTATCGACCTGACAGGAAAACAGAATAGGAAATCCCGGGCCGGGATTAAGGGTGCTCTCAGGAACGCTCTGGTTCAGGTAATTATGGTCCAGAATCCAGTGTATGGATGAACTCTTCGCTATCGGACAGGGTGAAGGCCTCTGTCAAAAAGCAGAAAAAATTAAGGCGGTTGACTTAATTTTTTGGTTGTGACTTAATACGAGCATGATGACAGACATTCTCAATACACCAGCTCCGATTCTGCCGCGCTTTAATAAAGCCAAGATGAGTTTGATTCTGGTTGCAGAAAAGATGATTGCAGAAAAAGGGTTGAATGCCATTTCCGAACGGGAAATTGCCAGAGAGGCGGGTCAGAAAAATAATTCAGCGGTGCAGTATCATTTCGGGAGTAGAGCGGGGCTGATTTCTGCCATTCTTGATCTGCGCATGATTCCTCTTAATGCCCGGCGACATGAAATGCTGGTGGCTATTAAGCCGGATCAGGCTGAGTGTGTAGAGGCTTTGGTGGCAGCATTAGTGATGCCCTATGTTCATCACCTGATCGAGCATCCTGATGAAGGCTATTATGTCAGCCTGGTGACGCAATTAGCCCAGAGCGGCCAGCATGATCAATTGCTATTTAATGGTCCCCGTTCAAGCTCACTGCAATTAATGAGTCAGATGATACGTGGTTGTCTGACTGAATTGAATCAAGGCGCGTTTCATGCCCGTATGCATTTTGCCGGTACGCAACTTATTCATACGGTGGCTTTATGGGATCTGTTAAGACGTCAGCAACCTGAAATATGGACAAATAATTATTTACTGGAGCAATCTCAACAGCTGATCGCCTTCATTGTTGGCGGTTTGAAACAGTAATGAGTTGAAACCGCTAACGAAACCACAACCAATAATAATAAAAAGGAAATACAGATGTTCCCAATACCGTCACCAGAGCAACAATTATTAGGTATTGTTGTCCTCACTGTCTTTATTTTTGCTTTTCTGGTTGAACTGATGGCTGGCCGGATTCATCGAGGCGACAGGCCTTTAAGAGATGCTGGATTAACGCTGGCAGGGTTAAGTGCCCATGTTCTCCTATCTTCTCCTGTCGTTGGTACTTTGTCGGGTGTTCTGGTTCTGATGTTTTTTCAGGAGAATGCTGGAGCCATGGCCGGGACTGATTTCTGGTTGGCTTTTGCGGTGATTTTTGTTGCGCAGGAGTTCCTGCATTACTGGCTACACCGGTTTTCCCATGAGTGGCGCTGGTTCTGGAAACTCCATCGTACCCATCATACGGCGGAAAACCTGAATATTGGTGTTTTATACCGCTATAACGTGTTCTGGGTGTTATTGTTGCCGCAAAGCTGGTTTGGGCCACTGGCAATCTATCTTGGTTTGGGAGAACCCTATGTGGCGGCAGTTCTGGTTACCTATATCGTCAATGCCCTTACGCATACCACGTTTCGCTGGGATTTATGGCTGCGGGAGAAAATGCCCTGGTCAGAGCCATTCTGGCGTGTGATTGAACGTATTATTACTTTGCCGGATACCCATCATGCCCACCATGCTTTTGGAAAGGGGGCTCACCCTAATGGGAATTACGCCATTACACTGTTTATATTTGATACGTTGTTTGGTACAGCCAAAATTCCTAACACACGGCAGACTCGTTTTGGTTTGCCTATTGGGAAGCGTTTGCACTGGGCTGAAGAGTTATTTTGGCCAGTGATTAAAAAGCCGCTTATTCCTTTGACGAAAAAGAATGTTGGTTAGATGTTGCTGGGTTTAGGATCTTATTTTGAATGAAATAAGTGAATCCCATCAGCAGCACATTGCCAGCTAAAGCAATGAGGCCTGCATTGACTCCGGCTATCTGCTTGACTCCCAGGGCCAGCATGGCCCCCAGTAGGGCAAGTCCTGCAGACAGTCCAGCCAGAACGGATGCAGCGGAAACCTGACGCCAATGTAATGCAATGATAAAAGCGGGAAAACATTGGATCAGTAACTCAAGTTTGAGCTCCATGAGGCGCAAATTTCACAGCGTGATATCGCGGTAGAGTGCCGGAATTGATACCAGGGACATCAGGATAATGGTGATCGTGGTATCGTATTTGAGCCCTTCCCGTTGCGTGTTTTTCAACAGGTCGTGCCGGATCATGGATACCACTGAAAGCAGAACGGAGTCGGCGGTAGACATGATAGCGGCAAGAATGGCCAGCAATACCATCATGGCACTGATCCGGTTCCAGAGATTACTGGCAGCCCACTGCTCCAATAGTCTTGGAAGTACCTGATCAGCCTGAAAACCAGAATCGAGGCTGAACAGTGGGATGGCCACCCATCCTGTGAAAAGAAAAACGGTGCTGGTAAATAGAGCAATCGCAACCCAGTCCGGAAAGCCATCAATAGTCGTGGGAGTCCTGCTGTCTTCAGTGGTTCTGTACCACGGTACTGGAATAATCAGAAGTACTGGCAGCAAACAGGTCAGTACTATCTGAAACTTTTTTTCATTGTTATTAATAATCAATAATGAATGAGCGAGATTAGCCATTAACGTTAATTAATATAGCCGAAATTATGGCAGCACATTACCTTCAGGATGATTTTGCAATAATTGAGCCATTGTTTTCCTGATTCTGCCCGTAATAATTAACCAGTCTTTTAATTCGGCTTCGCCCCTGAGATATTCGGTACCGATTGGTGTCCCTCAAACTGTATACGCAGCCGCAGTATTCCTGTTGATAAAATGCTTCCTGCTTGGAAAGTTCAATCATTCTCTGACTACCCCCTTTTTTTCGCCAGTTATAAGTCCAGTAGGAAACGCCAGGGTAATGTCCTGCTGACCTGACACCGCAGTCATTGATTTGTTCCATATTCTTCCAGCGTGAAATCCCCAATGTGCTGGAAATAACCGGGAAGCCATTTTCATGAGCATAAAGAGCGGTTCGTTCAAATCGCATATCAAAACATACGGTACAACGCTGGCCTCGTTCCGGTTCATTCTCAAGGCCTCGGGTTCGTTCAAACCAGTTGTCGGTATCGTAATCGGCATCGACAAAAGGTATGGAGAGTTTGTCGCAAAAGCGTTTGTTCTCATTCTTGCGAAGCAGATACTCTTCAGCTGGATGAATATTGGGGTTATAAAAAAATATGGTCTGATCAATACCTGAGGCTTGAACTGCTTCCATGACTTCTCCTGCACAGGGGGCGCAGCAGGAATGCAGCAGAACGTTTTCAGCACTATCCGGAGCAATCAGTGGGGGGCGCTGATAATGTTCAAGGGAGAGAGGATTGTTGTTCATGGTAGACACACAGGGTATGAGTGAGAGGTTACATGTTTAATTAAGTGTAGAAGATGTGGCTTATAACGTAGGCATATGGCGTTTTTCAGGTCATGAATCTGCGCTTATTATTGTCTGAAATTTCTCCAGCTATATTTCGATGCGAAAACATCTAACTACCATTAACGTCTACTACTAACCTCATTTCACTGACTATCAGGTTATCAAGAGTGGTTGAAAGATGTTGCCGTCATTGCGGATGCCGCAGAGATTGAATTTCCTCTGATTGCTGACATCCACCTGAAAGTAGTCAAGCTATACGGTATGTTGCCTGCAGGTGCCAAAGGGGGCTCACCTCGTACAGCAAAAGAAAATAAAACAGTTCGGTCAGTATTCATCATCAATAATGACAGCAAAATAATAGAGGTTACCTGGACCTACCCAATGCAGATTGGTCGTAGCTTCGATGAGTTGTCCCGGGTTCTGGATGCACTTGATGAGATAGCATTACAGCAAAGAGAGGTAGCGACGCCTGCTAACTGGCACAAAGGGGATGATGTTATGCTGGCTCCTGGTATAGATAGAGCGTCTTTTCAGCAGGCAGACGTTCCATCCGGAAAACCTTATATGAGATATGTTCCAGCACAGATTGAAGAATAAGGTGTGATACTGGTGGGGAATAACAGATTTCTCACCTGTATATCCTGAATATTGCCTATTTTGTCTAATACCCCTTTTTTTCTACTGCAGCCTTCAGTAAAGAAACCGTTTCAGACAATGTGAATATTGGAGACCAGCTGACAGCAACAGGGCTTGCCCACAGTGCCGGTGTTTCTGCCCGACAGATTAATTTACTATTGCCTGGTCAAATCATATTCATGCCCTGGCTGCGGCCGGTCACCGGTTTGGAATGCCAACCATTGGTGTTATTCGAGGAGAGCCGGTTGAACCGCTTTCTGCTACGTTGGTTGATGCCGTCAACTGGGGAATGAAATTACATTACGTGTCCAGAAGTGATTATCGTCGAAAAAATGAAGCATATTTGCTCGATATGATATTGTCTCAATCAGGCTTGTCTGCACGTGATGTACATATTGTGCCTGAAGGTGGCAGCAACCCCCTTGGAGTATTGGGTTGTCGGGAAATTCTTACTGCAGGAAAAATACTCTCCGGGAGCTATGATGAAATCTGGCTTGCCTGTGGAACAGGTGCCACTCTGGCCGGTCTATCGCTGGCTGTATCAGACGAGTTACCTGGTACACAGATAAAAGGTGTTGCTGTTCTTAAAGGAGCCGATTTTCTGCGTAATGATATCCACAAATATACACTTCACTCATTAGATAACTGGACACTGTTGACGGATTATCATCATGGTGGGTACGCTCGTACTACAAAAGAGTTGCTGTCATTTATAAAATCGTTTGAGAATGAGACGGCAATCCCCCTGGATCCGGTATATACCGGTAAAGTGCTGTTTGCCATATGGCACTCGCTGGCTGAAAATTTGAAACCTGACTCGTCTTGCAGGGCCAAGCGCCTGTTGATGGTTCATACGGGTGGGCTTCAGGGGCGGCGAGGCATAAAAATATGAAATTGAGTTAATATAAAGCCTTCTAGTTGCGTGATAAATGGCTTCCGCAAATCTGATAATTCAGAGCCGCCGAGAGGAAAGAGGTGCTGTAGGGCCTGAGCCTGATCTGAAGGCTCGAACCCGCCTGTTAATCTGATAGAGTTAACCGGTAACTGCACTTCTTACACTAAAACAACAATGGTGCAGTAATGAATACTTCCATAGCCCGACAGATTGCCAGAATCATTCTCGAAGGGTTCAGTGACTATCGAACGCGATTTACTGACATCACCTTGGGTGCACGGGACCGCTTTCTGAAGGCGGACTGGAGTGCTGCACAAAATTCAGCCTCTGACCGTATCAACCTCTACTACGTCGCTGTCACCGACGTGATGGAGACGCTGACATCTCAGGTCGAAGAATCCTGGTTTCGTAACAGTGACTGCTGGCAGGATGTCCATAATGCCTATCTGGACTTGATCTCCTATCGGACGGATCCTGAGCTTGCGGAAACCTTTTATAACTCAATCTATCGAAAGGTATTTAAAGGGGAAGCGGTGAACCCTCGTCACTGCTTTATCCAATCTGAATTTGATGGCTTCAAGGTTCAGAGCGCCAGGGGTATTTATCGAAGCTATTTTCAAGATAAGTACCAGAAGCAGGGGCTGGTTAGCCTTGTAGGTCAGATACTCGATGACTTCCAGTTTGAATTGCCCTGGGAATATCGGCGCAGGGATATTCGCAATATTATCCATGCGCTTCAGAAGACACAGCCGTCATGGGTTAAGCGCAGCAATGTTCGGGTAGATGTTCTGAAGTGGGTTTTTTTCCGGAATAAAGCGGCCTACCTGGTGGGCCGGCTGGTGGCTGGCGATGATCTTCAGCCTTTCGTGCTTGCAGTTCTGAATAATGAGCAGGGTGAACTCTATGTCGATGCTTTACTCTGTGAAAATGATTGTGTCAGTGTGCTGTTCAGTTTTACCCGCTCGTACTTTTTAGTGGATGCCCGAATTCCTTCAGAGTGCATTGAGTTCCTGCAAACCCTGATTCCTGAGAAAAATCGTGCGGAGCTTTATAATTCCATCGGTTTCTTCAAGCATGGCAAGAGTGTTTTCTATCGGGATTTTCTCAAGCACCTGCAAAACTCCTCTGACCAGTTTGTGATTGCTCCAGGGGTGAAGGGAATGGTGATGTCGGTATTCACACTGCCTTCTCTGGATATGGTGTTCAAAGTTATAAAGGATCGTTTCGCACCGCCCAAAGATATCAGCAAGGCAATGGTCAAGGATCGTTACTATCTGGTTAAAACCCATGACCGGGTAGGGCGGATGGCCGATACCCAGGAGTATTCAAACCTTATACTGCCCCGCTTCCGCTTCAGTGACGAGTTACTGGAAGAGTTGCAGCAGGTTGCTCCTTCTACCGTTATTGTTTACGACGACAAGGTTCTGATTCGCCATCTGTATACTGAACGGCGAATGATGCCTATGAATATCTATGTTGAGCAGCTGGTGGAAGACGGCAATGAGCAGGCTTTGGATGATGTTCTTAATGAGTACGGCAGGGCTATAAAGCAGCTGGCTGCAGCGAATATCTTCCCTGGCGATATGCTATTGAAAAACTTTGGTGTAACACGTCATGGCAGAGTCGTTTTTTATGATTATGATGAGATTATTTATCTGACTGAATGCAACTTCCGGGATATTCCTGAGGCGTTATACCCAGAGCAGGAGCTGTCAGCCGAGCCCTGGTATTCAGTTTCACCTGGTGATATTTTCCCGGAAGAATTTCCTGTCTTTCTGTTTCCTGATCAGGCCATTCGCAAACGTTTTAACCGGCTTCACGGTGATCTTTTTACCGCCAGTTACTGGCGGAGCATTCAGCAGCAGATTACTAATGGTCAGGTTATGGATGTATTGCCATACAGTCCATCGCTTCAGTTGAAAAAGCCGTATTCCGACAAGTCGGTAACCCGTAAAGAGGCAGAGCCTGTCGTATGATCTTTCAGGCCTTTTTCAGGTATTGGGTCAATAGAACAATCCTGACACCATTCACACGGCCTTCAATTTGCTCAGGGTTGCCGGTCAGGGAAATGTTTCTGACGGCAGTGCCGCGCTTGGCAGTAAATCCGGCACCTTTTACCGGAAGATCCTTGATCAGGGTGACGGTATCGCCAGCACTTAACACGCTACCATTGCTATCGAGTGTGGGGGCTTCGGACTCTTCACTGTTGATCCCTGATTCTGCCCACTGGCGGGTTTCATCATCCAGGTACATCATATCAAGCAAGTCCTGAGCCCAGTCTTCAGATGAAAGGCGACGCAAAAGACGGAAGGCCATTACCTGAACAGCAGGAATCTGACTCCACATGCTGTCATTCAGGCAGCGCCAGTGGTTGGCATCTATCGTATCCGGTTGCTCGATCTGTCCAAGACAGTGGTCACAAACGAGAACGCATTGATCCGGGTTGGAGGCATTACTCTCTGGAGGAAGAGGATAAACACTCAGGTCACCTTTTGAACTGCAGAGTTCACATTGAGCGCCACTGCGCTCCATCAGCGTCTGTTCGGTAGTCATAGGAGGGAATAATTGGCTAAATAGAAGGGTGGCGTAGTATGCCTGTATTTTCTGAAATCATCCAATCAGGATGATTCCTTTATCGGCTCATCTGTCTGTTTACGACCGGTTTCAGTCGTTATGTGAGGGAGTGCATGTAAAAGGCGCTTTCTTGCTTCACCTTCATTTCCACTTTCTACAGGCGCACTTAGCCATGCAAAATCATCATAGTCTGCGCTCAGAATGAAGTCTTAAAGATCATCAAGATCCATATTGTCAAGTAATATTGACCAGGGCGAAGCTGTTTTTATATCACATTCTCCCTGAGGTTCGTTTATTGCTTCCAGCCAAAATACCCGGCCACCCAACAGCTCGCCAAACAATGTTAATGCTTGACCGCCATTGGTTTCATCATATCTGTATGAAAGCATGCTTTATGCCTTGAGATTACACAGTTGGACTTGGCCATAGGGTAGAAAGTTCTTTAAATTTCCCCGGAGGCCTTCATGGCTTTCTCAGGCCAGTCATCAGGCACGATAAACAACTGCAACGGAGACTGCGACGTTTGATGGATTCCCCTTATGTAAACAGGTCTTCTATATTGTTTCAGTTGGAGTATCAATTCATTATGATTGAGGTGCTCTGTAACAGGGTTCTGGTTCAACCACTGAATTTTATGAGGGATCTGGTAACTCAAATGCTTAGTGGTTGACTGGGTGATCAGTAGAAACTGGCTTTGTGTTAACCAATACCCTTTCAAATGGGCTGGGTTGCAGAGCTCGGGTGGTTGGCATAAATGTTGTGTGTTTTGCCTGGTTTTAGACTCGGTAACAGGTTGGACTATTTCTGTCAGTGGAATGGTTGCTGTTTCAGCCGTGTTAAGAGGGTAGAAAAGCCTTCCTTGTATCAGGATCTCTTTATGAACTGCTCGCTCAATACCCTGTTTTAACAGAGCCTCCTGTCCTTCATTGGTATCACTCAGTGAGGTCTGATGATGAAGTAAGCGATCCATTTTTCGATCAAGCCGGTCTTTTAGTCCTGGGCCTACCCAATGTTGCCAGGGTGAACTTTTAGAATCTTTATCCCCTCCAGGAATACCCAGATAAAATTTGACGGCCAGTTCCCGGTGTATAAATTGTTTTCTGAACTGATAGAGAAGGTCATATTCGCCCAGCGTGGCGGGCTGCCCATTTTTCTCGCCGCTAACCGGCAGGTTAGCGGCTATTACCTGACTATCGGGAAGCTGGTTCAGCAGAAACTGCCAGAGGGTTTCATAAAAAATACCGAGCAGCGGGTTTCCTTTCTTATTTAAAAGGCAGGCCAGTAAATCCAGATGGCTTGTCTCAGGAATAAGCGGTTCTGTGCCGACAGGTAAGGCCTGATCCAGACAAAGAGGGCTTGCCGCCTGATTAAATAATGGCGGAGTGCTTTGTACCCACTGCAGTGCCTGATATAGAGTATGATGTGTAGGTTGATGTAAAAATTCGTTCATGACTAACGTATACTAACTCACATTCTAAGGCGACATCACTGAGTTTATGGAACACTTCAAAATTGTCGGGGTAACCGGCCGCCAGGGGCGTATTCAGGTGGAGGATACTCTAAGGCATCTGGCAGACTTTCTGCAGAAGCGGGGGATAACCGTACTTCTGGATGAGCAGCTGGACAGCCTGTTGCCCGGCCACTCGTTTACCATGATCAGTCGTGAGCAAATGGGTCAACAATGTGACCTGGTGATTGTTGTGGGTGGTGATGGCAGCATGCTGGGGGCTGCCAGAACACTGGCTCTTTACGATATTCCTGTGATCGGCATCAATCGTGGCCGTTTAGGCTTCCTGACCGATATCTCACCGGATGAACTCGATGACCAGCTGGCAGAGGTTCTGGAAGGCCGCTACCTGGCAGAAAGCCGGTTTCTTCTGGAAGCCCGTGTGCGCCGGAAAGGGAAGGTTATTGGCCAGGGAGATGCATTGAATGATGTCGTGCTTCACCCCGGTAAGTCGACACGAATCATTGAGTTTGAGCTGTATATTGATGGTCAGTTTGTCTATCAACAACGGGCGGATGGATTGATCATTGCCACGCCTACAGGGTCGACAGCTTACGCGCTTTCTGGCGGAGGCCCCATTATGCACCCAAGATTGGATGCGATTGTCCTGGTGCCTATGTACCCCCATATGTTAACTAACCGCCCCCTGGTTGTGGACGGGGACAGTGAGCTGAAGCTGGTTATTCGCCACGAGAATACGATTTACCCACAGATTAGTTGCGATGGTCAGATCCATATTACGTCGGCGCCCGGAGATGAAATTACCATTCATAAAAAATCTCAGCGACTGAAGCTTTTGCATCCATTGAATCATAATTTCTATGAATCCTGTCGTTCCAAGTTACGTTGGAACTATCAGGAAGAACGCTGTTAATGTAGATCAGCTCGCTTTTAGAGCCGACAACCAGCCGCCGGTTTCTTTTAGGAATCGGCCTACGTAAACCAGAGAAGAGACCGATAATTAACCCATGCACAGGGCACTGGAACTCCCCGGAGATATCAATTTAAGCGACCTTTCCTGGTTTCTGTACGCACAGGGGATTCCCCATAAAATTTCGGAAGAGTCGGGCAAACAGGTAATCTGGACAGAGAATGAAGAAAAGTCTCATGTGGTTGTCAGCCTTTATCAACAGTGGCAGTCCGGTGATCTGAAGCTACCATCAGCTCCTCCCAGAAGAGGCCTGAATACAGGCGGCATACTCAAAGGAATTTCCTGGCAACGTATGCCGGTAACATTTTTGTTTATCGCTGCCTGTCTCGTCGTTGCATTAATTACGCGGGCAGGCGCAGACTGGCATGCGACGTCCTGGTTCTCGTTTGTCCCTTTCCAGGTGGCTAACGGTTACCTCTACTTTGGCAGCCTGTCCATGGGGCTGGAGCAGGGGCAATACTGGCGGTTGATCAGTCCAATATTTCTTCACTTCGGCTTTACTCATCTGGCTTTCAATATGCTGGCACTTTATATTTTTGGAAGTCGGCTTGAAGTGCGTCAGGGTGGTTTGCATTTGTTAGCCATCATTGTCTTTAGTGCGGTCCTTTCCAATTTTGCCCAATATTTCTGGGGTGGAGATGACAGTATTTTTGGCGGCTTTTCCGGTGTTGTTTATGGCTTAATGGGCTATTGCATGACTCGGGAGAAGGTTGACCGTCACTGGCAGTTTGGACTGCCACCCCTTTATTATGGTTTTATGCTGGCCTGGCTGGTGATTGGTTATACTGGGGTGTTGGGCAGTATAGGCTTTGGCAATATGGCCAATGCTGCACATACCGGTGGCCTTGTTGCCGGCTGCTTGTTGGGCGCTATTGCAGGTTTGCTATTTAAAGAACGAAATATTGAGAACTAACCACCGGGTTTTCTGTAAGAGTACAGACCCGAGGTGTTTTGAAGTAGAAAGCGAAAAGGATTCAACAACATGCAGTTAGACGCTTTTCTTGAAAAGATGACCCCTGCAATTCATCAGGCATTGAGATTGGCCCTGGAACTGGGTAAGTGGCCTGATGGCCGTTCTATGACCGAAGAAGAGCGGGATGCCAGCCTTCAGGCGGTCATAGTCTATGAACACGAAAATCTGCCTGAATCACAGCGTGTGGGGTTTATGCCAGCAGCGTGTAAATCCAGCAGCAAATCTTCTAATTCAAGTTCTTTAGCAGCTGAAGGCTCTTTATCAGCTGAAGGCTCTGCTCCTGTTGAAGAGGCTTCAGAAGATGCGACCATTCTTCGTTTTCAGAACTGAGCCCGGAAGAATCTTCCTGGTGTCGTTTTGTCCGCTATTGCCAGAACGGCAGCCACATTATTAAGTAAGAGTATGACTGTGTCAGAAGAAAGTGTGTCCGAAAGTACGATCACTGGTTCGCTGAGTAAAATGCAAACTGAACTTCTGGCGGGCTCTGAGGATAACCCTAAGCATAAGGTTACTTATCAGCTGCCTGTTGGAGACCAGTTATTGCCGCTGAATGATTTGCTGGGTCGCAAGTTGTCCATGCAGTATCAGGGAGAAATTCATTGTTGTCACTGCGGGAGAAAGACGAAGAAAAGTTTCAGTCAGGGCTACTGTTTTCCCTGCTTTCGCAAGCTACCTCAGTGTGATATCTGCATAATGAGTCCGGAGAAATGTCATTATGACCAGGGAACCTGCCGTGATGCTGCCTGGGGTGATAAATTCTGCATGACGGACCATGTCGTCTATCTGGCAAACTCCTCCGGTCTAAAGGTCGGCATTACCCGGGCAACCCAGATTCCAACCCGCTGGATTGATCAGGGGGCCAGTCAGGCGATGCCTTTTATACGGGTAGCTACACGTCAGCAGTCAGGACTGTTGGAAACTATTTTTAAGGAATTTATCAATGACCGGACCAACTGGCGAGCTATGCTGAAGGAACCGGCTGACCCTCTTGATTTACAGGAAAGTGCCCTTGAATTACTGGATATGAATGGCAGTCGAATTGCTGCAATGCAGGAGCAATTCGGGATTCAGGCGATACAGCCTTTACTGGGCAAGTTGTCTGGAAAAACGTCGGGTTCAGTGTCTGAAACAACAGATCTGCCGAATGTGCTTAATATAGATTATCCAGTGCTCGAATACCCTGCCAAGGTTACATCACAGTCGTTTGATAAGCAGCCTCTTATTGAAGGCACCCTTCAGGGAATTAAGGGACAATACCTGATTTTTGATACCGGCGTGGTCAATATTCGAAAACATACAGCTTATCAGGTGAGCGTGACGGTTCTTTAGAGCGTTGCCTGCAACGTGTCCTTTAAGAAAACCGATTCGCTTGTGAAGAACATTCGCTTATGAAAAAAATAGTGGGATGAACAAGATGAAAGACTCGCAACCAAAAGCGATTTATCTGAAAGATTATCAGGCACCTGACTACTGGATTGATCATACCGATCTGACCTTCGACCTGTTTGAAGATCATGCCATGGTCACCTCGGTTTTAAGTGTTCATCGTAACTCTTTTGATAATAAGTCTGGCGAGATGTCTGACCAGTCGGGTGGCGGGACAGGTAAAAACAACGTGTCTGCAGACAGTCTTCCAGAACTTGTGCTGGTGGGCGATGACCTTGAGCTTATCTCGGTTGAGGTCGATGAAACCCCTTTTTCCGATTTCAGCATTGAAGGTAGCTACCTGAAAATCAAGGCGTCAGTGGATCGCTTTTTGCTGAAAACCGTCTGCAGGATTAAGCCTCAGGACAACACGTCACTGGAGGGGCTCTATAAATCCAACGGTATGTTCTGTACCCAGTGTGAGGCAGAAGGCTTTCGAAAGATTACCTACTACCTGGATCGACCGGATGTCATGTCCCGTTTTACTACAAAAATTGTTGCGGATAAGTCGGCTTACCCGGTATTGCTCTCGAATGGTAATGAAATTGACCGTGGCGAGCTGGGGAATGACAGGCACTGGGTGACGTGGGAAGACCCATTTAAAAAGCCCGGTTATCTGTTTGCGCTGGTAGCGGGCGACCTGCAGCATGTTGAAGATCATTTCACCACCATGAGTGGTCGCGAAGTAACCCTGCGAATCTTTACGGAAGCCCACAATATAGACCAGTGTGATCATGCGATGATCTCGCTGAAGAAGTCCATGAAATGGGATGAAGAAGTTTATGGCCGGGAATACGACCTGGACATATTCATGATTGTTGCTGTCGACCATTTCAATATGGGGGCCATGGAGAACAAAGGGCTGAATATCTTTAATTCAGCCTGTGTGCTGGCCAGCCCTGAAACAGCGACAGATGCCCGTTTTCAGCGGGTTGAAGCGATTGTTGCCCACGAATATTTTCACAACTGGTCCGGCAACCGGGTGACCTGTCGGGACTGGTTTCAGTTGAGTCTTAAGGAAGGGTTCACTGTTTTCCGGGATTCCGAATTTTCTGCTGATATGAATTCCCGGGGCGTAAAACGGATTGAGGATGTCAATGTCCTTCGTACCGCTCAGTTTGCGGAAGATGCCGGGCCAATGGCTCATCCGATAAGACCTGAGTCATTTATTGAAATTTCCAATTTCTACACCGTTACCGTCTATGAGAAGGGTGCAGAAGTGGTTCGGATGATTCATGGAATTCTGGGGGCAGACGATTTTCGTAAAGGGTCTGATCTTTACTTTGAACGGCATGATGGTCAGGCCGTTACCTGTGAAGATTTTGTCAAAGCGATGGAAGATGCTTCTGGACGGGATCTGGTGCAGTTTCGTCGCTGGTACAGTCAGGCAGGTACACCGGTTCTGACAGTCAGTGATGAGTATGATGAAGAGAAAAAACAGTATCAGTTGGTCATCGAACAATCCTGTCCTCCAACGCCAGGTCAGAAGGAAAAGCTACCATTCCATATTCCGGTTCGTGTAGGTCTTCTGGATGGTGAGGGTGATGATCTGGCACTGAATCAGTCTGGAGATACGGATCTGGTTCTGGATGTAAAGCAGGAAAAAGAAATATTCACCTTTGAGAATGTTGAAGAGCGGCCGCTGCCTTCCATTTTACGGGGCTTCTCAGCACCGGTGCGTGTGAGGTATGAATATTCCCGTGAAGACCTGTTGTTCATGATGGAGAATGACAGCGACCACTTTAATCGCTGGGATGCCAGTCAGCGATTGGCCAGTGGCGTGATTGACGAAATGGTTGCGGCCATGGAGCAGGGCAAGGATTGCCGTCCTGATCAAAGCTTGATCAATGCATTTGGTACTATCATCAGTGATGACTCTCTTGATCTTGCGGTAAAGGCTGAGATGCTGTTACTGCCATCGGAAGCATCTCTTGCTGAACAGGCTGTTGAGGTTTATCCGCAATTTATTCATCAGGCTCGCCTGCAGGTGAAAAATGCCATTGCCGAAGCTAATAGAGATGAATTCGAAGCATTGTGGCGTGCATTGAGCATCAGCAAACCCTATCGTCCTGAAGCGGAAGATATTGCTGAGCGTACTCTGAAAAATATCGGCCTGTCCTATCTAACCAGTCTGGAAGGTAAAGGTGCTTTGGCGCTGGCTGAGCAGCAATATCACGGCGCATCCAATATGACGGACCGCTTTGCCGCACTGGCTTCGATCATAAATGCCGGTCATCAGGATAGAGAGTTGGTCGACGAAGTGCTGGCTGATTTCCTTGAGCGTTACCAGGACGATACCAATGTGATGGATCAATGGCTTTCCGTCCAGGCTTCCAGCCCATCGCTGGGTACTCTGGAACATATTCTGATGTTGATGCAGCATGACGTATTCGATGCGGGCAGCCCAAACAAGCTACGTTCGGTGATGGGTGGTTTTGCCAGTAACATGAAGCAATTTCACCGACCAGATGGATTAGGGTATGAGTTCCTGACGGATCAACTGCTGGATCTTGATAAGAAAAATCCGCAAATTGCTTCACGACTGATGACGCCTCTGACGCGCTGGCGTAAATTTGAGCCCGGGTGCCGTGAGCGGATGCGCAAAGCACTGGAGAGAATTAAAGCCACACCGGGCCTGTCTTCTGATGTCTATGAGGTCGTTACTAAAAGTTTGTAAGAGATAGGAGTATTGCCATCAGCCCTTGATGGAATAAGGCTGATGGCTAATCAATTTAGCAGATATTTTTATTAAGGCTTTCAGGTGGTGGCTTCAAAATAGTCATCAAGGAATTGATTAGCAGTTCAATAAAATGTTTCCGGCAGGAGTGATCAAATTCTGGATCATGTTTGCTGCGTTGACAGTAGTCAGCCAGATTATGTAACAGAGTGTTTCGTATCATAGCTGCCCTGAGTTCGCACTGCTGGATTGACTTTTCTTTATTGAATTTACGTAACAGAGTGCCAACCCTTTCCAGTGAAGGGTGGTGCTCTCTATCTGCTTCAGCCTGATTTATCAATGAATGGTGCTGTATTCTGGCAATGAACAGAAGGTAGTCTTTACCACCATCTGGATTATCCATTTCCTCAACCAGGGGGAGTATCAGAGCGTTAATGATCTCTCTTAATCTTGGTGGTGAAGAAAGCTGATTGAGATAAACCACCCTCCTTGCTTCAATCGCGGGGGTGTGTTTATCAAAGATGGCCTGAACCAGCCCAGGTTTTCCACCAAAGTGATATTGCAGGGCAGAAGCATTTCGTTGCCCTGATTTTCGGACAATCTCATTCAGTGTTACACCGTCAACCCCTTTCTCTGCCATAAGCTGTTCCGCTACATCAAGAATTTTCTTACGGGTGCTTGTATCTGGCACTTTATTATCGGTTGTCTTTGTTGCCTGCACAGATCGTTGTCCCAAAATGGTATTGATTAATGTACTTACATTAAATTAGTGTTTGTATTAATGCGACTTCATTAATAATAAGAAAGGTAATTTTAGCATCATGCGCTCACTATTGTTTTATTGCTATCTGGGTTGGCTATCCGCGCTGTCTTTTCAGGTTGCCGTTGCGGAAGAAAAAGAATTCTCCAGACTGGCACAGACGCCATACCCTGCTCAGCATGGAAATTCTCGAAACTCTGACTCAGTGCCTTTTGATTCTCCAACAAATCTAAAGCTCAAGTGGAAAGCGCTGGAGAGTGATTCCATTATTCAGGGATGCACGACAGAACAAGGACAGCTT
>CBDHDM010000123.1:0-34717 GCA_965261315.1 Endozoicomonas sp. | reverse complement strand
GACCAATATCGAGTTTGTTAGACACGGCAAATCAACCACTTGCCAAGTATCAAAACCGTGTCCAGCAAGTACACTCATTTTTTACACTTAAAAGGGCTGACAGCATTAAACGCCCAAGATTTTTCAGCCTCCACCCAGTAAAACTGGTTTAGCCCTTATCCAGACACCGGAACCAGCAGTGATTGACCGAGATAATATTATCCAGCCCAATGACCAGGTGGTTGATATCGCCCACTGGCCAGTCCATGAAGAATATGAGGTCTATCCCGAAGGCGCACGGGTCAAAACGCTCAGAGTCTGCCCTGCTGACACGCCGTACAGTTTCTGCATTCCCGGTCATCGGTACCTGTTTAAGGAAGCAATCAAGAGCGCAAAAGACCCCAATAAGCCCCGACATCCAGATCAATACTGGTGTGAAGTCATCGCCTTCCAGATTGGTCGATAATGCGACTTCAGGTTCCACCGGTTTTCGTCGCAGTAAATTCCACAACTGGTGAACCAGGCAGCCTCTGTGAGTGGTTTATCGGTTACTCCGCCGATATCGAAGAGCGATCGACACCGGGTGGCGAGTATATGCAGAAAATGATTGCGGGCTACGATCGTGATAAAGGCAGGCAACATAACTTAACGTCGATCATTTCCTTTTCCAGGGCGATGGCTATCAGCAAGAAACTGACCCATAGCTGGAAAGAATACTGGGGCTATGCCTCTGCTTTGATGCGCTGATCGGCAACACCGATCGACACCAGGAAAACTGGAAAGTCATCTGGAATGGCAACGAAGGCACTGCCCGGCTTTCGCCCTTCTTTGATAATGGCACCAGTCTTGGCCATGAGCTCTTCCCGAAAAAGTTCAATCAATGCGTGCGTGATAATAATATGCTGCTCGCCTATATCAACCGGGGGCGACATCAAATGAAGTGGCATAAGGATGATGAAGGAAGGTTGCCGCTGATTGAAGGTGTCAGCCGATACTGCCGAAAATACCCTGAGGTTATTCCACTGCTGATTGACAGGGTTCAATGGGAAGACGATGCTCTGTTTAAGATACTTAGTGAACTGACCACCTTTAATATACAATCCCCGCTGACAGCAGAAAGGGCAGCGTTTATTCACAAGCTGACCTGTTACAGAAAGCGGTTGCTGTTAGAAGAACTGGAGATTATTGGTAATGAGGCACATTGAACACTTGGTCGAACCGGATCGAATACTCCTCTCATGGCAGGCACTGGCAAGCAAAAACCGGTCTCGCTTTGTGGTGGGTGAGCTGGTGCGCAAGGGTGACAAGGTGACGCTCCGGTACTTCTCTGACAGTAAAGACTTTCAACAGGCCATCGCAGACGGCTTCACGGGCTATCCTGCCTTCCAGGTTCAGGAGGGAGTAACGCAGTACGATAATCAGGTGCTTGATGCCTTTATCCGTCGACTGCCGCCTCGAACCCGCAGCGATTTCTCCCGCTACCTGGAGCTGAGAGGCTTAAACCCGAAGGCTCAAATCAGTGACTTTGCCTTACTGGGGTATTCAGGAGCCCGGCTACCTGATGACGGCTTCGAGCTGATCCACCCGTTTGACAATGCTGACGGGGCGTTTGAGTTTATCGTTGAAGTGGCCGGTTTTCGGCACGAGTCTGAGGTAGCCGTTGACGATATCCCCCTGGAGGCCAACGTCAGCTTTATACCGGAGCCATCAAACACCGTTGATGACATGGCTATCCGGATAGAGCTGAATGGGCAGAAGCTCGGCTATGTAGACCGTGGTCGACTCGATCTGTTCCATCGCCATTTGCAGGCAGGTCACCAGCTAACCGGAGAGGTGACCCGCAAAAACGGAACTCCTGCACGACCACTGCTTTATATCTATACGCGGGTTGTTCCCGTCGCCCATTGAGAAAAGTACCTGAATAGTATTTTCACTATTCAGGTAACTATCGGTTGGCAAACCAGACCACATACTCTCTGACAGGCCAGAAGTTCCTATCTTCTTTGGATGTCACTTCCAATTCACAAAGCATCAGGTATCCTTTTTTACGTCCCTCCTTCACCTTTACGATGAGTCCTCGCATCTCATCATCATCTTCAATATCCAAAACCTCGACGGTATGGCCTACTGAAAAGGGTGCATCTTTATTATCCGCAAACGGGTTTGAGTCCAGGTCTTCGAACCTGATCGCCTGAAACGGGAAAGTGAGGTTCTCTTCAAGATAATCCTCCCAGTCTCTTTTTTGCCACACTTTGTATTTTTTATCCCACAGGGGGACTCGTTACCATCATCCCAGGATGAATCATATTCAGCAGATTTACTCATAACAACATACCTCACTTCAAAAGAAATACATGATACTCATGGGACTTAAGCAGACTGCTTCTCAGCTTGTTTTTTCAAGAAATCACTCACCAGATGCTTGCCTGTTTTTCCCAATCGCTGCATCAGCGAAAAAGGGATGTAGTCCATAGCGTACTGATCGCTGATTTCATCCAGCATGCCCAGCCAGAGATGCGCGGTCATTTCTGCATCGGCCAGTGCCCTGTGAAAAACACCTTCGGTGGGCAGGCGTTTGTACTTTACCAGCGTCCCTAACTTGTGGTTGGGTGCATTCTGGTAAAGCCGTCTGGCAATCAGCATGGAACAGGCAAACTTGCCTGTGTACTGTGACCTTGCCCTCGTCATTTCTTCATCCAGGAACTTCTTATCGAAAGAGGCGTTGTGAGCCACCAGATTACGGCCGTTGATAAACCCGGCAAATTCTTTGATGACCGTAGAGCAATCGGGCGCATCTTTCAGCATGGCATTGGTAATGCCGGTGTAGCTGGAGATAAAGCTGTCAACCCGAAACCCCGGGTTCATCAACTGCTGAAACCGATCCGTAATACGGCCATCTTCCACCAGCACTGCACCAATTTCGATACCCCGATCACCCATATCGGGAGAAAGTCCGGTGGTTTCAAAATCCAGCACAACCACCGTATTAGCACTGCGCTTTCCCGCTTGAAATTCAAAAGAGCCTCTTGAAGTCATGCCTCACCCCTTCAACATATCAAACACCACCCGCGCAAACCCTCTAGCCAGCTCGGGGTTAGATAGATACTGCATCATCATTTCCTGCTGCGCGTCATTGCTGTCCATCACGGCATCGTCAATGGCTTTCGGGAAGTCGCCCAGCAGTGCCTGTTCAGCGGTGTTGTTTTCGATCTGACTCATGACCGTGGTGTTCTCCACCAGCTTGTCCCGAACCGTGTAAGCGTAGTTAATCAGGTCCCCATCGGTCAGGTTGTCAGTGATAAACAGCTCATTCAGCCGCGCCACAATCTGTGACAGGAACTCTTCTTTCTTGTCTTTGGCTTTGGCGGAGCCCACATCGCTGCCTGGTTCCAACTTATATTCCGGACTGTCTTCCTGCAGCTGCTTTTCTTGAAGAGAAATGGCCTGCTGGCGGATTTTGGACAGACGATAGTGGCTCATTACCACGTTATCCAGATCAATCTCGTCTTCCTGAACCACCTTTTCCCGAAGCAGTGGGCGCAGGTAACGGGCGTAGAGGCTGAGCTTTTCCAGCGCCTTATCGTCATAGTCCACAATCTGGGACATAAACTCGTAGAAGCGGGTAAAGCTGCCCAGGTCCTTCTTGAAGATTTCCAGGGCATCCTTTTCTTTCTTGCAGTCCTTGAAGCTGTTCTCAGCGTTTGCCATCAGCACCGCATCTTTGGTTTTTTTGGTGCGTTCGAACATATCTTTTGCCAGAAGATAAGCGTCAATGGCTGAACTGTACCGCTTCTGCCAGCGTTCTACGGCAGGCTTGCAAATGTTACTGATGGCGGCATTGCTTTTGCTTTTCATCAGGAAGGCATCACAGAACTGCTCTACCTCGTTCCAGGTGAAAATGCCACTGGCACGGAGTTTTTCATACAGCTCAAAGATCTTTTCAGGGTTGGAGACATCTGCCAGCTCAGCGGTCTGGTAGTAAGGCTGGAACGCCTCAAGAATCGCTTCCGGTTCGTTGACAAAATCCAGTACAAAGGTGCCGGTCACTTCCTTGCCGGGATAGGTGCGGTTCAGGCGCGACAGGGTCTGCACACATTCCACCCCGCCCAAGGGTTTGTCCACATACATGGCGCAGAGCTTGGGCTGGTCAAAGCCGGTCTGGAATTTATTGGCCACCAGCATAATCTGGTAATCATCGGTGTCGAAGGCTTTGCGCATATCCCGACCTTTCAGTGCCGGGTTCATGTTCCTTTCGGTGAACTTCTGGTCTAGCAGGGCAAGGCTGTCGGGGTCATTCTTGTGGAACTCCACCTCACCGGAGAAGGCAATCATCACCGCGATACTGCTTTTCTGTTCCGTCAGGTACTTATCAAACGCCAGCTTGTAACGCACCGCTTCCTTACGGGAGTTGGTGACTACCATCGCTTTCGCCTGACCACCCAGCAGCCCCATCACATTGTCTTTGAAGTGTTCGACAATCACCTTCACTTTCTGGGCAATATTGTACTCATGGAGCCGCACCCATTGGCCCAGTTTCACCTTGGCCTTTTTGCTGTCCACCTCTTCATCGGCGGCTTCAATCTTCTGGGCCAGCTGATACGCCACCTGATAGTTGGTGTAGTTTTTCAGCACATCGAGGATAAAGCCTTCTTCAATGGCCTGACGCATGGAGTACACATGAAAGGCTTCGGGCAGGTTCTTTTCTGAGGCCGGTTGTGTCGGGTCAGGCAGTCGGCCAAACAGTTCCAGCGTCTTGGCCTTTGGGCGTTGCCGTGAAGGCGTAGTAATTCAGGTTGCTGCTGCCCCTTCTTGCGGAAAGAGTGGCGGCTATCGTGGCATCAAGAATATCTTCCGAGGACACGGGCTTATCTTCGTCAGCCGCTTCTGAAGCATCCAGCATCAACACTTCTTTCAACTGTCGGGCAGTAGAACCGGTTTGCGAAGAATGCGCCTCATCAGCAATCACGCCGTAACAGCGTTCCTTCAGACTGGTGCTGTTCTCGATGGCGGCCAGCACATGGGGGAAGGTTTGAATGGTGACGATAATAATCGGCTGGGCGTTTTCCAGTGCCGCTGCCAGCTTCTCGGATTTGGAACCGTCACCTTCCTTGTTATTGATTCGGCCCACCACACCATCGGCGTGCTCAAACTGATAAATAGTGTCCTGCAACTGGTCGTCTAGCACCGTACGGTCGGTTACGACGATGATGGAATGGAACTGCTTATTACCGTCGTTATCGTACAGGGTGGAGAGCTGGTGCGCCGTCCAGGCGATGGAGTTGGATTTACCGGAACCGGCACTGTGCTGCACCAGATACTTGTTGCCGGTGCCTTCCCGTTTAGCAGCATCCACCAGCCGGTTAACCACATCCCACTGATGGTAACGGGGGAAGATCAGGGTTTCCTTTTTCGACTTACGGCCTTCCCAGTCTTCTTTTTCTTCAATCTGTAAATGCACAAACCGCCCGATAATGTTCAGCAGGTTATCGGGTGTCAGCACCTCGTTCCACAGGTAGTCTGTGGCATATCGATTAGCATCTTCAGGAACATCATTACCGGCACCGCCTTCCGCCGTTCCTTTGTTAAACGGCAGAAAGTAGGTATCACTGCCCGCCAGTTTGGTCGCCATATAGACTTCATACTGGCTGACAGCAAAATGCACCAGCGCACCCCGTTTAAAGGTCAGCAGCGGCTCCGGCTTTTTGGTTTCCGGGTCTTTCGGCAAGCGAGTAGCTTTGTACTGGCGAATGGCGTTATCGACGGACTGTTTAAACTCCGACTTCAACTCCAGCGTAGAGACTGGCAGACCATTCACAAACAGCACCAGGTCAATACGCCAGGCTTTCGCCTTCTTTCCGGTAGCGGCAAGATGCTCCGCCGTAGCATAGGGGCTATACACCAGCTCCGGTACAAGACGACAACGATTCTCTTTATAGCGAGCCAGTGTTTCCGGGTTCAGTGAATGCTCCGGCATAAACTGACACAGCGAGAAGCGGGCATTGCGAATCTTCAGCCCGTGTCGCAGCACGCCCAAGGTGCCATAGCTGCGAAGGTCTTTATCAATGGCGTTCGGATCAGCCTTCTTAAGCTGAGTAAGCAGATGGCTGATAAAGTGCTGTTCTGAATCGGTCGGGAAAACCTTGCAGAACTTGGCCCATTCCTTCGGTTGGGTTTCCTGCACAAAAGCCCAGCACATCATTGGTGTATAGGGCGGTTTCCCGGTCGTACTGATCACCGGAGCCTAGCTGCCAGCCATGTGGCCTGCATCTGGGCGATGATATCGTTCTGGAAATACGACTTCTACTGCTGGCATCCTTGCTCATTACATAGTCCTCTACGGCTTGTTCCTGGCGACTGACAGGGATGGTGGAAGTGCCGGAATGGCTGGCTGTAGATTCCGTTGCTGTAGCTGGCGCGACCCAGTTGCGAACGTCAATTTTTCCGGTGACGGCGGCGGAGATTAGCGCAGTGCGGCGTTCTTGCAAGTCCACTCAAGAAGGCATATGTGCAGCCTCCTTCACATAAATCCATCTATATAGCTAATGTGTTTGCTTATGTCACAGAAATCTAACTATTTCAGAACGCTCATGCTCGGGAGGTATGAAAATTTCTAAAGTCTCACGATTTAATCTGTCCTTCTGAAATCTTCGCCATCGTGATACTTAAGCCACGAGCATCCCATTTGATATCTGATAAACGGCCTAAGTATCAGGCATAATGGGATGCCCTCAAAGTTAAGTGCAGAAAATGGCCTTATTTATGTGGTTGCAAGGCTTGTACTTAACCGATAGATTAGATCGGGACTGCATGATACCTCTGTCATTAGAGATTTTTTTACCAAGCATGCATCTCCAACTAAACTCGGAGTGTTTGCATCTTATTAACAGACGAGGTCCCCTTGCTTTACCGCACAAGCTGGTATTCAAGATAATATCCTCTGAATCAAGAGTCTTAGCCTGTTGCTCTATAAAGCTACACTTTTTTGATTGAGCTGATTTCTTAATCACACCATAATCTTCGATAAACCGAGTCAGGACTTCCAGATCAGAAACTGGACTACTGCCTTGCTGGCAATCTTATCCAACAGACCTCTGTGATAGCTTTTCTTTTCCCAATGCTCCGGCACTTCCCCCAGCCACTCCACACCGGAATCCTTCATCGGTGCGTCAGGGTTCAAACCTTTGGTGACGGCATGACTGATCACCGCCTGTCGTTTTTCTTTCAGCAGCCGGATCAGAGATTGCTGCTCTTCAATCAGGGTGTCGATTTTGCCGGTTTCGTGGTCGAGGAAGTTGGCGATGCTGGGTCTGTTCGGCGTAACTTTGGCAGTGGCCAGCAAATATGTATTAACTACATCTCCAGGGACA
This sequence comes from Endozoicomonas sp., assembly GCA_965261315.1. Classification (GTDB taxonomy): domain Bacteria; phylum Pseudomonadota; class Gammaproteobacteria; order Pseudomonadales; family Endozoicomonadaceae; genus Endozoicomonas. The sequence goes on along the minus strand of CBDHDM010000123.1, from coordinate 27,371 downwards.
CTGTCTCAAGCCTCCTGCGCCCGTCATGGCAGCAGTTGCAATGTCCATAAACTGTCTATCGATGCCTGAAGAGCGGTAATACAAAAAGCAGATTATTCACCTGGTCGGTATAGGGCGGAGAAAACACTAGATTTCTGATGCAGCCAAAGCCAATTCCATTACGTTAGTCCAGAAGCCACAGCCCATATAAGCTTATTGTGCTCAATAGCACCCTGGAGTAACTTTCGCAGGCTCAATACATCGTCATCCTCAAAATATGTATAACCATGCATAAACGTCGCTGTTCCCTTGAGGGCAACCATCACTTTAGAGTCACTATGGAGTTCCAGCATTCAGCTTTTCCATAGGCAAAAAACTACGTACTCCTTACTGGCGGCATAAGTTGAAGAGTCAGATGGTAGAGGATTGTCTTCTAGGGGTCAGTTTTAGCAAGGTGCTTTATCGGGATACATACTCCACGCCTGCTCGGAACTTCTCCCAACCACTCAACCCCAGAATCCTTATACTCCGGATACGCTTGATACTTCCCAGCCATCACAACTCACCTCCCAGTTCCTGCTCAATTTCTTCCACACTGGGCAGTTGCGATTGCAGGTTTTCCGGCAACGATTGCGTCAGTTGATATTCCGAAGCACTCACTACGTCATTCCCGCGAAGGCGGGGAATCCATGGTGAACGATGAACGCCTCAACCCGCCTGTTACTCGTTTGTGGGTGGGATAGATTCCCGCCTTCGCGGGAATGACGGCTGAGTACTCGGGAATGATGGTTGAGCACGAAGGAATGACGACCGAATACGCAGAAACGACAGTGGTTATATATGAAGCAGTACCGTCAATCATTGAATGCTCTCCCATAGGTCATTCCAATGAAGGTTTTTTTCTTCAATCAAATTAATTTTCCATTGCCGATTCCACTTTTTAATCTGCTTTTCACGGGTGATAGCAGACTCCATCGTTTCATGAAGTTCAAAGTAAACCAGGGTATGAACCTGATACTGCTGAGTGAAACCGGGTGTCTGGTCATTTTTGTGTTGCCAGATTCGTTGAACCAGATTGCTGGTTACTCCGATATAGAGAGTGCCATTTTTCTTGCTTGCCAGTATGTAGACGCAGGGCTGTTTAGGCATTGTTGGATACCCTGTGGATTCCCGCCTTCGCGGGAATGACGGCAGAATGTGCGGGAATGATGCCAGTGTGTGCGAGAATGATGGCGGTATGCTCAGGAATGTCGGCGGTGTGTGTGGGAATGACCTGTAAATTGTGTCCCCAGGGCACTTGGCCTAATTGGGCTAATTGGGCAACAGCCTGTTGCCCAATTGCCTGATCCCGTGAGTAAAACAGGAACCACTGCCGAATGTATTTAAGGTTTCGTTCAGAAAAGCCTTTGATGTCGGGGAATGCTTTCATCAGGTCTTTGCTGAGCTGTTTTAAAAAACCATCGCCCCAGTTAGCCGTGGACTGGCGCTGAACAATATCGGCCCCCAGTTCCCAGTAGAAAGCCAACAGGGTGGTGTTTACCTGAACCGCAGCCTTGATTTGGGTTTGCTGCACCTTTTGTTTGAGGTCTTTTAACCACCGCTTGTAGTCACTGTTGTGATTAAGGCCGAGGCTGGTGCTGTTATTCGCCTTGCTCATGAATGCACCTCCGCCAGCAGGCCCATAATCCGCTTACTGACCGCATCCAAATCGGCATCAATGGCTTCCAGTGATCGTGGTGGCTGGTACTGGTAGAAGTGCCGGTTAAAGGGGATTTCATAACCGACAATGCCGATCTCGCCGTCTTTGTCGTCGCACTTGTCGGCGTTGATCCAGGCATCGGGTACATGGGGCGCTACTTCGCGGTTGAAGTAGGTTTCGATCAGTGTGGTGGTGCTGATCGATGGGTTGAGCGGGACGTTTTCGTTATCCCGCAGGTCGCCATCGGACTGGAACTCGACCACTTTGCCCTTGTACTCGAACGCTCCGTATAAAGGCTGTGCTTCTTCCTTAAGGACTTTCTTAACGACGGGTTCGGCCTCTGGATTTTTGCGGGTAATGGCATCGAGGAACTGCTTTTTCTCTTTGGTATCCAGTGTCGTGCCGGTTTGCTTCAGAGCGACTTTCAGGCTTACCTCAAAGGTGTTGAAGTCATTGCTCTGTTCGCTGCTGATTGCATCCTGCAAGGTTTTGGCTTTGTTCATCAACGTGATCTGGAACTGCCAGAGTTTGCTATCGAGCAGTTCTTTGATCTGCTTTTCTTTCAGCTCTTTGAAATCGGCTTTGATCTTGGTGCGGATGGCGACTTCGTTCTCTGACAGGTGCTGGTGGCAGCCTTCGCCAAACTCTTCGTGTACCCAACGCATGACTGCGTTAAACGGCTTGGGCGCATAGCGGAGACCTTCGATCGCTTCATCGGTGATCTGGGCTGACAGTCGCAGCGGGCGCTCAATGGTAATACGCCGGTAACCGAATTCGTGACTCTCAAAAATTTTGCTGGCAAAGGTTTTGGGTGCTTCAACCTTGGCGTTGGCCGACTGCCTGCCCCGGTTACTTTTCTGTTCAGCGGGCTTGTTCAGTGCCTGCGGTTCAATGACCTCAAAGGCTCCAAAGCTGCGGGTGATGGTTTTAATGTCGTCATCGCTCATCAGGTTGCGTTTGGAACCCAGGGACTTACGCATTTTGCCGCACAGATTCACGCCGTTGATGAGTTGCACCTTACCTTTACGGGTTGAATCCTTCTTGTTAGACAGTACCCACACATAGGTGGCAATGCCGGTGTTGTAGAACATATCGGTGGGCAGGGCGACAATGGCTTCGAGCAAGTCGGCTTCCAGAATATAACGGCGAATCTCGCTTTCACCGCTGCCCGCACCGCCGGTAAACAGGGGTGAGCCGTTGAGGATAATGCCGATTCTTCCACCGTTCTCAGTGTTATCTCTGAGCTTGCTGATCAGGTGCATCAGGAATAGAAGGGAACCGTCGGATACTCGCGGCAGGCCGGGACCAAAACGACCGTCGAAACCTTTGAAGGTATGTTCGTCTTTGATCTCGCCTTCGATCTTCTTCCAGTCCACACCAAACGGGGGATTGGAGAGCATGTAGTCGAACTGGTCAGTCACCAGTTGATCGTTAGACAGAGTGTTGCCCAGTTTGATACGGCTAACATCCTGCCCCTTGATCAGCATATCGGCTTTACAGATGGCGTAGGATTCCGGGTTCAGTTCCTGGCCAAAGGCGCGCATCACCGCTTTCGGGTTCAGGCTGTGTACATACTCCATGCCGGAAGACAGGAAGCCGCCAGTCCCCGCTGTCGGGTCATAGATGGTGCGGATAATGCCTTCTTTGGTCAGGGCATCGTCATCTTCCATAAACACCAGCGAGGTGGTTAGGCGCACGATGTCCCGTGGGGTAAAGTGCTCACCGGCGGTCTCATTAGAGCCTTCCGCAAACCGGCGGATCAGTTCTTCAAACACCAGCCCCATATCGTGATTGGAGATTTTGGCCGGACTGAGATCGGTACTGGCGAACTTGCCCACCACTTTGTACAGCAGGTTAGCTTCGTTCAGGGTGCCAATAAATTCATCAAACCGGAAATGCTCGAAGATTTCCCGCGCGTCTTTCGAGAAACACTGGATGTAGGTTTCCAGGTTGGATTTGATATCCCCCTGACCCAGCTTCGACAGGTTCATGGGCGAAGTGTTGTAGAACGATAACCCGCCCGTTGCCCGCAACAACATTTTCTCCATACCGTCTTCCGGCAGGTTCATCGTCTTTACTTTTTCGTACTGGGCCAGTACATCGTCCTTGCTGGATTCCAGTACACATTCCAGACGACGGAGCAGGGTAAAGGGCAAGATGATGCGGCCATACTGGGACTGTTTGAAGTCTCCACGCAGCAGGTCAGCAACGGACCAGATAAAGGCGGCAAGGTTGTTGGAGGCTTGGGTGTTGGGCATAGTCGGTACTTTGTTTCGAAGAGGAAAGGCCGGGACATAACGACTGGACAGACTCATTGCCATGGATAGGTTGGCAGAGCCTCAAACCCGGCTACAGGAATTCATAAACCGGGGAGTGTACCGTTAATTGGGGGTTGGATGTAGTCAGGTCGATGGATAAGCTGATACTAAAGCACACGTTGATGACTGCAACTCAAATGCCGGACATTAATCCATTTAGCTGAATCAGCGTTATCAAAAATGAAGACATCAATTTGTTAGAACAGAGTGATTGGGAAAAAGTGTTAGAACCGTGTTAGAACGAGATTTTAGAGAAGGTTTTGAGAGGGATAAAAATGACGTAACTCGTTGATTTTTATGGCGCGCCCGAGAGGATTCGAACCTCTGGCCTCTACCTCCGGAGGGTAGCGCTCTATCCAGCTGAGCTACGGGCGCAGATCCAGAGCAGCAGACAACAACTCCAGCGGTGGGTAATAATACTGTTCCGCCCTTGTACTGTCCATGATTTTTTACCTTACAGGAGCTCCAATTGCAAAACGCTGACTTTGTACATTTGTTACAGAAAAGGTTGTCCCAGCTTCAGTAAATGAAATGACGGTTATCACTGATAAATCAAATAGTCTGGACAGTACATGCCATAGGCAAAGCCAAAAGAATTACCGAAATAAGCACCGTATAAACCGCTGTTTTAGAAGTGCCAATTGATCTATAATCCCATTGCCTAAAATAATTCGGCTACACAGGCGAAAGCTTATAAGCGAGTCTTAAGCTACTCTCTCAGCTCATGCAGCATCAGCTCATGCAACGCCTAAAACAAGATAGCCATTGAACGCCTTAGAAGAGGACAAGCGAGTGTCACGGGGAACTCATATGCGTGCTTTGATTCTGTTAGTCGGGGGACTATTCGCGTCGCTGGTCTTTGCCAAGCCGGCTGCAGACCTGGATCCAACTACTCGTGGTGAGATAAGCGAGCGTATCGCGCCTGTAGGCTCCGTGTGCCTTGCTGGTGAAGAATGCGCCAGTGCTGCCGGTATTGCAGCAAGCACCAGCAGTGGCCCGAGAAGTGGCGATGCCATTTATGGCCAGTACTGTGTGGCCTGTCACTCTTCAGGGCTGTTAGGTGCACCCAAGAAAGATGACGCTGCTGCCTGGCAGGCTGCCGAGAAAAAAGCCGGAGGCTTCAGCAGCCTCCTGTCCAATGCTATTAATGGTATCCGCAGCATGCCTGCAAAAGGTACCTGCATGGACTGTTCGGATGAAGAGATCAGCGCCTCTATTGAGCACATGAGTGGTCTCAAGCCCTGATCTCCCGGGATTTAACCGTTTTCAGGATAGTTAACTGCTGGCCGCTTCTGCTGCCAGTGGGCTGACGAACCCTTCTGGCTTTACCGCCAGAATCGAGCAGTAAATACTGTTCATAATGTTTTCAGCCGTATTCCCGACCAGAATGCCTTCTTTATGGCGTCCTAGTGTTCCCATCACAATCACATCCACATTCAACTCATTGGCAAGCTGCTGTATTTCAGATGCCGGGTTTCCTCTTAACAGATGGATCGATACCGGCTGCTGTTCGTCATTCTCCGTAACCCCCACTTCCTGCATGATTTCCTGAAGTTTGTTGTGGTAACGCCTCTGGGTTATTTCCTGAAGTTCGTAAAGCTCTTCATCGGAAAGTGTTTTCAACGAGCGTTTCCCTAAAGGCACATTCCAGACGCTGACCAGGTGCAATGCTGCGTTCTCCTGGCTAGCCAGGTATACACCGTATTGCAGGAGCGTTCTGTTCAAATCGTGGGCATCTGAGTCCGGATCACCTGCATCCATGGCAACCATGACTTTGCCATTGAAGTCTGCCAGCTGATCCCGATCTGCCATCATCAAAATGGGAACCGGGCATTTTCTGAGCAAGGCCAGGTCATTGCCGGTTAGCTGCTTACGGGTCAGGGCCCCGCTGGCATCCGCCAGTTTGATCACCAGATCAATATGATACTCTTTGATCACTTTATGAATCGCCTGCCTTGGACGACCGGGAACAATCAGTGTCTCCGCTTCAATCCCCTGCTCCCAGGCCATGGCCTTTAGCCGCTCAAGTTCATCTTCCAACTGCTGACGAAGATGATCTTCCAGCCTTTTTTCCAGTGGGATGAATTGCAGGTGATGCAGGGTTTCCAGGCTATGGTCAAACAGGGCTATCAACAATGTGGCCCGATTATCCAAAGCCAGACGGAAAGCCTGTTGGAGCTCCATATCCGAGGTGTGTTGCCGGGTAACTGCCAGAAGGATTGAACGAAAAGCATGCATCAACTTAGTCTCAAACCGATAACAACCTTGTTCAGTATCGCAGGAATTAGTTTCTCTGCCCGAGATTCTGCGAATAAGGGCCGTGGAACTCTTGTAGAACATTGTTGCTGCTATATAATCGCGCTCCCAATTATCCCCTTGTCAAAGGTTTACGGCACGCTTATGAAAAAGTTGTTCATCGTCGCCGCACTGCTCTGTGCAGCCCAGCTCCAGGCCTCAGATAACACTTCAGACAAAAAAGCTGAGAAGCTCTATTTCTATAACTGGAGCGATTATATTGCTGAAGATACGGTCAAGAATTTTTCACAGAAAACGGGCATCAACGTTGTTTATGACGTTTATGACAGCAACGAAGTTCTTGAAGGCAAATTACTCTCAGGACGAAGCGGTTTCGATCTGGTCTCTCCTTCCCATGACTTTTATAAAACCCAGATCCGGGCTGGCGTATACGAACCACTGGATAAGTCCCAGCTGCCCAATCTGAAAAACCTGGATCCCGTCATTATGAAGGCGATCTCGGATAACTTTGATGAAGGTAATACTTACGGCATCCCTTATCTCTGGGGCACCACCGGTATTGGTTACAATAAGGCAGAGGTAGAAAAGGTTCTGGGCAAAGATGCGCCTGTAGATAGCTGGGCTCTGATTCTCGAACCTGAAAACATGAAGAAACTGCAAAAGTGTGGCGTTGCCTTTCTGGATGCACCCAGCGAAGTTCTTCCTTCTGTCATGACTTATCTGGGTATTCCCGGCGACAGCCTGAAGATGGGGGATTATAAAAAGGCCGTCGAGCGGATGAAAGCCGTAGCACCTTATATCACCTATTACAATTCAGTCCGGTCTCTTTCAGATCTGGCCAACGGTGATATCTGTGTTGCCCTGGGCTGGTCTGGCGATATGATGATGGCTCGTGACCGGGCAAAAGAAGCGAATAATGGTCTCGACATCCGCTATGTTGTACCCAAAGAAGGGGCACCCATGTGGTTTGATATGCTGGCCATCCCAAAGGATTCAAAGCATAAAGACGCCGCGCATAAAATGCTGAATTATCTGATGGAGCCAAAGGTTATTGCGGATGTGACCAACTACGTCACCTATGGCAACCCCAACCCGGCATCAAAGGCATTCGTGGAGCCTGATATTGCCAATGATCCAGGGGTTTTCCCATCAGAGGAAACAATGAAAAAGCTGTTTGTATTCAAAGAGCTGCCAAGCAAGCTGAAGCGTTACATCACCCGTGAGTGGTCTAGAATCAAGTCTGGAACCTGATATTTTTCACCAGTTATCAGAAGGGGCTCCCTTCTGATACTGCTTTCGAGGTTCCGTTGGTCAAATATTGCTAAAAAAACCTTCCTCATACTGTCCAATACGCCATACTTTACAGGATAGGAATCATTTTCACTCGGCCAGTACATGGACAGCAGAATAGCCTCTCTCAGTATCCTGATTTTGGAAGACCACCCCTTTCAGCGTATGGTGGCAGAACAAACAGTATCCGGCCTTAATGTAGGCAAACTCCTCACGGCAGAAAGCAGCGAAGAGGCGCTGAAGTCCCTTAAAAACAGAGGTGCCGTTGACATTGTCATCTGTGACCTCGATATGCCAGGTATGGATGGTATTCAGTTTATTCGTCATCTGGCTGAGCAAAAGCTTGCTCAGGGTGTGATTGTTCTCAGTGCCATGGAAGCGGTTCTGATCCGTACTGTCGAAGATATGGCACAGGCCCACGGGCTAATGGTGCTGGGTCATATGCCCAAACCGATGTCCCGTACCCGACTCAGAGAACTGCTGGAGCTCTATTTTACAGAACAAGCCGAAAACAATGCCTGCCCAATCGCGGCAAAAGAGCTGATTTTTGGTGAAGAGGAGCTGGAAAAGGCCATTCACGACAATCAGTTCGTGCTTTACTACCAACCCAAGGTCTTACTGAAGAGTGGGCAGATGATGTCTGTTGAGGCTCTTGCTCGCTGGCATCATCCGGAAGCCGGGGTTATCAGCCCGGTCCATTTTATTCCTTTGATGGAAAGCTCAGGCCTGATTTCGCCCATGACCACAAAAATGATCGATCTGGCGCTGGAGCAGATTCGGCTCTGGCGTGAACAGGGAAGGAATATTGCCGTAGGTGTCAACCTGTCGGCTGCCATCCTGAGCAATACCGACCTGCCTGACATGCTGATTCAAAAGACGCGGGATCTGAACATTCCTACAGAGTTACTGAATCTTGAGATTACTGAAAGCAGCCTGATTCAAAATGCAGCACTCTCTCTGGAAACGCTGGCCCGGCTTAAACTCCATGGTTTTTCGCTCTCCATTGACGATTTTGGCACTGGCTATTCCAGCATGCAGCAGCTAAACAGGATCCCTTTCAGCGAACTGAAAATTGATCGTTCATTTGTTTCCAATGCCTCTCATGACAAAACCCATAGGGCCATTGTTGAAGCCAATATCAGTCTGGCTCACAAACTGAATATGCAAACCGTTGCAGAGGGTGTTGAAACCATTGATGGCTGGCAGTTACTTCATGAGTTGAACTGTGACCTGGCACAAGGCTATTTTATCGCCAAGCCCATGCCTGCTGATGAAATCGCCCAGTGGGAGCAGGAGTGGTTAACAAGACAACCCATCTCCCCGCCTAAACCCATTCTTTGAGCACACCATTCCAGTAATGATTAATCCTGAGCAACTGCTCAAATAGCATTCATGTTTTGAAAATCGTTTTTCTTTGACCTGCTTCAGTATGTTCGGTGTGTCATTAATGCATCATGAACACCTCTAAGAATTTTAAACTGATTAAAGGTCAATGGCGTCTATGTCTCGCACCATCAAACTGTTGCTGATTGCAGCCTCGTTCTTCTGCCTTTTCTTTCTTCCCGCTGACTTTATCCCCATTGCCAATATCACTATTGAACAGCAGCGGGTTCTGGCTATTTTTCTGATGGCCACTTTACTCTGGGTTTCTGAAGCCGTACCGGCCTATGCAACGTCTCTACTTATTCTGGGGCTACTCTCCATTACCGTTTCCAATACCAGTCCATACTTCCTGAGGGAAGCATTGAACCCGGAGGATATGCTCAACTACAAAGAGATTCTCAGCAGTCTGGCGGCTCCAGTGGTTGTCTTGTTCCTTGGCGGGTTCTTTATTGCAATTGCTGCAACCAAGTACAAGTTGGATATTAACCTGGCCAGAGTTCTGTTAAAGCCTATTGGCAGTGACTATAAAAAAGTGATGCTTGGTCTTATGGGCATTACTGCGTTTTTCTCCATGTTCATGAGCAACACAGCAACAACGGCCATGATGCTCACGTTACTTACTCCATTGCTGGCTAACGTAGACACCACAGATAATGGTGTGAAAGGTATCATTCTGGCCGTGCCTATCGCGGCAAATATTGGCGGTATTGGGACTCCCATTGGGACGCCTCCAAATGCCATTGCTTTTCGCTATTTAACCGGAGAGCATGCCATCACTTTTGGCGAATGGATGCTGTTTGCCGTTCCCATGGCACTCGCCTTGATTATGATTGCCTGGGTCCTGCTCCGTAAGCTTTATCCTGGCAATATCAAGGAGCTTGCCGTTAAAATCGAATGTACTTTTGAAAGATCTCCAAAAGCCTGGCTCGTTTATGCAACCACAGCAGCGACTGTACTTCTCTGGACAACCTCCAGCATTCACGGCGTAAACTCTTACACTGTCGCTTTATTACCGGTGATTGTTTTCTCTCTGTCTGGCATCATTGATACCAACGACATCAAAAAGATCAACTGGGATGTGCTCTGGCTGATTGCCGGTGGTATTGCCCTGGGTTATGCCCTTGAGAAAAGCGGCCTGGCTCGAGCCATTGTTCAGACCATTCCCTTTGATACCATGGGAACCTTTGTTGTGCTGTTCCTGATGGCTGTCGTCTCGATGGTGATGGCAACATTTATGTCGAATACCGCCACAGCAAACCTGTTAATGCCAATTGCGGTTTCAGTCGCCACTGTTCTGAGCGGGCTGGAAAATTATGGTGGCATCAGCCTCATGGTGATCTGTGTCGCACTCTCTGCATCAATGGGAATGTCACTGCCAATCAGCACTCCCCCCAATGCCTTAGCTCACGCCACCGGCATGGTCGCCAGCAGAGACTTTATCAAAACCGGTAAGTTCATCAGCACCATTGGTGTGGTACTGATTTTTACCGTTATTATGCTGCTGGGCGTGGTGGGTTACTTCTAATCAAAAGTCTGGCTATTTTTGACAACCCCGATCACGGGGTTGTCATCCTGTAATCCCTTTCAACTTTAGCAACACGAATCCGGTAATCACTGAATAAGTGGTCTCTGCCATCTTGCTGACAAAGCATGTGGCTCATATCCTGTTTCCATTGACATATCGCTGCTTCACTCTCCCAGAAGGAAAGACTACAAACCTTTCCTTCCTTAGTCAGGCTGCCAAAACGCTCTGCAGATATAAAACCCGAATAGCCGACAAGTTTTTCCCGCATCTTTGCACCCAGCGTCAGGTAGCTATCCTGACACCCGGGCTTTATTTCAACTTCAAAGATCACCGCATACATAAATGAGATTCCCTCTTAAAAGAGAAGCCCAGCCAAGTCATCAGCATCAATACGGAAAAGATCAATATCACACCAACAGGGCTCAGTATCTGAGCCGTCTTAATAAAGTCTTTGGTGTCCACCAAACCTGTCGCATGCGCCAGCGCATTCGGTGGTGTACTGATTGGCAATCCCATACCCAGTGAAGAGGCCAGGGCCACTGCGGTTCCAATCACCACCAGTCCACCCATTTCCTCAATACTGGCCACAGACGTAGACATGGAGATAGCTATAGGCATCAGCAGGTTGGCTGTTGCCGTGTGGGACATAAAGGTCGCCATGACCATGCACAGTATACTGATGCCCAGAATAATACTGACGGCTCCAAACTCCTCAAATGGCACCATACTGACAATAAGCTCTGCCAAACCGGAAGACGCAAGCGCAGTACCAATCGCAATACCACCGGCCAGTAACCAGAGAACGTCCCAGCTGATATGTTTCAGGTCGTGCTTATCCACAATACCGCAGAGGCTGAATACGGCGACTGGAATAATGGCAACCGCATAAGCGTTAATGCCATGAACACTGGAGAACATCCATAACAGGATAGTCAACGCCATGGTGATATAGACAATATAAGGCTTTAAGCCTTTCTCAAAACGACCATCAATCTGAACATCCAGATCCCCACCACTGGATGGATACATCTTCTGCAGTAACCACCAACTGAATGCAATCATGATCACAGTAATCGGAACCGCAAACAGCATCCAGCCACCAAAGGAGAGTGCATGCTCACCGACAAAATAGCGAAAGGCAATGGCATTAGGTGGCGTGCCAATTGGCGTTCCCATCCCCCCCAGGTTCGCTGCAATCGGAATACTCAGAACCATAGCGCGACAGCCGGGATCCTGGCTATCCATTCTGGCAACCAGCGGTGTCATGATGGTTAACATCATGACACTGGTTGCAGTATTGCTCATAAACATGGAGAAGATGGCTGTGATGATCATCACACCAAGCATCACTATTTCATACTTTTGGCCAAATGGTTTTAACAAAACGCGGGCAAGGTTAATGTCCACTTTGTACTTGGCACAGGCAAGGGCAATAAAGAACCCTCCCAGGAAAAGCACAATCACCGGTGATGCTAAACTATTAAATATGGTCGTATAGGCCAGCATATCCTCTCCCAGGCCATCCCTGAGAGGAAAAGGAGCACTGTTTGATCCCGTCAGCACCAGTAGCATGATGATAAGCAGAGAAGTCGCAAAGGCTGGTACTGCATCACTGACCCACAACAAGGTCGCCAGAATAAAAATGGCCATTACCCGTTGCTGAAGGACTGAGAATACCCCTTCAGGAAAAACCAGTTCAGGAAAGCAGAATAGCCCCAGAAAAACCAACGCTATGGGGATAATCTTTTTTTGCGAAGTCATTTAAACATACCGTCATGAGCTAAGAAAATAGAGCGGCGTGTTCAAATATATGGAACGCTGTTACACATCAGATATAAACTGACTTTGTCGTTCTTTTAATAGTTGGCTTTAGAAGGCAGTTGATTTATTCGTTGCAAAATGCAGTTTTTCATCGCCTGGGCCAGAACACACCTTTATTACTGAATAATCTTGCACAATGTCGTTGCTCGTTGCCCTGAGCCAAGTCATAAAGCAGTTTACTTTTCTCTTACTCATTAAAAATAACGCTTTACAATCCAATTGAATTTTCCCATTTTCAAATCTCGATGAAACCTCATTAGTTCTTTTGAAAACGGGTGTTAATTTTTAGATGAATACGATACTAGCTTTTATAAACCCTGACTTTTTATATAAGCTTTCTCAATTATCAGTTGCTCAAAACTTACGGAATTAACTTGAATAGCACTTATTGCCATCAGCCCCTGATCTCCCGATGCTGATGGCAATAGAATTGTATGAATGTCAGGCGTCAGGGCTACCTGATGTTCTTATTAAAGACTTAGACAGCTCAAAGGCTGTATTGATGCTCTGTATGGAAATACGCTCGTTTGTCCCGTGGATGGAACCGGTAAGCTCCATATGCACCGTAAATGGGTGAAACCGATAAATATTCTTTGAAACAGTTGCATAATGAGGACTGTCAGTCGTTGCCGTCAGCATGCCAGGCACCACGACTGTTTCTGGCAGAACCGCATTGATAGCCGATTTGACCTGCCCATAACCAGGGGCTCTCATATCCGCGACTGGCGGGCTTGTTTTCCAGTCCTCAGCAGAAATCTCAATGGATGAATCATCAATCATAGTTTCTACATCGTTGATCAGCTGCTCAACCCGCGTACCGGGCAATAGACGAAAGTTGACCTTTGCCTCGGCTTTTTGCGAAATCACATTCTCTTTGATGCCCGCATTAATCATGGTAACCGCTGTCGTCGTTCGAACCATCGACTGGCTTGTTTTATCTCCGGACATCACTGACAAAAGAATGGGCTGACTGAGCCACTGGTTTCTCATCATAAAGCCCTGAATACCACCGACATGCTCTCCCATTACTTTCAACATATCCGCCACAGGCTTAACCAGTTCTGCTTTGAATGGGTTTTCATGAAGCGTTGTCAGGGCCTTGCTTAAATTGACAATAGCATTGTTCTTTACGGGCATGGAAGAGTGTCCACCATCCCCAGTCGCTTTAAAGGTTAATGTGACATAATTTTTTTCAGCCAGTGCAATCATGGCAAGAGAGCTGTCTGGCAGCATTGGATGACCATTAACAACCAGCCCGCCTTCACCAACCACATATTCAAAATTGAAGCCCTGATCTTCGAGATAAGCAGCAATATTGGCCGCCCCATTGTTGCCGCCGATTTCCTCATCATGCCCAAAGGAAAATACCAGCGTGCGCTCAGGTACATAATCTTCAGCCAGTAGAGCCTCGATAGCTTCGAAGGTAGCAATCACTGATGCCTTATCATCAAGCGCTCCACGCCCCCATAGAAAACCATCGTCAACTACACCAGCAAAAGGTTTATGCTGCCAGTCACCTTCTGTTCCCGGCTCAACAGGCACAACATCATAATGTGAATCGAACAGTACAGGAGGCAACGATGACTGCCTGCCTGGCCATACATACACAAGACTGTACTCAGCTATTACTTTCCTCTCTAGCTGGCTGTGAACCTGGGGATAAGTAGTCTCAAGAAACTTATGGAAATTGAGAAACGCCCCATAATCAATAGCATTGACGTTTTGATGGCTGACTGTCTGGTAACGAATGGCCTTGGAGAGATTATCCACAATATGGGAATCGCTGTTGGCCTGTAGTGAGAAAAACAGCGACAAACCAGAGAGTACAGCCACAAGCATGCGACGATTATGCATTGAGCATTCCTTTTTTATTTAATTATTGTGAGACGAATAATATGCCAGTGGAAATGTGAGCTCAATGTGTAGATCTCAGCGCCGTTTTTTAACAGCAGGCTAAATGGAGGTACAACGAAAAAACCCCGATAGTGAACTATCGGGGTTTCTGTATTTTTTGTCTGAAGATGACCTACTCTCACATGGGGAGGGAAACCATAGAAACGCTGACACCCAGTACTATAATACAAATTTAAATCATCTCTACAGCCCTTGATATAACTGACATTTCAAGCTAATTAGTAAGAACATACTAAAAGACCGTGATACGTTTCCTGTAATCAGAATCAGAATCCGAATCCAGTCCGAATTAATAAAAACAATGCTTGGAGTTACATCGGGATGATCAAGAAAATCACTGAAAGCAGTGTATCAAAGTTAAGCGAGAAAACCCTCAGGGATAACGAGATCCGCGGGCTCTCCTGTCAGTTGAAGAAAACCGGGAAATTTTTCTATTACGAATACAAATCGCCCGTTACCGGCACCAACCGCAAGCACCCTCTTGGCAAGCATGGGGAGATCACCGTCGAGCAGGCTAGGACGATGGCAAGAGCGGCAGCTGGTGATGTAGCAACGGGAACCGATCCACAGGAACAAAAACGAGAGCGTCGCAAGGCGATTGAAAAAAACCGACAAAATACCCTGCGAGCATTTATAGAAGGAGACTTCAGAAGCGTGACGCCGGAGGTGACGGCCGATGAAGCTGAGAAAAATATTCACCGGCATTTCTCCAAGTGGCTCGATAAGCCCATGGCCAACATCACCGCCTTCGATATGCGAAAGTGGCTCAACAGTTATCCCGGTGCACCCTCCGGTGGCAACCGGATTATGAATGATCTTCGAGGTATTCTTACCAAAGCCGTTGCAGCTGGCTATCTGGAGAAAACCCCGATGTTCGAAGTCAAACGGCTCAAAGTAGACAAGAGCAAAAAGATCAAATACCTGACCCGTGATTATGAGAGAAAACTCATGGCCGGTCTGGATGAATACGATGAATACCGTCGGGAACTGGATAACCAGTATGAAGGCAAGTTTGCCGATATGCTCAGGCCATTAGTGATGGTTGCAATCCATACCGGCATGCGTAAAGGTGAACTGCTCAACCTCAAGGTAAACGACATTGATTTCGCGTCCGGGGTCATTACCGTAGTGGGTATGGGGGATCATTCCGACAGCCACCCAAAAAAGAAAGCACGCACCAAATCACTACAAACCCGCTACATCCCCCTAAACGCCGTATCAGCCACCATTCTCAACGACTGGCTCGATCAGACGGACTATACCGAACTGGTCTTCCCCAATAGCTCTGGCCAACGAGCCTGTGACAAATTCATAGACCGACGCTGGTATAAAGCCAGGGAAGCAGCAGGGCTGACCGGAAAAATCGATTTCCATGGTTTGCGCCATACCTTCGGCACCCGCCTCGCTGAGTTACGCGTCGATCTGGTGACTATCCAGGAGCTTATGGGCCATGAGTCACTGGATGTGACGGCCAAATATCTCCATACCAGTCCGGAGCGCAAACATCTCGCCATATCCGAGCTGGCAGGCTATTAATCAACCGCCGGACTCATCCGTTAAGTACATGCCGAAAACAGAGAGATTCTGATTGCATCCAATGGAAAAGAAGCTTAAAAATACGCCCGAACGTAGTTCATTGCTGATTCCTGTCCCCCAGATAGTGTCGGCTTTTTTTTATCCCCTGAAAAGAACCAACGCTCTCAGCCCCCTCCCAAAGCACCACAATCATCCAGTCCACCCATAGATTTACTACTCCAAACACAGCAATAATAAGTATTGATACGTATCAATGTTTACACATTGCCTGTGGTTAATAATCGCACACCTTCAGTAGGATGGGCTCACGCCAAACCTGTAACCAACAAACAAAGGGAATCATTACCGGTTATGATAAAAATCGAAAAATACACACTCAGGGACGGACAAACCGGTTGGCAGGCGCGTTTTCAGCTGGATGAAGGTGATGTATCGGAGACCGTTCACACCCGTCGCTTCAGCTGCGCCAAGTACGGTGAACAGGCATTTCAAAAGGCACTGGATTGGATCGAACGACAATACTATCAGCCAGAAACTTCAGCGTTCGATGACGTGTCCGAGAAGGTTGAATCAGAAAATTCCACGCTGAGTTAGTGTTTCTTACGGTGACACCACTGGGTAAACGGCACCCAAAGACCCCTTTGCCCAATCAGGCCAACCCCATAAATCCCGAGAAAGTAAAGGAATCAGCCGCTGGCACAAATCATGCATTCATTAATGAGGCGGGTCACTCAGTCGCGTTTCAGGGAAGAAGTAACGGCCACGGATGGCCACCTGATCCTGACCCGCCGTGTGCGAAAGCAGCAACCCCCCATCAACGCACGGCAAAGCCAGCCGCTTAACACCAATACCTCCTGGCCTGATCATTCAGTTGCCTGCAGCAGGTAAGCGCCCTCAGGGTTTATCCATTTGCAGCATACTGAAAACCAATATATATATATAAAACTCACCGGCCAGAAGGCCCACCACCAGGGGGACACGTACAGTGCGTTAAGCGTGAATGGCAGCCCCAGAAACAGCCAGTAAGCCACCCAGAAACTGAGTCGCGACTGAGTGTGGAGTCTTTTATGACACTGGTACGCCGCGTAGGGAGAAACCACAAACAGCCCAATCCAGCCGTAAAGGGTGTTATAGGCCATCACAAATCCCCAGCACGCAAAGGTCAGCAGGATCGCCAGAATAAACAGGGCATTGATCAACAGCGACGGTTTAGCCGGGGTGGGCAAGTGTGAAGCAATCATAGTATTCAGGCTTATTGATGAGTTAAGAGATTATCCGGCAGCAGGTACGGTACTGAAAACAGGTATTAAACGACTACCGATTTGTATTAACCGTTCAGCACCTTCAACACATTATCAACCTTTTCCGCCAGCTCCTGGCAAAGCGCACGAATCAATTCACCGTCTGCGCCTTCCACCATCACCCGCAATACCGGCTCTGTTCCGGAAGGTCGCAGCACCACACGGCCACGACCGGCTAGCTGCAATTCGCACTCTTCCACGGCGCGATGAATGGCAGGAATACGATCCATATCCCGGCGCTCTCTCATCTCAAGGTTAATGCTGTGTTGCGGATGTTTGGTCATGCCCCTGCGAAGTTCTGCCAGGGTTTGGCCAGAGGTGATAATGGCATCCAGCACATGCATGGCGGCCACCAGGCCATCACCCGTTGTAGTCGCCTTACGGCAGATCAAATGGCCGGAAGACTCTCCGCCCAGGTACCAGTTATGTTTCAGCAGCAGCTCGTTCACGTAACGGTCGCCCACTTTGGCCCGAACAAACGGTATCTGTCGTTCGGCCAGGGCCAGCTCCATGCCCAGGTTGGACATCTCGGTGCCCACTACGCCCCCTTCCAGCACGCCTTTGGTCTGTTGATGCACCGCCATCACATAGAGCAGCTCATCACCATCCAGCACCGAGCCGCCACCGTCCACCATAATCAGCCGGTCACCATCGCCATCAAAGGCAATGCCGAGGTCCGCCTTATGGTGAATCACCAGCTTCTGCAGATGGTCAATACAAGTTGAACCGACGCCATCATTGATATTCAGGCCATTGGGCTTTACCCCGGTGGCAATCACCGTGGCGCCCAGCTCTTCAAACACCGCTGGCCCCACCTGGTAGCAGGCACCGTTTGCGCCATCCACCACGATGGTCAGCCCGTCCAGTTTCAGTCGGGGCTGAATCACCCCTTTACAGAACTCAATGTACCGGCCGGAGGCGTCGTCAATGCGCTTCGCCTTGCCCAGCTGATCCGGCTCAACACAACGGAACGGCTCTTCCAACATCGCTTCGATTTGATGCTCCACAGCATCGGGCAGCTTCAACCCTTCATCGCAGAAGAACTTGATGCCGTTATCGTAATAGGGGTTATGGGAGGCACTGATGACAATACCGGCACTGGCATTATACGTTTCGGTCAGGTAAGCCACTGCCGGTGTGGGCATCGGGCCCAGCAGGTAAACGTCCATCCCTGCCGCAGAGAGCCCTGCTTCCAGGGCCGACTCAAACATATAACCCGAGATGCGGGTATCCTTGCCGATCAGTACCCGGGCATTGCCCTCCTTGCGCAGCACATGGCCTGCGGCCCAGCCCAGCTTCAGGACAAAATCGGGCGTAATCGGATGATGGCCGACCAGACCACGGATGCCGTCGGTTCCGAAGTATTTTCGTTTCATGGGTAAATGCAGTTCTATATAAAAGTAGTACCAGATTAAGGAGCGTTTAGGATCAACCCCCGATTTTGCTTCGCCTTTCCCTTTCTTTTGATATTATTCTTGCTTGCAA
This sequence comes from Endozoicomonas sp., assembly GCA_965261315.1. GTDB lineage: Bacteria > Pseudomonadota > Gammaproteobacteria > Pseudomonadales > Endozoicomonadaceae > Endozoicomonas. The sequence goes on along the minus strand of CBDHDM010000123.1, from coordinate 8,864 downwards.
GCGATAGCATTCACTCCTAAAATAACCTCAGAGGGTAATTTTGCACATGTCGGATAGTGCAACAAGAACTTACTGCCTGGACAAAATCAAGGAACAATTCAGTTCTACCGATGGTCTTTGTATGACAGGTAGTGCAAGGCAAGGCATAGTTTCCCTTGGCTTCAGTGATGAGGATGTTATTGGGGCTATACAGGCACTGACAGACAGTGATTTTTATAAAAGCATGTCCCCTGAGCATCCCGGGTTTACTCACTGGCAGGACGTGTACAAAAGCAGCTTTAAAAGTAAAGAGTTGTATATTAAGTTTCAGCAGGGTCAAAGAGGCCAGTTTTACTTACTTATTTCGTTTAAGGAAAAGTGAAACCAAGGAGATATGAACATGAGTGAATGGCATTGTGAGTTATGCGGTGAGCATGCGGTCCGAGACACTCGTCCAATGGAATATGAGTATAAGGGCCATACAATCACACTCGATCAGCCCGGTATTTATTGTGATTCATGTGGTGAGTCCATGCTGTATCCAGAAGATCTGGAGGCCACTCGTGTAGAACTGATGGATTTTCATGCACAAATTGACGATATATTAGGCCCCAGTGCAGTGAAGAGTATCCGGAAGTTTTTGAACAAAACCCAAAAGCAACTTTCCGATATTCTGGGAGGTGGGCCTAACGCATTTAGCCGTTATGAGAGGGGGATTACACCGGTTCCCAGGTCAACTTCCGTCGCGCTTACACTCATGGCCAAGCATCCGGAAGATGTTGAAACAATTAATAATCATCCGCTTTATAGTGCATCATAGACTCTATCTGCATTGGCTTGTATCGAAATCGCCATAGCAATACTACCCGGGAACAGGCAGAACGCAGGAAAAAATGAACCAAACGTCTTTTCCTGCCCACTGAAAACTGTCAATTGAAAACTATGCCCCATACCCCTCCGGATTATCCGACTGCCAGCGCCAGGCGTGGGTCATAATATCGTCCAGCGAGTATTCCGCTTTCCAGCCCAGCTCCCGCTCGGCCTTTTCCGGGTGGGCATAACAGGCGGCAATATCACCGGGGCGACGGTCGGTAATCACATAAGGCACCGGTCGGCCAGACGCTTTTTCAAAGGCATGCACCATCTCCAGCACTGAGTACCCCTTACCCACGCCCAGGTTCCACACATGGCAGTCCCGATTATTGTCCGTAAGATTCTCCAGTGCCTTCACATGGCCACGGGCCAGATCCACCACATGAATGTAATCACGCACCCCGGTACCGTCCGGTGTCGGGTAATCATTACCAAACACCTGCAACTGCTTCAGCTTGCCAATGGCCACCTGGGAGATATAAGGCAGCAGGTTATTGGGGATATCGTTCGGGTCTTCACCGATCATGCCGGACGGGTGTGCCCCCACCGGGTTAAAGTAACGCAGCAGGGCGATATTCCACTGCGAGTCCGACTTGAACACCTCCCGCAGAATCTCCTCAACCACCAGTTTGGAGTGGCCATACGGGTTGGTGGTCGAGAGCGGAAAGTCCTCTTCAATGGGCAGCGCATGGGGGTCGCCATACACCGTGGCGGACGAGCTGAAAATCAGGCGTTTGACCTTATGCTCCGCCATCACCTGGCACAGCGAAATGGTGCCGCTGATGTTGTTCTCATAATACGTCAGCGGGATGGTGCAGGACTCCCCCACCGCCTTCAGCCCGGCAAAGTGCATTACCGCATCAAAGGTATGGGCTTTGAACAGCTGGCGCAGGGTGTAGTCGTCCCGTATATCGCCTTCGATCAGCGGAACTTCCTTACCGCTGATCTGCCGCACCCGTTTGATGGCCTCGGGCGAGCTGTTGCAGAAATTGTCAAAAACAATCACCTCATGGCCTGCCGCCAACAACTCAACGCAGGTATGGGAGCCGATATAGCCCGCTCCGCCGGTTACCAGTATCTTCATGGTTCTATCCACACTTCAAATAACAAACAGCAACGCCACCCCAAGGGCCAGCCGGTAGATGACAAACGGCATCAGGCCCATGCGGTTAATCGCCCCGAGAAACAGATGAATACAGAACAGCGCGCTGATGCCGGATAACAGCGCCCCCATCATCAGCACCTGCCAGTCCACGGGTGCGGTAGATTTCACCAGATCCAGGGTCAGCAGCAGGCCAGCCCCGAGAATCACCGGAATAGAAAGAAGAAAAGAGAACCGGGCGGCAGACTCCCGGTCAAACCCAAGGAACAACGCCGCGGTCATGGTAATACCGGAGCGGGACGACGATTACACGACAACATCTTTATCAGATGCGTAGGCGTACTCAAAACGCTCAGGAAAAAAGAAAAACAATAGCGACTTTGCGCTGGAAAAATTCATCTTCTCTAACCCTGAATACCTGGCTATCTACCGCATTAGGAAGTATCAAATGCCAGCTTCTGGGATTTGCAACCGTGTGCAATTGCCTTGAACAAAGCATCCCAACTATCAATCATCAAGGTAAGAAAAAAACTGGTTATTTTTTTCCATAATCGTTTTCGTGTTGGCTTCGCTGGTTTATTTAAAGCTTTTTGAAATCGTGGACAAGCCAACTCCTGAATCTGATCGAAAAGAAAAGCCAGGAATGTAAGGTAGGCGAAATTCGTAGCCAGGTGATATTCGCCATGACCATAGCTGTGCTCAAGTTGATAGCCTTGGTTCTTCAGGGTGTTAAACGTTTGATTCTCAATATGCCATCTACAACGACCTCCTCTCATGACGGATTCAACTGTCTTTTTAGTCAATTCAATATCGGTTATCCAACACCAGACATGCGAATTACCCGCTTTATCAATTTCAATATAATCCAGGACATTGACCTGCTCTGCATCATCCTGCAGATTCAGGGTTACATTATTTGCATAGCGGAATCTGTGAGTTGTATTGTTCTCTTTATCAACGATGGTGTGGTGCTTAACTTCACCCTGATCATAAAGCTCATTCATGGCCTCAATAAGCGACACATGATTGCCATCTTTTGCGACGATAATATAGTGCCAGCCATACTTCTTGATCAGAGCAATGGTGGGATTGTCAGCGTATAAGCCATCGAGAAGAATGACCAGTTTTAGTTGCGGGTGGTCGTGTTTTACCTGTGCCAGAAAACGTCGGATAGCCGCTTTTTCACAATCATTTTTTGTCGTACCATCTTGTTTGCAAATGGCTTCCGGTGCTAAAGGAATCACGGTTTTCTGATTTTGATGGACAATACACCCACCCATAATATTGTGATAATAGGCTTCATTCTTTTTGCCTTCATTCATGCCAGTCATCACAGACGACAGGTTCCTGAATAAAAAAGACCAGTGCCATCAATAGGAAGGAGGTAATGGTCAGCCCGCATTTGAATTCGAATCCTTTCAGGGCTCCATTACGCTGAACAATGTTGAATAGTTCTTTGAAGGGTTTCTTAAGTTCATCTACAGGGTCTTCTCTCATTCTTGCGGGAACACTAAATCACCATGCCGCCGCCAGCGTCACCGATGCATGGCACCGCCACATCAAAAAGGAAACCAGCCCCTGGGCAGTACCGGCGACAGATGCAACGATTTAGCAGCTTGGCGGGTGAGATTGGCTTCCTCTGCGTGTTGCGTGGTAGGCAAGGCTCCGGAATTCATCGGGAATTGCGCCGAACTGGAGATGGGCAGAAACTCGGTCAAAGCCAATAATCAGCCCTGGCATAAGCAAAATAATCCGAAAGAACAACGATTTGTGCTCTCATCCAGAAGATTCAGGAACAGCCCGAACGCCACGGTAAGAAAAGTTGATAGTTATCAGTTGGCAGTTGCGCCTCTGCAGAAAAAGAAAGTGCGGAAATAAATCACCACCGACAGTTCTCAGTGGTCTGGCAGTTTTGCACCGAACTGGAGATGGGCAGAAACTCGGTCAAAAGCGAAAGAACAACGATTTGTAAAGATTCAGAAAAGTTGATAGTTATCAGTTGGCAGTGGGCAGAAAAAGAAAGTGGACAGTTCTCAGCTGGCAGTTTTCAGAAAAAGAAAAGCAGACCAGTAGTCTTTTCTACTCACTGAAAACTGATAACTGATAACTGATCACTGCCCACTACGCAAGTTTCGCAACCCGCTCAATCACCAACACCATCACCACCGCACACAGCCCCATGGCCAGGGCGAGGATTAACTGGGCGCTTTGTCCGGTCAGGTGCTCATAGGTCTGTGGCAACACATTGAACACCTGGTCTGCCGTTGCCTGCTTCCAGGGCCAGAGCTTATTCACCGAGCCCAGCATCAGCCCCGTTAAAAAGGCCAATGTGAAATGCCGGGCATACGCCAGCAGCCAGCTCAGGAAACGACTAAACAACAATAGCCCGATGACACAGCCCGAAGCCACGGTAACCAGCACCGGAATATCCAGCGTCGCTACCGCCGTTAACACCGGCTGGTAAACACCCAGCAACAACAGAAGAAAGGAGCCGGAAATCCCCGGCAAAATCATGGCACAAATGGCCACGGCACCACACACAAACAAAAACGGTAATTCTGGCTCAACAGCTCCGGAGGGCGTCATGCCCGAAATCCACCAGGCCAGCACCGCCCCAACCAACACAAGCACGACGGTAGAAACCTTAACCCCATCCAGCTGCCGCAACATATGCCAGACAGAGACCAGAATCAGCCCGGTAAAAAACGACCAGAGGGGAATCGGGTGCGTCACCAGCAGCCCGCTGATCACCCGGGCCAGGCTGAACAGGCTCAGCAAAATGCCACTGCCCAACGTCAGCAGAAAGGTACCGTTGATGTGCTTCCAGCAGGCGGCAATACCGTCCTGAGCCAGTACCTTTAACGCACCAGGACCCAGCCGTTTGATGCTGTCCAGCAGCTCGTCATAAATGCCGGTAATAAACGCAATGGTACCGCCAGAAACGCCGGGCACCACATCGGCAGCGCCCATGGCGATGCCTTTAAGAAAAAGCAGAAAAGAAGCGTTCACAAAAAGCCTTAACGGGAAATCACGAGGTACACACCAAGATACGCCAACACCCCCACACCATTGGCCACAATATCCCCCACACTGAAGCTCCGGTACCCGGTCATCTTCTGGCAGACCTCAATCAACACCCCGAAGGCCAGCAGCCCCACCGGTTTCCACCAGGGCATACCCACCGTGGGCCAAGCCAGATCCAGCATGGCAAACAACACCATAAAGGTAATGGCGTGTTTTACCTTGTCATTAACGGCGGCGGTCGGGTCGGCACCGTGGGGTATCACAGCCATAAACAGGGCAAAAGCCAGCGCTCCAAGGAAAGCAAAGCGGTACAGCGCAGGCGGGAACACCTGCAATTCAGCGAGAATTTTATCCATTGAACGGGCTTCAAGGTTATAAAAAAACGCTGGATTATGAGGGATCAGGAATTTTTAATGCATCCGTAGATATTCTTTTGTGCAGTAGGCAGTAGGCAGTTTTCAGTTTCCAGTTTCCAGAAAAAGAAAGTGGACAGAAAAGGAGGCAGGGTGGATTTTCCACTGCCCGCTACCTGAAAAAACCATGCTCTTATCTTTTTCGGGAAGCGGGCAGCGGGCAGCGTTTATTAATGGGCGTAAAGCTTATCGTAGCAATAGTTGGTGGCCTCAATAAACCCTTCAATACTGCCACAGTCAAAGCGCTTGCCCTTGAACTTATAGGCCATCACACAGCCTTTTTGCGCCTGGGCCATCAGGGCATCGGTAATCTGGATCTCACCGCCCTTGCCTGGCTCGGTATCACGAATCAGGTCAAAGATATCCGGCGTGAGAATATAGCGTCCGATAATGGCGAGATTGCTGGGCGCGTCTTCCTTCGCCGGTTTCTCCACCATGTTTTCCACCCGGATCAGGTCGTCGGAAATCGCCTGCCCGGCAATCACGCCGTACTTATGCACCTCATCTTCCGGCACTTCCATCACCGCCACAATGGAGCAACGGAACTGCTTATAAAGCTGCGCCATCTGCGCCAGCACACCGGGGCCATCGGCATTAATGCACAGGTCATCCGCGAGAACCACACCAAACGGCTGGTCGCCAATCAGCGGTTCACCGGAAAGAATGGCATGGCCCAACCCTTTCATTTCACGTTGACGAGTGTAAGAGAAGGTGCACTCATTAATCAGCTGGCGGATATCGGTCAGCAGCGACTCTTTATCCGTACCGGCAATCTGGTGCTCTAACTCATAGTTGGCATCAAAGTGATCTTCCAGGCTGCGCTTGCCCCGACCGGTCACCATGCAGATATCGGCCATGCCGGCCTGCAGGGCTTCTTCAACGCCGTATTCAATCAGCGGCTTGCTGACGATGGGCATCATCTCTTTGGGCATGGATTTTGTCGCAGGAAGAAAACGGGTGCCGTAACCGGCGGCGGGGAATAAGCATTTTTTGATCATAGAGTGGAATAATCCCGTACAGAATCCTACTATTGATTAAATGTAAGGCATTTTAAAAAAGGTAAGGCAATGAATATCGCTACCGCCACAGTGACCAGCAAAGGCCAGATCACCATACCGGCCACTATCCGCAACGCACTGAATGTCGGCCCCGGAGATCGAATTCAGTTCGTAGAAGTAGCCCCGGGTCGATTTGAAATGCTCGTTGCCTGTAATGATGTCAAATCCCTGAAAGGCATGGTCAAAACCAGCCATAACGTCTCAATCGAAGAGATGAACCAGGCGATTGAGCGCAGGGGCAGCGAATCATGATCGGACTGGATACCAATATTCTGGTTCGCTACATTGCACAGGATGATGCAGAGCAATCAGGCATTGCCAACCGGCTGATAGAAAACCGACTGACTCCGGATAATCCCGGCTTTGTTTCATTAATCACGCTGATTGAAACCACCTGGGTCCTGGGCTCCTGCTACCAGCAACCCCGTCAGGCGCTGATTGACATTCTCCGGCAACTGATCACCATTCGGCAGTTGCAGGTAGAGCGACCGGATATCGCCCACCAGGCGATACAGCGTTATGAAAGCGGTAATGGTGATTTCAGCGATGCGGTCATCTGCCTGATCAATGAAGACAATGGCTGCGATGAAACCATGACCTTCGATAAGAAAGCCAGAAGCGTTGGGATGACGTTGTTAAAATAACGCAGTTGGTAGTCATACTCCGGTGAGCAGAAAAGAAATGCCAAACGTCTTTTTCTGAAAACTGCCTATTGCCAACTTTTAAATGCTGGCTCCCTCACCGTGCACTCAACGCCTGAGGCAAATGTTCAACCTAAATTCAGCAGTTGAACACCGCTGAGCCATGCCGACAGGGATAGCTTTTCTTAGTTCATAACGGAGGTTTTTTAGTTCTCAGCCCGATTCGATTAATGGCTGCATCGTAATAAACTGCCCGTTTTTCAAAAATTTTGAGACCGCTTTCGTTAAAATACGACACCATGCGTTAAGTGGACTCAACTGCGGTGCAATGCTTTTAATTGAATCAAAAAACTCACACAATTCGCTTTTCAATTTCGCAATTTTATCCATCCACCGATGCTGACTTGTCAGCTTGATTTTCTTTTGGTTGCCAGACTGGGTCAGCTTTCCAATTGAACTCATTAATAAAGGGCGACTGGTAATAGATTCTTTATGAAAGTCCGGATTGCCTAATCGAACATAAAGCGTCCACCAGTTGTAAATCAGGGCTACCATTCGCGCCAGCATTCGGCATCTTGCCAGGGCTTACGCATGAGTATTCTCATTTGCATTTGACCAACCAGCTCCAATCATTTAAGGCTTCAATTAACAACACTGTACGTTTATAGTCGCTCAATTTTACGGTCCTAGATGCTCAAGCCTGCTCCTCTCATTATGTTCCTCAACGATCTCAAAGACCCTCGTTCTCGGGGCAACAGCTGCGAGCACAAATTTATCGATATCCTGATAATAGCGATCTGCGCCATTATGAGCGACGGAGAAACTTGGGAGGATATGGAAAACTATGGTCATGACAAAGAAGATTGGCTTCGCACCTTCCTGGAGCTTCCATACGGAATTCCTTCACACGACACCTTTTACCGTATTTTCTGTGCTCTTGACCCTGAGGCCTTTGAAACCTGTTTTATCCGGTGGGTTAGGTCTTTCTTTTCAGAAGCGCTACCTGTTGGAGAGAGCCTGACTGATATTATTCCCATTGATGGGAAGACAATTCGCGGCTCAAAAGGTAAGGGCAAGCGCGCTGTTCATATGGTCAGTGCTTGGAGCAGTAACCTCCGTCTGGTACTGGGCCAGAAAAAGGTCGACTCAAAGACCAATGAAATAACGGCGATACCTGAACTCTTCGAAATGCTTGATATGAAGGGAGCGCTCATCACAGCAGACGCGATCAGCTGCCAAAAAAGCATTGCAGCCAAATGCATTGAAAAAGAAGCTGACTACCTTCTGGCAGTAAAGAGTAATCAGAAAACCATACAGAAAGATATCCAGGCAGTTGTTGAAACTCACTGGGAACAGAACCCTGCGGACCTACCCAGCGATAGCTTTGCAGAACAGAAAAATGTAGGCCATGGTCGTAAAGAGTACTGCTGCTGGGTCTTTAACGACCTGAGTCAGCTCTCAACCCATATGGAGTGGGAAGGGCTTAAGCAGTTTGGCATCATTCAGTCTGACAGAACCATCGATGGAATAGCGACAACTGCCCTGCGTTTATACATTACCAGTAAAGCTATGACAGATGGGGAAATGCTCTGCGCCACACGAACACACTGGGAAGTGGAGAATAATTTGCACTGGATGCTGGATATAACTTTCAGTGAAGATGCATGTCAGACCGTGATGAAAATGCAGCAGAAAACCTGTCCATCTTACGCAGAATTTGCCTGAATATTTTCAATCTGGACAAGTTGGGCAAGGGGAGCATGAAGCGTAAACG
>CBDHDM010000122.1:0-3282 GCA_965261315.1 Endozoicomonas sp. | reverse complement strand
AGTTGGCAGAAAATCGTTGTAGATCAGCGCAGGTGTAGGCGCATTTTGACGCAAGTGAAACAGTGCGTTTTGCCCATTTTTGCCTTTTTGCGCCTTAACACGACTTTTTCGACTCTTTTAATGTTAAAATGCATGTAGACCTGTTCATTGGGATGTAGACTATCCAAAGATCGGGTGATATAGTTGTGCGCATGTGTTTGTGCGCATGTCTGGAAGTTGGCAGAAAATCGTGGTAGATCAGCGCAGGTGTAGGCGCATTTTGAAGCAAGTGAAACTGTGCGTTTTGCCCATTTTTGCCTTTTTCCGCCTTAACACGACTTTTTGGACTCTTTTAATGTTAAAATGCATGTAGACCTGTTCATTGGGATGTAGACTATCCAAAGATCGGGTGATATAGTTGTGCGCAAGTGTGGAAGTTGGCAGAAAATCGTGGTAGATCAGCGCAGGTGTAGGCGCATTTTGAAGCAAGTGAAACAGTGCGTTTTGCCCATTTTTGCCTTTTTGCGCCTTAACACGACTTTTTCGACTCTTTTAATGTTAAAATGCATGTAGACCTGTTCATTGGGATGTAGACTATCCAAAGATCGGGTGATATAGTTGTGCGCATGTCTGGAAGTTTGCAGAAAATCGTGGTAGATCAGCGCAGGTGTAGGCGCATTTTGAAGCAAGTGAAACTGTGCGTTTTGCCCATTTTTGCCTTTTTCCGCCTTAACACGACTTTTTGGACTCTTTTAATGTTAAAATGCATGTAGACCTGTTCATTGGGATGTAGACTATCCAAAGATCGGGTGATATAGTTGTGCGCATGTGTGGAAGTTGGCAGAAAATCGTGGTAGATCAGCGCAGGTGTAGGCGCATTTTGAAGCAAGTGAAACAGTGCGTTTTGCCCATTTTTGCCTTTTTGCGCCTTAACACGACTTTTTCGACTCTTTTAATGTTAAAATGTATGTAGACCTGTTCATTGGGATGTAGACTATCCAAAGATCGGGTGATATAGTTGTGCGCATGTGTGGAAATTGGCAGAAAATCGTGGTAGATCAGCGCAGGTGTAGGCGCATTTTGAAGCAATTGAAACAGTGCGTTTTGCCCATTTTTGCCTTTTTGCGCCTTAACACGACTTTTTCGACTCTTTTAATGTTAAAATGCATGTAGACCTGTTCATTGGGATGTAGACTATCCAAAGATCGGGTGATATAGTTGTGCGCATGTGTGGAAGTTGGCAGAAAATCGTGGTAGATCAGCGCAGGTGTAGGCGCATTTTGAAGCAAGTGAAACAGTGCGTTTTGCCCATTTTTGCCTTTTTGCGCCTTAACACGACTTTTTCGACTCTTTTAATGTTAAAATGCATGTAGACCTGTTCATTGGGATGTAGACTATCCAAAGATCGGGTGATATAGTTGTGCGCATGTGTGGAAGTTGGCAGAAAATCGTGGTAGATCAGCGCAGGTGTAGGCGCATTTTGAAGCAAGTGAAACAGTGCGTTTTGCCCATTTTTGCCTTTTTGCGCCTTAACACGACTTTTTCGACTCTTTTAATGTTAAAATGCATGTAGACCTGTTCATTGGGATTTAGAAAATCCAAAGATCGGGTGATATAGTTGTGCGCATGTGTGGAAGTTGGCAGAAAATCGTGGTAGATCAGCGCAAGTGTAGGCGCATTTTGAAGCAAGTGAAACAGTGCGTTTTGCCCATTTTTGCCTTTTTGCGCCTTAACACGACTTTTTCGACTCTTTTAATGTTAAAATGAATGTAGACCTGTTCATTGGGATGTAGACTATCCAAAGATCGGGTGATATAGTTGTGCGCATGTGTGGAAGTTGGCAGAAAATCGTGGTAGATCAGCGTAGGTGTAGGCGCATTTTGAAGCAAGTGAAACAGTGCGTTTTGCCCATTTTTGCCTTTTTGCGCCTTAACACGACTTTTTCGACTCTTTTAATGCTAAAATGCATATAGACCTGTTCATTGGGATGTAGACTATCCAAAGATCGGGTGATATAGTTGTGCGCATGTGTGGAAGTTGGCAGAAAATCGTGGTAGATCAGCGCAGGTGTAGGCGCATTTTGAAGCAAGTGAAACAGTGCGTTTTGCCCATTTTTGCCTTTTTGCGCCTTAACACGACTTTTTCGACTCTTTTAATGTTAAAATGCATGTAGACCTGTTCATTGGGATGTAGACTATCCAAAGATCGGGTGATATAGTTGTGCGCATGTGTGGAAGTTGGCAGAAAATCGTGGTAGATCAGCGCAGGTGTAGGCGCATTTTGAAGCAAGTGAAACAGTGCGTTTTGCCCATTTTTGCATTTTTGCGCCTTAACACGACTTTTTCGACTCTTTTAATGTTAAAATGCATGTAGACCTGTTCATTGGGATGTAGACTATCCAACGATCGGGTGATATAGTTGTGCGCATGTGTGGAAATTGGCAGAAAATCGTGGTAGATCAGCGCAGGTGTAGGCGCATTTTGAAGCAATTGAAACAGTGCGTTTTGCCCATTTTTGCCTTTTTGCGCCTTAACACGACTTTTTCGACTCTTTTAATGTTAAAATGCATGTAGACCTGTTCATTGGGATGTAGACTATCCAAAGATCGGGTGATATAGTTGTGCGCATGTGTGGAAGTTGGCAGAAAATCGTGGTAGATCAGCGCAGGTGTAGGCGCATTTTGAAGCAAGTGAAACAGTGCGTTTTGCCCATTTTTGCCTTTTTGCGCCTTAACACGACTTTTTCGACTCTTTTAATGTTAAAATGCATGTAGACCTGTTCATTGGGATGTAGACTATCCAAAGATCGGGTGATATAGTTGTGCGCATGTGTGGAAGTTGGCAGAAAATCGTGGTAGATCAGCGCAGGTGTAGGCGCATTGTGAAGCAAGTGAAACAGTGCGTTTTGCCCATTTTTGCATTTTTGCGCCTTAACACGACTTTTTCGACTCTTTTAATGTTAAAATGCATGTAGACCTGTTCATTGGGATGTAGACTATCCAAAGATCGGGTGATATAGTTGTGCGCATGTGTGGAAGTTGGCAGAAAATCGTGGTAGATCAGCGCAGGTGTAGGCGCATTTTGAAGCAAGTGAAACAGTGCGTTTTGCCCATTTTTGCCTTTTTGCGCCTTAACACGACTTTTTCGACTCTTTTAATGTTAAAATGCATGTAGACCTGTTCATTGGGATGTAGACTATCCAAAGATCGGGTGATATAGTTGTGTGCATGTGTGGAAGTTGGCAGAAAATCGTGGTAGATCAGCGCAGGTGTAGGCGCATTTTGAAGCAAGTGAAACAGTGCGC
>CBDHDM010000121.1:0-8867 GCA_965261315.1 Endozoicomonas sp. | reverse complement strand
GAGTCGAAAAAGTCGTGTTAAGGCACAAAAAGGCAAAACTGGGCAAAACGCACTGTTTCACTTGCTTCAAAATGTGACTACACTTGCGCTGATCTACCACGATTTTCTCCCAACTTCCACACATGCGCACAACTATATCACCCGATCTTTGGATAGTCTACATCGCAATGAACAGGTCTACATGCATTTTAACATTAAAAGAGTCGAAAAAGTCGTGTTTAGGCGCAAAAAGGCAAAAATGGGCAAAACGCACTGTTTCACTTGCTTCAAAATGCGCCTACACCTGCGCTGATCTACCACGATTTTCTCCCAACTTCCACACATGCGCACAACTATATCACCCGATCTTTGGATAGTCTACATCCCAATGAACAGGTCTACATGCATTTTAACATTAAAAGAGTCGAAAAAGTCGTGTTAAGGCGCAAAAAGGCAAAAATGGGCAAAACGCACTGTTTCACTTGCTTCAAAATGCGCCTACACTTGCGCTGATCTACCACGATTTTCTCCCAACTTCCACACATGCGCACAACTATATCACCCGATCTTTGGATAGTCTACATCCCAATGAACAGGTCTACATGCATTTTAACATTAAAAGAGTCGAAAAAGTCGTGTTAAGGCGCAAAAAGGCAAAAATGGGCAAAACGCACTGTTTCACTTGCTTCAAAATGCGCCTACACCTGCGCTGATCTACCACGATTTTCTCCCAACTTCCACACATGCGCACAACTATATCACCCGATCTTTGGATAGTCTACATCCCAATGAACAGGTCTACATGCATTTTAACATTAAAAGAGTCGAAAAAGTCGTGTTAAGGCGCAAAAAGGCAAAAAAGGGCAAAACGCACTGTTTCACTTGCTTCAAAATGCGCCTACACCTGCGCTGATCTACCACGATTTTCTCCCAACTTCCACACATGCGCACAACTATATCACCCGATCTTTGGATAGTCTACATCCCAATGAACAGGTCTACATGCATTTTAACATTAAAAGAGTCGAAAAAGTCGTGTTAAGGCGCAAAAAGGCAAAAATGGGCAAAACGCACTGTTTCACTTGCTTCAAAATGCGCCTACACCTGCGCTGATCTACCACGATTTTCTCCCAACTTCCACACATGCGCACAACTATATCACCCGATCTTTGGATAGTCTACATCCCAATGAACAGGTCTACATGCATTTTAACATTAAAAGAGTCGAAAAAGTCGTGTTAAGGCGCAAAAAGGCAAAAATGGGCAAAACGCACTGTTTCACTTGCTTCAAAATGCGCCTACACCTGCGCTGATCTACCACGATTTTCTCCCAACTTCCACACATGCGCACAACTATATCACCCGATCTTTGGATAGTCTACATCCCAATGAACAGGTCTACATGCATTTTAACATTAAAAGAGTCGAAAAAGTCGTGTTAAGGCGCAAAAAGGCAAAAATGGGCAAAACGCACTGTTTCACTTGCTTCAAAATGCGCCTACACCTGCGCTGATCTACCACGATTTTCTCCCAACTTCCACACATGCGCACAACTATATCACCCGATCTTTGGATAGTCTACATCCCAATGAACAGGTCTACATGCATTTTAACATTAAAAGAGTCGAAAAAGTCGTGTTAAGGCGCAAAAAGGCAAAAATGGGCAAAACGCACTGTTTCACTTGCTTCAAAATGCGCCTACACCTGCGCTGATCTACCACGATTTTCTCCCAACTTCCACACATGCGCACAACTATATCACCCGATCTTTGGATAGTCTACATCCCAATGAACAGGTCTACATGCATTTTAACATTAAAAGAGTCGAAAAAGTCGTGTTAAGGCGCAAAAAGGCAAAAATGGGCAAAACGCACTGTTTCACTTGCTTCAAAATGCGCCTACACCTGCGCTGATCTACCACGATTTTCTCCCAACTTCCACACATGCGCACAACTATATCACCCGATCTTTGGATAGTCTACATCCCAATGAACAGGTCTACATGCATTTTAACATTAAAAGAGTCGAAAAAGTCGTGTTAAGGCGCAAAAAGGCAAAAATGGGCAAAACGCACTGTTTCACTTGCTTCAAAATGCGCCTACACCTGCGCTGATCTACCACGATTTTCTCCCAACTTCCACACATGCGCACAACTATATCACCCGATCTTTGGATAGTCTACATCCCAATGAACAGGTCTACATGCATTTTAACATTAAAAGAGTCGAAAAAGTCGTGTTAAGGCGCAAAAAGGCAAAAGTGGGCAAAACGCACTGTTTCACTTGCTTCAAAATGCGCCTACACCTGCGCTGATCTACCACGATTTTCTCCCAACTTCCACACATGCGCACAACTATATCACCCGATCTTTGGATAGTCTACATCCCAATGAACAGGTCTACATGCATTTTAACATTAAAAGAGTCGAAAAAGTCGTGTTAAGGCGCAAAAAGGCAAAAATGGGCAAAACGCACTGTTTCACTTGCTTCAAAATGCGCCTACACCTGCGCTGATCTACCACGATTTTCTCCCAACTTCCACACATGCGCACAACTATATCACCCGATCTTTGGATAGTCTACATCCCAATGAACAGGTCTACATGCATTTTAACATTAAAAGAGTCGAAAAAGTCGTGTTAAGGCGCAAAAAGGCAAAAGTGGGCAAAACGCACTGTTTCACTTGCTTCAAAATGCGCCTACACCTGCGCTGATCTACCACGATTTTCTCCCAACTTCCACACATGCGCACAACTATATCACCCGATCTTTGGATAGTCTACATCCCAATGAACAGGTCTACATGCATTTTAACATTAAAAGAGTCGAAAAAGTCGTGTTAAGGCGCAAAAAGGCAAAAGTGGGCAAAACGCACTGTTTCACTTGCTTCAAAATGCGCCTACACCTGCGCTGATCTACCACGATTTTCTCCCAACTTCCACACATGCGCACAACTATATCACCCGATCTTTGGATAGTCTACATCCCAATGAACAGGTCTACATGCATTTTAACATTAAAAGAGTCGAAAAAGTCGTGTTAAGGCGCAAAAAGGCAAAAGTGGGCAAAACGCACTGTTTCACTTGCTTCAAAATGCGCCTACACCTGCGCTGATCTACCACGATTTTCTCCCAACTTCCACACATGCGCACAACTATATCACCCGATCTTTGGATAGTCTACATCCCAATGAACAGGTCTACATGCATTTTAACATTAAAAGAGTCGAAAAAGTCGTGTTAAGGCGCAAAAAGGCAAAAATGGGCAAAACGCACTGTTTCACTTGCTTCAAAATGCGCCTACACCTGCGCTGATCTACCACGATTTTCTCCCAACTTCCACACATGCGCACAACTATATCACCCGATCTTTGGATAGTCTACATCCCAATGAACAGGTCTACATGCATTTTAACATTAAAAGAGTCGAAAAAGTCGTGTTAAGGCGCAAAAAGGCAAAAATGGGCAAAACGCACTGTTTCACTTGCTTCAAAATGCGCCTACACTTGCGCTGATCTACCACGATTTTCTCCCAACTTCCACACATGCGCACAACTATATCACCCGATCTTTGGATAGTCTACATCCCAATGAACAGGTCTACATGCATTTTAACATTAAAAGAGTCGAAAAAGTCGTGTTAAGGCGCAAAAAGGCAAAAGTGGGCAAAACGCACTGTTTCACTTGCTTCAAAATGCGCCTACACTTGCGCTGATCTACCACGATTTTCTCCCAACTTCCACACATGCGCACAACTATATCACCCGATCTTTGGATAGTCTACATCCCAATGAACAGGTCTACATGCATTTTAACATTAAAAGAGTCGAAAAAGTCGTGTTAAGGCGCAAAAAGGCAAAAATGGGCAAAACGCACTGTTTCACTTGCTTCAAAATGCGCCTACACTTGCGCTGATCTACCACGATTTTCTCCCAACTTCCACACATGCGCACAACTATATCACCCGATCTTTGGATAGTCTACATCCCAATGAACAGGTCTACATGCATTTTAACATTAAAAGAGTCGAAAAAGTCGTGTTAAGGCGCAAAAAGGCAAAAGTGGGCAAAACGCACTGTTTCACTTGCTTCAAAATGCGCCTACACCTGCGCTGATCTACCACGATTTTCTCCCAACTTCCACACATGCGCACAACTATATCACCCGATCTTTGGATAGTCTACATCCCAATGAACAGGTCTACATGCATTTTAACATTAAAAGAGTCGAAAAAGTCGTGTTAAGGCGCAAAAAGGCAAAAGTGGGCAAAACGCACTGTTTCACTTGCTTCAAAATGCGCCTACACCTGCGCTGATCTACCACGATTTTCTCCCAACTTCCACACATGCGCACAACTATATCACCCGATCTTTGGATAGTCTACATCCCAATGAACAGGTCTACATGCATTTTAACATTAAAAGAGTCGAAAAAGTCGTGTTAAGGCGCAAAAAGGCAAAAGTGGGCAAAACGCACTGTTTCACTTGCTTCAAAATGCGCCTACACCTGCGCTGATCTACCACGATTTTCTCCCAACTTCCACACATGCGCACAACTATATCACCCGATCTTTGGATAGTCTACATCCCAATGAACAGGTCTACATGCATTTTAACATTAAAAGAGTCGAAAAAGTCGTGTTAAGGCGCAAAAAGGCAAAAGTGGGCAAAACGCACTGTTTCACTTGCTTCAAAATGCGCCTACACCTGCGCTGATCTACCACGATTTTCTCCCAACTTCCACACATGCGCACAACTATATCACCCGATCTTTGGATAGTCTACATCCCAATGAACAGGTCTACATGCATTTTAACATTAAAAGAGTCGAAAAAGTCGTGTTAAGGCGCAAAAAGGCAAAAGTGGGCAAAACGCACTGTTTCACTTGCTTCAAAATGCGCCTACACTTGCGCTGATCTACCACGATTTTCTCCCAACTTCCACACATGCGCACAACTATATCACCCGATCTTTGGATAGTCTACATCCCAATGAACAGGTCTACATGCATTTTAACATTAAAAGAGTCGAAAAAGTCGCAAAAAGGCAAAAGTGGGCAAAACGCACTGTTTCACTTGCTTCAAAATGCGCCTACACTTGCGCTGATCTACCACGATTTTCTCCCAACTTCCACACATGCGCACAACTATATCACCCGATCTTTGGATAGTCTACATCCCAATGAACAGGTCTACATGCATTTTAACATTAAAAGAGTCGAAAAAGTCGTGTTAAGGCGCAAAAAGGCAAAAGTGGGCAAAACGCACTGTTTCACTTGCTTCAAAATGCGCCTACACTTGCGCTGATCTACCACGATTTTCTCCCAACTTCCACACATGCGCACAACTATATCACCCGATCTTTGGATAGTCTACATCCCAATGAACAGGTCTACATGCATTTTAACATTAAAAGAGTCGAAAAAGTCGTGTTAAGGCGCAAAAAGGCAAAAGTGGGCAAAACGCACTGTTTCACTTGCTTCAAAATGCGCCTACACCTGCGCTGATCTACCACGATTTTCTCCCAACTTCCACACATGCGCACAACTATATCACCCGATCTTTGGATAGTCTACATCCCAATGAACAGGTCTACATGCATTTTAACATTAAAAGAGTCGAAAAAGTCGTGTTAAGGCGCAAAAAGGCAAAAGTGGGCAAAACGCACTGTTTCACTTGCTTCAAAATGCGCCTACACCTGCGCTGATCTACCACGATTTTCTCCCAACTTCCACACATGCGCACAACTATATCACCCGATCTTTGGATAGTCTACATCCCAATGAACAGGTCTACATGCATTTTAACATTAAAAGAGTCGAAAAAGTCGTGTTAAGGCGCAAAAAGGCAAAAGTGGGCAAAACGCACTGTTTCACTTGCTTCAAAATGCGCCTACACTTGCGCTGATCTACCACGATTTTCTCCCAACTTCCACACATGCGCACAACTATATCACCCGATCTTTGGATAGTCTACATCCCAATGAACAGGTCTACATGCATTTTAACATTAAAAGAGTCGAAAAAGTCGTGTTAAGGCGCAAAAAGGCAAAAATGGGCAAAACGCACTGTTTCACTTGCTTCAAAATGCGCCTACACTTGCGCTGATCTACCACGATTTTCTCCCAACTTCCACACATGCGCACAACTATATCACCCGATCTTTGGATAGTCTACATCCCAATGAACAGGTCTTCATGCATTTTAACATTAAAAGAGTCGAAAAAGTCGTGTTAAGGCGCAAAAAGGCAAAATGGGCAAAACGCACTGTTTCACTTGCTTCAAAATGCGCCTACACCTGCGCTGATCTACCACGATTTTCTCCCAACTTCCACACATGCGCACAACTATATTACCCGATCTTTGGATAGTCTACATCCCAATGAACAGGTCTACATGCATTTTAACATTAAAAGAGTCGAAAAAGTCGTGTTAAGGCGCAAAAAGGCAAAAATGGGCAAAACGCACTGTTTCACTTGCTTCAAAATGCGCCTACACCTGCGCTGATCTACCACGATTTTCTCCCAACTTCCACACATGCGCACAACTATATCACCCGATCTTTGGATAGTCTACATCCCAATGAACAGGTCTACATGCATTTTAACATTAAAAGAGTCGAAAAAGTCGTGTTAAGGCGCAAAAAGGCAAAAGTGGGCAAAACGCACTGTTTCACTTGCTTCAAAATGCGCCTACACCTGCGCTGATCTACCACGATTTTCTCCCAACTTCCACACATGCGCACAACTATATCACCCGATCTTTGGATAGTCTACATCCCAATGAACAGGTCTACATGCATTTTAACATTAAAAGAGTCGAAAAAGTCGTGTTAAGGCGCAAAAAGGCAAAAATGGGCAAAACGCACTGTTTCACTTGCTTCAAAATGCGCCTACACTTGCGCTGATCTACCACGATTTTCTCCCAACTTCCACACATGCGCACAACTATATCACCCGATCTTTGGATAGTCTACATCCCAATGAACAGGTCTACATGCATTTTAACATTAAAAGAGTCGAAAAAGTCGTGTTAAGGCGCAAAAAGGCAAAAATGGGCAAAACGCACTGTTTCACTTGCTTCAAAATGCGCCTACACTTGCGCTGATCTACCACGATTTTCTCCCAACTTCCACACATGCGCACAACTATATCACCCGATCTTTGGATAGTCTACATCCCAATGAACAGGTCTACATGCATTTTAACATTAAAAGAGTCGAAAAAGTCGTGTTAAGGCGCAAAAAGGCAAAAGTGGGCAAAACGCACTGTTTCACTTGCTTCAAAATGCGCCTACACTTGCGCTGATCTACCACGATTTTCTCCCAACTTCCACACATGCGCACAACTATATCACCCGATCTTTGGATAGTCTACATCCCAATGAACAGGTCTACATGCATTTTAACATTAAAAGAGTCGAAAAAGTCGTGTTAAGGCGCAAAAAGGCAAAAGTGGGCAAAACGCACTGTTTCACTTGCTTCAAAATGCGCCTACACTTGCGCTGATCTACCACGATTTTCTCCCAACTTCCACACATGCGCACAACTATATCACCCGATCTTTGGATAGTCTACATCCCAATGAACAGGTCTACATGCATTTTAACATTAAAAGAGTCGAAAAAGTCGTGTTAAGGCTCAAAAAGGCACAAATTGGCAAAACGCACTGTTTCACTTGCTTCAAAATGCGCCTACACTTGCGCTGATCTACCACGATTTTCTCCCAACTTCCACACATGCGCACAACTATATCACCCGATCTTTGGATAGTCTACATCCCAATGAACAGGTCTACATGCATTTTAACATTAAAAGAGTCGAAAAAGTCGTGTGAAGGCGCAAAAAGGCTAAAATGGGCAAAACGCACTGTTTCACTTGCTTCAAAATGCGCCTACACCTGCGCTGATCTACCACGATTTTCTCCCAACTTCCACACATGCGCACAACTATATCACCCGATCTTTGGATAGTCTACATCCCAATGAACAGGTCTACATGCATTTTAACATTAAAAGAGTCGAAAAGGTCGTGTTAAGGCGCAAAAAGGCAAAATGGGCAAAACGCATTAAAAGAGTCGAAAAGGTCGTGTTAAGGCGCAAAAAGGCAAAAATGGGCAAAACGCACTGTTTCACTTGCTTGAAAATACGCCTACACTTGCGCTGATCTATCACGATTTTCTCCCAACTTCCACACATGCGCACAACTATATCACCCGATCTTTGGATAGTCTACATCCCAATGAACAGGTCTACATGCATTTTAACATTAAAAGAGTCGACAAAATTCGTGTTAAGGCGCAAAAAGGCAAAAATGGGCAAAACGCACTGTTTCACTTGCTTCAAAATGCGCCTACACCTGCGCTGATCTACCACGATTTTCTGCCAACTTCCACACATGCGCACAACTATATCACCCGATCTTTGGATAGTCTACATCCCAATGAACAGGTCTACATGCATTTTAACATTAAAAGAGTCGAAAAAGTCGTGTTAAGGCGCAAAAAGGCAAAAATAGGCAAAACGCACTGTTTCACTTGCTTCAAAATGCGCCTACACCTGCGCTGATCTACCACGATTTTCTCCCAACTTCTACACATCCGCACAACCAGTTTTGCCTTTTTGCGCCTTAACACGACTTTTTCGACTCTTTTAACGTGAAAATGCATGTAGACCTATTCATTGGGATGCAGACTATCCAAAGATCGGGTGATATAGTTGTGCGCATGTGTGGAAGTTGGGTGAAAATCGTGGCAGATCAGCGCAGGTGTAGGCGCATTTTGAAGCAAGTGAATCAGTGCGTTTTGCCCATTTTTGCCTTTTTGCGTCTTAACACAACTTTTTCGACTCTTTTAATGTTAAAATGCATGTAGACCTGTTCATTGCGAGGAAGACT
>CBDHDM010000119.1:0-11783 GCA_965261315.1 Endozoicomonas sp. | reverse complement strand
GTAATGCAGTGAACTGGAAGGCAATTGAGACGATTGAGTGGGTGGATACGCTGGTCTGACAACACTCTGTAAGTATGTGGACTGCTGATCAAGTGAGACTCGGGGAGGGTTCCTGGTTGCATTTTGACTGTATCCAAATTATGAGTTTTAAAGCTATAAGTATCCAGCTATGTGGGATCGAGTATTAAACCGGAACACATGATTCCATATGGCTAGCTACTTATATCAATTAACTGAATCATGTTTTTATTAATCTGATTCTAGCCGTATTTCATATTTCAGGGGGCCTTCATTGTTTACCTGTACTTTTAGTGGAGGCGAGTGAGCCCAATGTGCTCCTAGACATCCTGTTTTTTTTAGATAAATTGTCTCCCTATCGTTCCGATACGGTAAACGTTGGTGAAACAGCCTCAAAAAACTCCACCTTATTCGTGCCCAAACGATAGTTTCCAAAGTGTTTGATACGGTAAGCACCTTGTTCTGTAGTCAATGGAACCGTCCAGATAACTCGGGCAAGCATGGAGTCATCTTGCTCTTGCCAGCGAATAATGGTGGACCAGTCCATGTCGGTATGAACCTGTTGCCACTGATCAACTACTTTCTTCTGAATACTCACATATATACTGTTGGTGCTATAGCCGGTAGAAGGGTGTCCAGAGATAAACTCAGCCACGATTTTCTCTCCAGCCTTTATGTCAGCCTTATCGATCGTGATTAGGTCTCCAAATGATTTTCCTGCTGGTAATATATCGGTATGGTCACCAACTAAACTGTCAGTCAGTGCCTTGCCGCGCCAGTCATCATAATTAGGGCCTGAGGATGCGGGTTCATCGTTTTCCAGTGACTGTGCCAGTTTGGTCAATATCTGCTTATAGGCTGGCAAACTCCATTTTCCATGCCGGGTGTGACCACCCTCATATTGTTGTGTTTCATATTCTTCTGGCGTTGTAATGTATCCGGCTGAACCATTCGAATAGCCAGCAATGACAATATGCTCTGCCCATGGGCCTATAACGGTTTTTACGGTCTCTTTAATGCGACGCGCAGACATGGTTGTTACTTCATTTGGAAGCGCTACGATAGCCAAACTGCCTATGCGGGCAATCGTAAAAGACCGAATCTGCGATTGTTCCGGTATTTCACCTGAACCAGTTTCGAAAAGAATGGCCTTGGGAGCCTGACAGTCTTTAACGGTCTGTGTCCACTTAGGGGTGTCAGTCACTGTTCTTATAATGACGTCTAACCACCATTTTTGTTCTTTCATACCTTCGCTGAAAAGAAAGTGTCCGCCACCATCTTCCGTTGAGCCTGCAGCATAGGCATATCCATAAGCCGAAGGGCATGTATACCGGGTTCCTTGCCCGGTGAACTCATTGCTGACTTCATAATTGGATAGATCAACATATATCTGGCGTGATGCTATGGGGCCACTGATTTTATCATTGGCATTTTCAAACAATAAATGAGCAACATCCAGCTGCCGCTGGCCAATAATCTGGGTGGACTCAATATCGCTTTTCCCAGGGCCGGTGTTGTCCAGATTTAAATTTGGGGTAATATCACCAGGTGTTGATTGCGCAAAAGCAGCTATGAAATCTCTATTGTAAATCGTTTTGTCAGCAGCGCTTTTCTCCCAGGTAAGAGAGGCATAGCCTTTGTGATCTCCAGAAATTAATCGACTGTGATAGGTCATGGATGTTGGATGCACTGCAAACCAATTAAGTGCCCCTAATGCCCCTGAGGAGCCTTGAAGCCTCAGCAGCGTCATTTCCAAATCCATCGGGCTGTCGTACTTTTCCCGCTCTTGCTCAGGGTTGGCAAGATAGGCCTTCATTGACCGGTTAGCTCCGGCACCAATAACATCACCCTTATTGATTAGAATATTTGCTGGCTGTAAATCGTTATGTGCTACCTCGATAGAACTCACAATACCAGCAACTATACGATTAAAATGCTCCTTTTGAAGAGGGCCTGACATGCTGTAACTCTTTCTGGTGTGATAATACCCAGCAGGCCCGGCATGAGTGTGAGTGGCTGATAGAATGGTGTTGTCTTTCCGGTATAAATCACCGTACCTTTTATTAAGGCGGTCCAGCACCTCTAAAAAAATATGGTGCTCGATGCTTCCAATATCGACACTGGCAAACAGCAATCGATTTTCAGTGTCAGGATCTAAAAAAATAAAAGCCCTGGATTTTAAACGGGTATGTATGCCTTCGGTATTTTGCCCGGGTTTAGAGAAACCCCACATCGGGCTGCCATAGGCAGGTCCTGTAATGTCTCCCATTCCCTTACCGATCAGGTAGGCTGATTCATTATTATTGGCTGCTGCGAATGAAGAAAATGCAAATACCAAAAGAAAACTATAGCTACGTAAAACTTTTATCATGAGATGCCATTTTTATTATTGTAATAGATCATGTGCCAACAACGCGGGCTTGTCCAGTAAAAATCAATAGTCTTTTACCGGGCAAGTTAATGTACATTTAATACTTTGCCGAGGCTATAAGCACACTGTCAATTCAGGGGGAGTTTATCTGAACGATCGGCTGGGAGCCCCTGCTACTGGGGGCGAGCTATGCCCAGTGCCTTCATGCGAGATATCAACGTTGTTCTGGGCAGCTCAAGTTCTCTTGCGGCTGCGGAAAGATTGTATTCCAGATGCTGAATAGTTTTTTGGATCAGGCTGGTTTCGAACTCCGACAGGCGGTTTTTCAATGAGCCTTGCTTGTCATCGCTTAAGGGTTGATCCTGTTCTATCTGCTTAGGAATTGTCCTGAAATAATTCCTACATTTCGCCTATAGTAAAGAGCCATAAATATCTTCCTTGAGATTCTTTCCTGTGCGAGCGGTTATGGGTAATTATTCAGAAGTAGTTGAAGCTCAGATGATGGATTTTTTCTGTTCACTCAATGAGCGAGATCGGAGAAGGTACGCTGCTATTGAAGCAGTGAAGTTGGGTCATGGAGGTATCCAGTACATATCTCAATTATTGGGCTGCCATCGGGAGACTGTCGTTCATGGAATAACTGAACTTAATTCTGGAGAACAGCTCACTACGAATCGGATTCGTAAGAGGGGGGAAGAAGAAGACTAACGGTGGTATGTCCAAATTTGGTTGAAACGTGCTCCGCATTCTACACGACCATACCGCAGGTGATCCAATGCGACATAAGTCCGATGGACAAATCTCTCCCGTCGAAATATTTCCCGGGAACTTGAGAAGACAGACACTCCAGCAAGTAAGAATGTAGTTTCCAAGGTGCTTTATGAACAAGGATTTCGCCGTCGTCAGCTTCAAAAAAAGAAGACGATGGGCCATAACAAAGATCGCGACGCTCAATTTAAGAATATAA
Source organism: Endozoicomonas sp. (assembly GCA_965261315.1). Classification (GTDB taxonomy): domain Bacteria; phylum Pseudomonadota; class Gammaproteobacteria; order Pseudomonadales; family Endozoicomonadaceae; genus Endozoicomonas. The sequence continues at coordinate 8,427 of CBDHDM010000119.1, read as the reverse complement.
ACAGATTGATAAGGAGTATTTGGATGCAGGCAAACCAGTACTTAGCATGGACACCAAAAAGAAGGAGATGTTGGGCAATTTCTATCGCGGGAGTAACGGATGCTATTGAGCCAACGATTGTCAACGATCACGATTTTCCCAGCCAGGGTAATGGCAAGGTTATACCTCATGGGATATACGACTTAGGTAAAAACAAGGCACTGGTTCATTTAAATACCAGTAAAGATACATCTGAATTTTCATGCGAGTGTCAGGCTCTCTGGTGGCTCAGCCACTCCCGACGATTACACGACAACATCTTTATCAGATGCGTAGGCGTACTCAAAATGCTCAGGAAAAAAGAAAAACAATAGCGACTTTGCGCTGGAAAAATTCATCTTCTCTAACCCTGAATACCTGGCTATCTACCGCATTAGGAAGTATCAAATGCCAGCTTCTGGGATTTGCAACCGTGTGCAATTGCCTTGAACAAAGCATCCCAACTATCAATCATCAAGGTAAGAAAAAAACTGGTTATTTTTTTCCATAATCGTTTTCGTGTTGGCTTCGCTGGTTTATTTAAAGCTTTTTGAAATCGTGGACAAGCCAACTCCTGAATCTGATCGAAAAGAAAAGCCAGGAATGTAAGGTAGGCGAAATTCGTAGCCAGGTGATATTCGCCATGACCATAGCTGTGCTCAAGTTGATAGCCTTGGTTCTTCAGGGTGTTAAACGTTTGATTCTCAATATGCCATCTACAACGACCTCCTCTCATGACGGATTCAACTGTCTTTTTAGTCAATTCAATATCGGTTATCCAACACCAGACATGCGAATTACCCGCTTTATCAATTTCAATATAATCCAGGACATTGACCTGCTCTGCATCATCCTGCAGATTCAGGGTTACATTATTTGCATAGCGGAATCTGTGAGTTGTATTGTTCTCTTTATCAACGATGGTGTGGTGCTTAACTTCACCCTGATCATAAAGCTCATTCATGGCCTCAATAAGCGACACATGATTGCCATCTTTTGCGACGATAATATAGTGCCAGCCATACTTCTTGATCAGAGCAATGGTGGGATTGTCAGCGTATAAGCCATCGAGAAGAATGACCAGTTTTAGTTGCGGGTGGTCGTGTTTTACCTGTGCCAGAAAACGTCGGATAGCCGCTTTTTCACAATCATTTTTTGTCGTACCATCTTGTTTGCAAATGGCTTCCGGTGCTAAAGGAATCACGGTTTTCTGATTTTGATGGACAATACACCCACCCATAATATTGTGATAATAGGCTTCATTCTTTTTGCCTTCATTCATGATGCAACAGTCATCACAACGACAGGTTCCTGAATAAAAAAGACCAGTGCCATCAATAGGAAGGAGGTAATGGTCTTTTAGCTTTCCGCATTTGAATTCGAATCCTTTCAGGGCTCCATTACGCTGAACAATGTTGAATAGTTCTTTGAAGGGTTTCTTAAGTTCGGCGGGATCTACAGGGTCAATAACTTCTCTCATTCTTGTGTCAGAAGGAACACTACCATCCTTAATATGGTAAAGTTTTTCGAGATTATGGCAGCATACTTCGTCGAGCCTTTCCTCATCGAATGCTAACAGCGAATCACACTTTTGATGCATCATGGCAAAAGCAGATTTAGGAAAATTGGCAAATGGAATGATGCACTGATTGGGACGGTGATCAGTTATTTTTTCAAAGCATTCAGAAACTGTTTTTATGAGATAAGTAGCACTGAATTGCCTGACTTTTTTCTGTATGGCAGTACCCATAATTGATCCGACGACGATGATTTAGTAAAATTGATCAATTTTAGCTCGATAAATTGTGCGGGTGAGTTTTTATTGCTTCCTCTGCGTGTTGCGTGGTATTGTAAGGCTCCGGAATTCATCGTAAAGAATTGCTGCTGGTGGCTTGATCATGGACAGCAAGACTATGCAGGTGAAGATGAGGTATTGGTTGTGTGTGATGGTGGCGGTAGTAATAGTTCATCGTCCTACCTGTTTAAAGAAGATTTGGAAGCACTCTCCAACCGGTTGGGGTTAAAGATTCGTATTGCACACTATCCCCCTTATTGCTCAAAGTTCAATCCAATTGAGCACCGGGTATTCCCTCATGTGACAAGAGCCTGTAGTGGTGTACCTCTGGAAAGTATTGAGACTGCGAAGCACTATATTGAGAAAACTGAAACGACGACGGGGCTGAAAGTAGTCGTGAAAATAATCGATAAGGTCTTTGAAAAAGGCCGTAAATATGCCGCCGATTTTAAAGAAAAGATGAGCATTAAATTTGACACGTTTCTGCCAAAATGGAATTACACTGCCGTACCAGACGAAAAATGAAATGTCGGTTTTATTTCGGGACAATTCCTTAACAGGGTGGCTTGCTATCATCTCGACTCTATCAAGGGTTGTCTTATCTTCTGCAAGTAAAAGACTTCGTCGTATAACGTTTTCCAGTTCCCTGACATTACCAGACCAGTCATGTGCTTCCAGCTGTTTCACTGCGGAATCACCCAGGCAGGTTATTGAAGGTTTCAATTCAGGCCCAAATCTTAAGATCACGCGTTTTGCAATAACGGCAATATCCTTGACGCGCTGACGTAATGCTGTCTCTTAGTCACATATCCACACCTCTTGTCATTCGGTAGGTGTGGAGGCGGTCTTGCAGTTTTGCCCAGCCTTTCCATACGACCAGCCATCCAGGTATGCCTGTGCGTTTTGAATCACACCAGCCACCTACTTTGGCAATGGTATGGAGAAGCCAGGCCAATGTAGGAACTGCATCTGGTAACGGCTTACCTTCATAATATGTGAGCCAGAGCACTTTCCATTCTTCGTCACCTACTACGCAGTCAGCTAGCCCGAATATTTCATAAACAACAGCAGGTTTCGCCCAAGCCCCTGATACTCGACTCTAAAGTTTTAGTCTGATTATTGGGTCAAATTTGAGCAGGTCTCACTGCTGCTACTCGGACTTTACGGCTGCGCAGAGTCTTCATCGTGGCAACAGAAGGCCTGCTGTATCAAGCTTGGTTGCAAAGTAATGTATTGGCAACATTCATGTGACCATGCTCATACGTGTTCTTCCCTGCGCTACCCAATTTATTGATCATCTCGATCAAGCTTTACGCCGTGCTCCGCAAGCTCAGCGACTGACTATGAAGCAACGCTATTTTCTGGCATTTGTCATTTCGGCAATGATCCTGACTCAAAAGCTCTGTTGGGCAACCATGGAACGTCGTAGTCTTGGCCAATATACATCGGCCGCCTTATGGTGGATGTTTTACCGATCCGAAATTGTCTGGCATCTACTGCTACGCATCAGTGTTCTTGTCATTATTGACCGCTATGGCTTATCAGAGGGAAATCTGCTCATCGACGACACAGGGCGCTCAAGATGCAAACGAACCAAAAAAATAGGCAAGACCCACAAGATCAGGGAGAAGAAGACCAGTGGTTATGTCAACGGTCAGGAGCTGGTCTTTCTGGTTTTACAAACTCCGCTGGTGACTATTCCAATTGACTTCCGGTTCTATCCAGATATAAACGTCACTGGAATTCTGGCGGATGCTCTCTATGGTGATGCCCATTTTATGGATGGAGCTTCCTCAGTCTTCTCGGGAACGCAGGTGGTTAGCCAGCTCCGTTGGAACCAGACGGTGATCTACAAAAACAAAGAAGTTAATCTGAAGACCTATTTTGACAGTTATCTCGGGCCTGGCGTTAAAAAGACGCTGGTCATACGAGGAGGCAAGGAGCAAAAGGTGACGGTGCTGTCTGGTCGAAAAGCTCAGAATCGATGCGTTGCTGGATATTATCCAGACAGTTGTGGAGTCAGAAAATCCTCAGGAGAAGTTCAAGAAGCTGACGGCGTCTCTGGAAGATTATCGTCCGGTGAGAGTATCCAGCAAGCATATGGCAGGCAGGGAACTGGGGAGAATGATGCCAACTGCCTCACTCAAGTACCGTTTGCCTGAATATCAAACACTCGTGCATTAGAAACTTGAGAGTCGAGTTATAGGTTCAAGCCGACCACCTGGACTTTGAGGTGATTGTATTGTTACGGTTTTCTTCTTTACCTGCAGAGTGGATTTACGTGCTTTTCGCCCACCTCGTTGAGGAACATCAATTGTATATTTTCCCAGAACAGGCTCCGCAGCCAGAGCATCAAAAAGTAGTCGCTCATCGTCTATTAAAATCCGGTTTTGCGTTGCCCTGACAACAAACCTTCTGCTATCAGTAATGTTTGATGAAACGAAACAAGGGTCTCCTGTATTGCATCAAAATCAAGCTCTACATTCCAGCGCTTGAGGTACAGAGCAATAATTTCAGTTTTTGGATAAGTTTCAGCATCAAGCATTGTCGTAACCTCATCAAAACAAGGATTCTTAGTATGGGAAATCCGCACCCTTTTTTTGGGATTTCAGCTGAGGATAAACCTTTTGGTTTCAGCTGTATCTGGCATCAGAAGGGTTGATCCATCAGTGAGCAGAACACGCCGCTGGTGCCATAGCCAGGAGTCTGGGCTGGCTTTATCAAGTTTAATGCCTGATTGACACATCAATGCCTTAATGGATGGCTCAGTTAATCGCTTGCGAGCCTTACAATAGGCACTGGTATGAGTATTGGATGGTTTTCTATCCATGGCAGCCTGATCCCTGGCTTCATCAATCAAGGCGTGCCGACATGACTTGGTATCACTGGTGACTTGTCGCATGAAGAGCGTTAACGTCTTGACTGGAGGGAAGTCACGGCTTCTGGAGTTTGGGTAATGGGCCTGGAACGCACTGAGATCATCTGAAGAAAGGACAGAAGAGAGGTCATCATTGTCTATTTGTGCAAATTGCTGAAGACAGTCATCAGCGAGTGAAAGGAACTCTGGACTACACTTGGTCATGGCTTGCTCGGAGGTTGGAATATCACGACTTTTTATAGTCGCTCTCTTTCGGGCAAGCCCTGATTTTATTGACCTTTAGCCTTAAGTCAGTGCCATTGCTGCATACATTGCGGGGGCTTTTGTTTGGGACACAGAAAAACACCACGGCTTAACGTTTTCAGCTCAATCCTTACCCCAGGCCTTTTTGAGCTGGTTCAACTTTTCCAAGTCATTCTGGAAGTACTCATGATGCAGTAGCTCTTGAGCTGAGGGTCTATCGGCTGGATTAGCCGCTAGCATAGACTTCAGCAATTCCCCGGTATCTCTTGAAATCAGGCCTGCCCCTTCCGCTTTATCAATTCTTCTGAAAATACTCTGGATACTCCTGGGAAAAATCCTGAAAAATCCCATGATGGCACTCTTCCCCAATAACATTTCTGTCATGGTCGCACCCAGCATCCAGATATCACTTTTTTCGGTATAGCTACCTCTCCTGAACCTGGAGGTTTCCGGAGGTTGATACCTGATATCTCCACGGAAGCGTGTTGTTTGATCCACTTCTGTAGCACAACCAAAGTCTCCGACTCTCACTTGTCCTACTGGAGTGATCATTATGTTTGAGGGCTTTATATCTCTATGGACAATTTGCTTCTCATGCATATGCCCTAACCCTTGAAGGCTCTGAAATAAAAGACTCTTAAAGAATAGTTTTTCACTTTTGACTTCATCGATGGCTCTGAAACCGTCTCCCCGTCTAAACAGACCAACGAAAGGATTTGCTTTTTTGTATACCCCCACGGCACCATGTTTACGGTATACAAGACGGCCAATATCAAGACCCGCATCCTCCATACCTATGTAATGATATTTATCATCCCACCACTGTTTCTCCAGTGAAACACAATGCTCATGACCACCCAATCGCTCTAAAATTTTCACTTCCTTGTCAGAGTAGTTTTTTATATCAATTTTCTTCACTACTTTAAGAGGGCCTTCATTACCTGTAAAAAACTGGCTGACCGACCCCCAGTAACCTTTGCCCAGCTTTTTAAATTCCGTACCCTGACCATTAAGAAGGTGTGCTTTATCACTTTTATGCCTGACTGTTTTTCTGCCTCTCCATTTCTTTACAACCCCTTCGACAAGAGAGGACAGAAAAATACGCACTTGTGCGCCTTTACCTATTTTCATATTAAACCCACTCCATGGCTTTATATGGTTATTATTCCCTAATCCTGACAGCAACCACCTGAATTCTTCTCTAATCAGACACCACCTTTTCCACAGAATATCATTAACCTCTCTGCAAGATACAGGGTCGAACCATTGATACGTAACTGCTCATATTTAACTGTCCTGAATTCAGGTGTCAAGACAAGCCTGCCAGATCAAAAAAAGAGCTTCTGGTTTTCCCGTATACTTCCCGTATGCATCTGCCAGACCATCTTCTTTCCGGTAAAGACGGTGAACAGCTTCGTTCATTCGTCCAAAATATACTCGATACTGTCGAGAGGCAGAGTGTGCAGATCGAAAAACAGAATGAGCAGCTCAAAAAGCAAAATATGCAGATCGAGAAGCTCTCCGAAGACAATGAGAAACTCCGGGCAGAACTCCGGCACCTGAAAAAGCAGAAGGGCAAACCCAAAATAAGACCTAATGTGCCCGATCAAACCGATCAGGGTGAAACCCCGTCAGAAGAAGATGCCGAAGCTCAAGGCTCCACTCAGAATAACAGCGGCCCTCCTCCCAAGGGTAAGCGGCCAAAACGGCAAAATCCCGGTGAAACAGCGTCACCTCCCATTACGGTTGATCGTGAAGAGATCTGCAAAGTTCCCAACCCACAGGAAGGCTGGCGGTTCAAGGGCTTCTATGATTCCCTTCATACTGAGATGGTTGTCGAATTTGTCACGACTCTTTACCGGCGTGAGTACTATCTGACACCTGAAGGAATAGTGTCAGCATCTCTACCAGAACATGTTAAAGCAAGAGTCGGATCAACTTTCTAACCCGACTGCAGGGGAAAGAATGCTGTTATTTGCTTGATTCTGTGGCTATTGATTATATGAAACAGGTCAAGATGCAGCCACTCCCGACGATTACACGACAACATCTTTATCAGATGCGTAGGCGTACTCAAAATGCTCAGGAAAAAAGAAAAACAATAGCGACTTTGCGCTGGAAAAATTCATCTTCTCTAACCCTGAATACCTGGCTATCTACCGCATTAGGAAGTATCAAATGCCAGCTTCTGGGATTTGCAACCGTGTGCAATTGCCTTGAACAAAGCATCCCAACTATCAATCATCAAGGTAAGAAAAAAACTGGTTATTTTTTTCCATAATCGTTTTCGTGTTGGCTTCGCTGGTTTATTTAAAGCTTTTTGAAATCGTGGACAAGCCAACTCCTGAATCTGATCGAAAAGAAAAGCCAGGAATGTAAGGTAGGCGAAATTCGTAGCCAGGTGATATTCGCCATGACCATAGCTGTGCTCAAGTTGATAGCCTTGGTTCTTCAGGGTGTTAAACGTTTGATTCTCAATATGCCATCTACAACGACCTCCTCTCATGACGGATTCAACTGTCTTTTTAGTCAATTCAATATCGGTTATCCAACACCAGACATGCGAATTACCCGCTTTATCAATTTCAATATAATCCAGGACATTGACCTGCTCTGCATCATCCTGCAGATTCAGGGTTACATTATTTGCATAGCGGAATCTGTGAGTTGTATTGTTCTCTTTATCAACGATGGTGTGGTGCTTAACTTCACCCTGATCATAAAGCTCATTCATGGCCTCAATAAGCGACACATGATTGCCATCTTTTGCGACGATAATATAGTGCCAGCCATACTTCTTGATCAGAGCAATGGTGGGATTGTCAGCGTATAAGCCATCGAGAAGAATGACCAGTTTTAGTTGCGGGTGGTCGTGTTTTACCTGTGCCAGAAAACGTCGGATAGCCGCTTTTTCACAATCATTTTTTGTCGTACCATCTTGTTTGCAAATGGCTTCCGGTGCTAAAGGAATCACGGTTTTCTGATTTTGATGGACAATACACCCACCCATAATATTGTGATAATAGGCTTCATTCTTTTTGCCTTCATTCATGATGCAACAGTCATCACAACGACAGGTTCCTGAATAAAAAAGACCAGTGCCATCAATAGGAAGGAGGTAATGGTCTTTTAGCTTTCCGCATTTGAATTCGAATCCTTTCAGGGCTCCATTACGCTGAACAATGTTGAATAGTTCTTTGAAGGGTTTCTTAAGTTCGGCGGGATCTACAGGGTCAATAACTTCTCTCATTCTTGTGTCAGAAGGAACACTACCATCCTTAATATGGTAAAGTTTTTCGAGATTATGGCAGCATACTTCGTCGAGCCTTTCCTCATCGAATGCTAACAGCGAATCACACTTTTGATGCATCATGGCAAAAGCAGATTTAGGAAAATTGGCAAATGGAATGATGCACTGATTGGGACGGTGATCAGTTATTTTTTCAAAGCATTCAGAAACTGTTTTTATGAGATAAGTAGCACTGAATTGCCT
>CBDHDM010000118.1:0-56315 GCA_965261315.1 Endozoicomonas sp. | reverse complement strand
AGATAAACCACCCTCCTTGCTTCAATCGCGGGGGTGTGTTTATCAAAGATGGCCTGAACCAGCCCAGGTTTTCCACCAAAGTGATATTGCAGGGCAGAAGCATTTCGTTGCCCTGATTTTCGGACAATCTCATTCAGTGTTACACCGTCAACCCCTTTCTCTGCCATAAGCTGTTCCGCTACATCAAGAATTTTCTTACGGGTGCTTGTATCTGGCACTTTATTATCGGTTGTCTTTGTTGCCTGCACAGATCGTTGTCCCAAAATGGTATTGATTAATGTACTTACATTAAATTAGTGTTTGTATTAATGCGACTTCATTAATAATAAGAAAGGTAATTTTAGCATCATGCGCTCACTATTGTTTTATTGCTATCTGGGTTGGCTATCCGCGCTGTCTTTTCAGGTTGCCGTTGCGGAAGAAAAAGAATTCTCCAGACTGGCACAGACGCCATACCCTGCTCAGCATGGAAATTCTCGAAACTCTGACTCAGTGCCTTTTGATTCTCCAACAAATCTAAAGCTCAAGTGGAAAGCGCTGGAGAGTGATTCCATTATTCAGGGATGCACGACAGAACAAGGACAGCTTTACTGTACCCGTGGTTGGAATAAATCCTCTGATAAATGCAATCTCGTGGTTTTAAATGAACTTGATGGGACAATACTCTGGAAGGATCGGGTGAATGGTGAGTGCCTGCTGGATGAGTTTGCTTCACTAACAAATCCAACCCTGGACTCAAACGGGAATCTTTATATAAACGACAGTCATAAAATAGTGTCTTTTACTTCAGGTGGCGAACTTCGCTGGATGAATGATATACCTGCGAAACTACTATCGAGAAAAGGCTACTCCAATGCGCCATTTGGGTTGATCCTGCTGTCGGATGGCATATTGGCTACTGCAACAATGGGGGATGCCTGGATTTTACTGCTGGATAGTGAGTCTGGTGAGTTAGTTAAAACGCCATTTGACTTGCCAGCAGAGAAAAGAAAGTTGGAGAAAACGACGCGGATCCTGTTACCTGACAGTCGACCAGACGGTTTCATGGAAACACTATTGAGTCAAAGTGCATCGCAAATGCTCTGGGATTTTGCCTTTGGTGAAAGTGATTACGAGACGGATAACAATATTTCTGCGGCAGAAAAGCATCAGCTGCTGTTTATTTCCAGTGGAGCACCGTTTCCAAATACCCGGAATACGGGAGCACTCTGGGCCGTCAGTTACAAGAATGAAACACCTGAAGTTGCCTTTTATGTAGAACTGGATGTGCCGGGTGGGATTGCCACATCGCCAACGGTGAGTAAAGACAACTCAATGGTACTGATTGGTGATAATGACCAGAATCTGGTGGTTGTTAACATTGAGCGTTGTCTAGAGGAAGCAAAAGGGGCATCCTGCCAGTATTTCTCAAAGCATGAGATAGGGCATGACCTGACATCGTCGGTCATTCTCACAGATAATAATCGATTGATTATGCCAGCAGGGCAGACCAGTTATGCCGGGTACGATTTGAGTCTGAAAGCTTCAGGAAGCACCTCTCTGGAAAAAGTATGGCAGACCCGGCTGGCATGGTTCCCCATCGGCGTATCCGTTCATCTGGCGTTTGAAAATGTAGTATGGATTCCCTTTTATCATATAGGGCGTCAGCAGCCATATATAGTGGCTCTGGATATTAATACGGGTAAGGAGTTAGCGCGTTATGAGTCAGGAGATGCCGCGAACGTTACCATGGCATCCGACGGACGGAGTATCATCGCTAACAATATGGCGTTTATCGAGTCTGCTTTTCTTGGGCGACTGGGTTTAGACGTGAAGGGAGGTGTCTGGGCATGGGAGCCGGTTGATTAACGAGTGAAAAAAAATTCGCAATAGTCCCTTTGGATGAGAGTTTTATTTTCTCTATTCGGTAAAGTTGGTCGCTATATTGATGCTCTGCTATGCCCTGATCTTAAAAATAAGAAAGCAAGCGAGCGTTCTTTTTTGTAAACAATCGTTTCATTTGCTGCATCTATGACCGGATGTGCTTCGCTGTCAAAAAATGTTTGTTTATAATCGTCGCACTAAAAACAAGAATATTAAGACAAGGGGAGTCGTATGCCTGTTGCCTCTGGTTTCATTTGGGGGAGTCACCACAGGGGTGGTTCAGTTGGTCTGGACACTCTTGTGAAAAGCGGTGTAAAGACTAAACCTGCAAAAAAAAGTCGTGTTACTGGGGTACTTCATACGGTACTGGGTGCGGTTCTTTCCGTGGCCATCTTTTCAGCTGGGCCAGTCATTGCTTCCTCTTCAGAGTCTTCGCTTGATCGCCCGGCGATTAAATCGCCAAAGGCGGCTAACAGTCTACTGCTTGATGTCACTCGTACTGATGGTGGCGTAAGGCTGGTTTCTGTTGGGGAGCGTGGCCACATTGTTTTTTCCGATGATCATGGGGTGAGTTGGCAGCAGGCCAGCGTACCAACCATGCAAATGCTGACAGCGGTACACTTTTCCTCAGAAAAGGTGGGGTATGCCGTAGGCCATGATGCCATTGTTCTAAAGACTGACGATGGCGGAGAAACCTGGCGGCAGGTGTATGTTGATCGTGAAGCGACGGTTCCTCTTTTAGATGTATGGTTTGAAGATAATCTTCATGGCTTTGCCGTGGGAGCCTATGGCTACATCATTGAAACCGTTGATGGTGGTCAACGCTGGGACTTTATTGATGACCGCGTTGCCAATGATGATGAATTTCATTACAACGCCATTAACGACGATGGTCAGGGTAATCTCTTTCTGGCCGGTGAGGCAGGGATTCTCTATCGTTCCACCGACGCTGGTAAAACCTGGACAACCCTGAATAGCCCTTATGAGGGGTCATGGTTTGGTATCAGCGGTGATGATGGTCAGGTTCTGGTTCATGGTCTGAGAGGCAATATTTATCAGAGCCAGGATCAGGGAGAGACCTGGCAGCCGCTAAACTCTGGTACGGAGCAGACGCTCTTTGGTTCGGCAAAACTGATTGATGGCAGTGTTGCGCTGGTTGGTAACTCCGGAGCCGTATTAACAGGTTCGGGCGCTGGTTTATCTTCAGGGGCCAGGGCTGGTTTATCCGTTTCACATCGGCCTGATCGTATGACGCTGAGTGCGCTCGCCCCCAGTAATGATGGGTTTATAGTGGTTGTTGGCCAGGGTGGCGCCTACCGGATGACCCTGGAAGGCAGTGTGTTGGAGTAGCGGCGGTTGGAGTGCTGTTTTATCGTGGATAAGACAGTGATCTTGTTTGATATAAGCCATAAGAAAAACAATTAAAAAGAATCCGGGGCAGCCAGTTATGTCGTCTTTTAATCACTCATCGTATCAAAGCAGCGAACCGATTATGGAGCGGATGATCTTCAATAATCGTCTGCGGGTTTGTCTGTTTTTCCTGCTGGTGTCGTTGTTTCTCACCTGGAAGCTGGTCACTGGACTACGAGTGGATGCCAGTTTTCAGAAAATGGTGCCGCTGGAACACCCTTTTATCCAGAATATGCTTCGCCATATGGAGGATGGTGGTAGCTCCGGTAATACCATTCGGATAGCGGTGGCTGCCCGGGATGGCGATATTTTCTCTGCTGAGTATATGGAATTGCTCAAGCAGATTAATGATGACGTTTTTTATCTTCCGGGTGTCGACCGGGCCAATATGAAGTCCATCTGGACGCCAACGGTTCGCTGGATTGAGGTGACAGAGGAAGGCTTTACCGGTGGGCCGGTTATTCCTGAGTATTATGATGGAGCTCAGGCCAGCCTTGATCTACTCAGGGAAAATATTCTGAAGTCTGGTCAGGTGGGGCAGATCATTGCCAATGATTTCGGCTCGAGTATTGTCAGTGCGCCTTTGTTTGAAAAGAATCCGGAGACTGGTGAAAACCTGGACTACCAATACCTTTCGGACCAGCTTGAAGAGTTGCGCAGCAAATATGGAGAAAAAGGTGTTGATCTGCATATTACCGGTATTGCCAAGGTTTTCGGTGATCTGTTTGATGGCGTTAAAGCCATTGTCTGGTTCTTTATTATTGCCATTGGCGTCACCAGTATTCTGCTGTTCCTCTATTCCCGATGTCTGAAGAGTACGATTATTCCACTGCTGACGTCGGTGACTGCGGTTGTCTGGCAGATGGGTCTATTGGCGACGCTCGGATACGGTCTTGATCTTTACTCCGTGTTGGTGCCCTTCCTGGTATTTGCCATTGGTGTCAGTCATGGTGTTCAGATCATTAACAGTATCAGTGTTGAAACTGCCCAGGGTGCAGATTCACTGACAGCTGCTCGCCGTACTTTCCGAACGCTGTATATTCCGGGCATGGTGGCACTGATTTCTGATGCTATCGGCTTTTTGACGCTGCTGGTGATTGATATTCAGGTTATTCAGGATCTGGCGATTACTGCCAGTGTGGGTGTTGCGACCATTATCCTGACCAACCTGGTATTGCTGCCTGTTCTAATGTCGTATATCAAAGTCAGCAAGCGTTCCGTTGACTACGCCAGAAAGAGCCAGAAGGGAGAAGCGCTCTTTTGGGAAAAGACATGGCGTGTGGTTGCAAAACTGGCCAGCGCAAAAGTAATGCCTGTTTCGATCCTTATCGCTTTGCTGGGCTTTGCTGCCGGTGCTTATAAAGCGACAGACCTTAAGATTGGTGATCTGGATCCAGGCGCGCCGGAGTTTCATCCGGACTCGCGGTATAATCTGGATAACCTGTTTATCAACAGCAATTACTCAACCAGTGCTGATCTGTTCATCACCTATCTGGAAACCAGGCCTGAGGGTTGTACCAGCTACCCGGTGATGGATGCCATTGATCGATACATGTGGCATATGGAAAATGTGCCTGGTGTTCAGTCTGCACTCTCCCTGGTTACCGTTTCCAAGCAGGTCATCAAAGGGTTGAATGAGGGGAGTATGAAATGGCAGAGCCTCTCCCGTAACCCTTATGTGTTGAACAGTTCAGTGGCCAATGCGGCAGGATTGTTTAATACCAGCTGCTCCAGTGCGCCGGTTATTCTCTTCCTTGATGATCACAAGGCTGAAACACTGGAGCGTGTGGTCAAGGCAACTCAGGATTTTGCTGCCATTAATAATACGGAAGACTTCCAGTTTGTCTTGGCCAGCGGTAATGCTGGCGTAGAAGCCGCCACGAATGAGGTGATTGCCCAGGCTCAGAATAAGATGTTGTTCTGGGTATACGCCGTAGTGAGTGTTCTCTGTCTTATCACTTTCCGCTCGGTTAAAGCGGTTCTCTGTATCATTATCCCGTTGGGGTTAACTTCCGTCCTCTGTCAGGCATTGATGTCTTATCTGGGTATTGGGGTTAAGGTGGCAACGCTACCGGTTATTGCCCTGGGAGTGGGTATTGGAGTGGATTATGGAATATACATCTATAGTCGTTTAGAGAGTTTCATGAAGCAGGGGATGTCTCTGGAAGAAGCCTATTACTCAACACTGAAGATTACGGGTAAGGCAGTAACCTTCACTGGTGTAACGCTGGCCATTGGTGTCGGTACCTGGATCTTCTCACCTCTTAAATTCCAGGCGGATATGGGGATTCTTCTGACCTTTATGTTTGTCTGGAATATGATTGGTGCGATCTGGCTGCTGCCTGCCCTTGCCAGACTGCTGTTGGGCAGTAAAGCAAAGGGGCAGAATGTTAAGAGTGCGACCCCGGCAACCTCTGTATAAAGTAAGTCTTTGCTCTCAATAATAAAGCCGGTTTATGCCGGCTTTATTTTTTCCTTAGTCTTATCAGACGATGATGGTGTGTGCTTCTCTGGTTTTAATCACTCGAGATTAATGCTGATCAAACAATAAAAACAGTGGTAATAGAATGGCAACAATAAAAAGCCTGATTGGCTATGCAGCGACAGCGCTGGTGTTTACCGGTGTAGGGGTGATGCTCAGTGATACCGAGTTGGGTGATCAGGTTCGTAACAGTGCCAATGTGGTAAAACAGTCAGTATTGAGTACGGTAGCTGATCAGTTTAGCGGGGATGTTCGTGAGCGGGTCTTGATTGAAAACCCGGAGCTGATTCAGCGGGTAATGGTGGGTGGTGGCTTTGGTGGCAACTTCTCCAAGAATATTGGTCAGCATATTTTTGGTAAAGACCATCAGCCGTCGATTGATGATGCTATTAAAATGACCACCGTGAAAAAGGCAGGGGATCGCATGTGGATTATCCATATGCCGATTGTTAACTCGATCCTGCTGGAGACGGATGAAGGTCTCGTCGTTATTGATACCGGAATGGCACCGGCAGGCCCTGCACTGATTAAAGCGATTCGAAGTGTCAGCGATAAACCGATCCATACCATTATTATTACCCATGGTCATACCGATCACGCCTATGGTACCTATGCGCTGGTAGAAGACAGTCCGAATGCCCAGATCATTGCCCATGAGAATATCATTCCCCGGTTTGAGCGTTATATAAAGCTGGGTGGGTCGCTGGCAAACTATATGAGTCAACCGGCGGATGAGTTGCCAGCCAGTCGGGATGACCTGGTTTGGCCGACCAGAACCTTCAGTGATCGTCTGGAGTTGACCATTGGTGGAGAGGCGTTTGTACTGCAGCATCGCAAAGGTGAAACCGATGATCACCTGTATGTCTGGGTGCCCGGTCGAAAGGCGATAGCAGTGGGTGATTTCTATCAGGGTTTTCTGCCTAACGTGGGCAATGGCAAGCGTTCTCAGCGTTACGTGGAGGAGTGGGCTGAAACCATGCGGGAAATGGCAGCATTGAAGCCGGAGGTTCTACTGCCTTCTCATGGGGAAGGTATTACCACGGGTAAAGCGATTGAGGAAAATTTTGTTGTGCTGGCCCAGGCGCTTGAGTCTATTTCAGAGCAGACTATTGCTGCGCTGAATAAAGGGATTCGAAAAGACCTGATTATCGACAGTATTGAACTGCCTGAAGCGCTGGCCGAGCACCCAACACTCCAGGTGAAATATGTGTCTGCCAAAGATATCTCGAAAATGCTGCTAAAGCAGTATACCGGGTGGTGGAATGATATCCCTTCTGACTGGTCACCAGCACCCTGGGCGGTTCGTGGTGCCGAGATTGCCGGCCTGGCTGGTGGTATAGATCAGCTGGTTGCCAGAGCTCGTGAGGTGATGAAAACAGATCTTGCCCTGGCCAGTCATATGGCGGACTGGGCCTGGATGGCCGACTCGAACCATCCTGCTGTACAGCAGCTGACTATCGACGTATATAAGGCCAGGGTTTCTGATCCATCAACCAATACCCAGGAAATGCTGACTTATATCGACCAGATGGCCAGGGCTCGCCAGAAGCAGCTTGAAACAGACTGGTAAGTAACGCCTCTAGTGGGCTGGCAATTGTCCAGTCCATTCTGTTTGCACAAACATCAGTCTTATCTTTATATGGGGCATACATACTGTCGGTATGCTTAGGGCTTGTTGACGTTTCGTTGCGTGCTCAGCGTATCAGGGCCTCCTATGACGAGGCGCGGCATGCAGTAAGGTTGCCTTTCAAAATGCCGCAACGAAACGTCAACAGGCCTGAGGCGCTTTTCTTAAAAAATTTGCTCATTCCACTAATGATGTCAGAGGTTTGTTGCTAGAAGAACCGAATCTTTGTGTATTTTTAGGGTGAAGGGTAGCAGTTGGCGGAAACGGCGCTGAGCGGGTTTTCATTCTGGGGTAGCTTTATTATAGAGTGACAGTGTAATAAATAAAGGGAGTGGTGCCTTATGCTTCTATCCAGTGATCTCTTTGCTGGCTCTCTTGAGGAATAATCTCAGTAATTATCACTTCTCGGTTCCTTGCCAGTATTATCCAGGCGTATTGAGGATGGCAAAACAACCCAATAAGCTCGGCGTCCCCCACTGCAATCGTTTTGAGTTGCTGGTTCCCCTGCAAGTCCCGGATCGTGATACTGTTACCGTGACCGCAGAGGAGCCATCGACCATCAGAGGTCATCGTAAACGTCCCTTCCATGGCGTATTTAGAAGCAACTTCGATTCGATGACAAAGCTCATCAGAATGTTTGTCATGGATCAAGATTTCGGCGTTATAATCAGAGATGCTGTGGGCTAATGCATAATACTCTGAGGTCTCAAAAACAGCCGATGCACGGGGGGCAAATTGTCTGATGCTATGGCACTCGCCTGTCCGATAATTAATCATTTGGAGCCAATTGGAAGGTGTAAGAACCAATACTGTATGGGTATCAATATTGTTGGTAATCATGCTCGCACGATGATTGTGAGTCCCCTGTTCACTCGAAAGCCGCCGACTGAAGTAAACTGCACCATTTTCAATATAGCATTGGTCAACTGAACCATTATCCCTGACAATCAGGAGCCTCTCGTCATTGTCCGTAAAGGCTAGTGCAGCACACTCTTCCTCTGGCATGTCAGTGTCGGGCGGCAGGATTTTATTATCGACCTCAGAACATTGAGTACCCGCCAGACTATAAAGTTGAACATGCCCATCATCATGACCAATTGCGACTGTCTTTTGATCAGTGTCCAGGGTCAGGCACGAAACGTGGGTGCTATTTTCGGATTCAGAATCATAGTCCACTGGCTCTTCATTATCAGTTGTCAGCACTTGGGTGCCAGTTGGACTCAGCGGGTGCACAGAAAAAACCTCTGGGGACATGTTAATAACGCAAACATCGCCATTATCTGCGGCTGCCACCAGAAATGAACCATCTCTACTCAATTCAATAGCAGCTACACTGTCATTCATTGATGACGAGTAAATTGGTTGATGTGACAACAATATGTTTTCGGTAATAACATCACTGAATTCATTCGTGTCTTGTGAGGCTTCTGATGTATTGGCTGCATGCTCCACCATATCTGCTTCCGGAGCAGCAGGTGTGCTTATGCTGTTTGATGGTAACCTGGCGGGAATAGGCTGGTCTCCCAAAGTGTGATTTTGGTGATGAGGCCCCTGCAGACAGTTGTTTGGTAGCGGTTCCATTGATGCGCGCACTGCATGCTGCGATATAGGGATACCCTGAGGGAGCGGGGGAGGGGAGGTTGGCGAGCCTGTAAGCGATCGCGCACCTGTTGTTTGCTGAGAAAGCGCTTTGTTGAATTGATCTATGATTCGTCCCCATGTTCTTTTTTTACCATAGAACCTTTCATGAGGTATGGGTTCAGGCGAATTTTGCTTGAAAGAGGTGTCTCTATTTGGGGAGGTAGCTTGTTGATTGTCCATATATGGTACCTTTAAACTGTCTTTCACCACACCAATTGATATTTTCCTGAAACCTGTTGTCAAAGGACTGAACAGATATTCAGGGATATTGTTTTTCCACCTTTTCAATACCAGTTCAAAAGCCTGAACCACCTTGGCTTAGTTGCTGCGATGTGCCGGGAACTAAAGATAGCCGAATATATTGATGCACGCATAACCAATGACTCTGATGTACGTAATGTCAACAATTCCCGATAACTATACGCCTTAAGTCGTATAGTTTTATATTAACCAAGCATACTATTTATGGATGAACCAACCCGCTCCGTATTAAGACAGAGTTCCAGATTACTTTGCAGACACACTGAACACTGAAAACACAAGAATACTGAGAGTCTATGTTGTATCCAGCATAGGCGTTTTCAGGCGGATACTCTTTCCTGCGATTATTGCTGTTAACAGTTCAGTATGAGATTTATTGATGGGGACACCATTGACGAACCTGTTGAATTATGGGTTCCGGCATAAAAGGAAGTACTTCCTTCTTACCCGGTTTCACCAGACAGCAAGCCAGCAGCTGATGGCAGTACTGGGGACTTTCTCAACGGCATAAAGGGCTTTCAGGTTATGGAGCTTATCAGCATCATTCAGGCAGTCTTGGTCAAACTTAAGCAACGATGGATATTTCAGGTGCATGACGGCAAGGCCGCACATGACAGCATCATGCAGAGAGATTTTCTCATGGTTGTTTTTTGGTCGAAAATCCGGAATCTTTGCGGCCTCTTTTGAGACCAGCGTGGTCAATTTTTCCGCAAGCGCTTTTTTATGTGAAGGAGGCACGGTAATACGACAAAGGCTGTATATATGCTGAATAACTTACTAAAAGTCTGCGATTACAGGAATAGCTACTTCCCCTCTAACCCTTGGTATTATTGATGGTAATCAACTTATCGGGAATTGCTGTAGGTATCGCCCAACTTGAAGATGGCGAGCTGGTCAACGAGTGATCTTCACTAGTGAACCCAGAAGACTACTCCCTTAAGCTGTTCAGTATGGGGTATAGTTACTCATATACACCTTGGAAATGTATCTTATAGGGAGGCAATACATGGCAAGACCCAGCTATGAAGACAAAATCATTTTAAAATGCGATGTATGCCAAAATGATCGTTGCATGGGAGACCTGACAGTCCAGACAGTATTAGTAGATCTGGCCGGATTGCCTACAGATTTGGTTTCAATCAGGTATTGTATAGACAACCCAAAGTGTGAAGAAGGCTGTAATAATGTGGCTGAGAGGGTATACCGGGAGCAAATCATGGAAGATGATGAGTTCAGACCTTATGATGTAAAATTGCATTAGCTGCACAGATGTATGGGTATTTAAGCCATAGTTATATTACAGCATCCAACCTAGCAATAAAACACCCCGTAATAGGGCAAGAAATAGTCAGGGTCTATTGTTTGCCATCTTTAATTAACTCTTATGAAAGACTATCACACTTTAATGATCCAGTTTTTGAATGGGAAAATGTTGATTCATTTGGGGTAATAAGTTTTCCTGATAATTGGGTATAAATGTAGTTGTAATTATTAATGCAATGCTGATTTTCTTGTAACGATTCAGGGTGGTCGGATTCAATTACTTCAGACTTTGCTTTTTCAATAACGGCTTTGATGGTTGGGTTTTTAGGGCAAGCAACCCCCATTACTGCATTCTCGACAATATCACAAACTGGAAGCATCCATGAGAATGAATCAAATTTTACATGATCAGGAACTCCTAATATTTCATTGGGCTTCAAAGTAATATCTGGCATGGCTGCTGACATTGTTGTATCAAAATCCCGATATATTAAACTACCATTAGTGCTTGAAGAATCTTGGATAAGATCTGAATCGTTTAATAGTACGCATCTTTGTAGGTCAACGTACAAGGCTTTTGCTGTCCCCATTAACGGTTGAGGGTCTACACATACTTCAATATTTTGTAACTGTGCGGGAGTCAAATTATCCAGTTGATTCTTAAATTCATCAAAGATTTTAATCTGCTTGCTATCTTTTGTATCATAAGCGTTCAATATATTCTGACCATTAAGTATTCGTAACCATGGATTCTTTTTTAGCATGTTAGGCCAAAGTTGGTCTAATTCGTATCCATACTTTGAATTAAAAGTAATGATATCTTTACTCATTAATTTATCAAAGTCTTGAAGTAGCCATAATTTCTTTCTCAATCCGGTATTTTCTTGTTTAATTATTTGTAATCTTAGATCTGTGGCAGTTTTTCCATATTCTGCCTTCTCTTTTATGTCGCAAAAATGAATCACCCTTAAATTATTATGAGTAGTTTCAAGATTTTTAAAAAAAGTATGGATATTTTCTTTTTGCCCTTGATCTAATAGTTCTGGTTGAAATATTTCATAAACAAGATGAACTGTGGGGGTATTGTCAGGATAATGCTTTATCAAATCCGAAAGAATATCTTTGAGTTGCTTTATTTGATTCTCGCCCATTGGCTTTTTGCTAACACCTAAATTTTGCGAGTTAGTCTTATCATTAAATACAACCCACTGCATTAATTGATTTGAATTTCCGGGCAGTGCTATTTTTCGGTATTTTTTATCCCATTGCTCTTGCGTTAGTGCATCATGATAAACTTCATCGTAGCTTCGTTTGAGTGCTGATTCATTGATCGTTGTATGAGACGAATTTGTAATCTCTGGCTTAAATGTTTTTATAGCCCTTTGACCAATAAAACTAAATCCATCGGCAACAAGCCTGATTAAGGGTTGCAACCATGAGGTGTTTTCCTGATCCTGACTGACTTTCCGGAAAGTATGGCGTTGATTTTGATCATATATTGGAGACTGCTCAAACGCAATGTTTAGGTTTTTCTTTATAGTAGTTTGGGTAGTGTCCATAGATTCAATCTCCATCATTTTTTGAAATTTAACTGACTTTAATTATCAGCTTGCTGAAGCCAATTAGGTTCCTGCTTTAATAACTAAAAAGCTTGTTTTCAGGATAGAAGCGGTAAGTCCATTTTGGCACTTTTGGTGCCGTTTAAAAATGACAAGATGGTTAGGGATACTAGAGTCGGGTTTTGTAGGAAAACTGGGATTGGTTTTTGAGTCTATAAATTCTCAAGCCACCACCCCACGTACTCAAGATAGTTGACCAATACCTCTTTATGAGATTTATTGATGGGGACACCATTGACGAACCTGTTGAATTATGGGTTCCGGCATAAAAGGAAGTACTTCCTTCTTACCCGGTTTCACCAGACAGCAAGCCAGAAGCTGATGGTAGTACTGGGGATTATTGCTATCCGGCTTTTTCACACAGCAGTCAGGACAATGTACGGTTCCAGAAGCAAAATGCCCTGTTCCATCAATAGGGGCGAGATAGCCTTCCTAAAAATACTCAAATAGAGAGATTTTCTCATGGTTGTTTTTTGGTCGAAAATCCGGAATCTTTGCGGCCTCTTTTGAGACCAGCGTGATTAATTTTTCCGCAAGCGCTTTTTTATTTGAAGGAGGCACAGTTATACGACAATTACAGGAATAGCTACTTCCCCTCTAACCCTTGGTATTATTGATGGTAATCAACTTATCGGGAATTGCTGACAGAATATAGTTTGTTAAATAGGTAAGGTGTTGCTTTTTAGGGGAGTAAGAAGGCTCCTGGCTTCAGGAGCCTTTTCTGGTGACTGTATATTCAGTAGAAAATACTCAGTGATGGTCCCGTAATCACATTCCAGTCAATAATGACCTCCCGTTTGGCAATCTTGAGCTCACCTTTTTCTAGACGGAGAAGGTCCTTTCTCTGTGCAGTGAAGGTGTGATTGTCCTTCTGGTGGCGGCTGTGGTAGATCATCGTGTTGCTATAGGCCTCATAGCAGCCTTCCTGATCTGCCGGTAACACTTCAATATTACTGATAAAGCGTCGTGTTCTGGCGGGTGGATTATCCGTCCAGGAGTTTAGCTTGAAGGCACGCATTACTCTGAGTGAAAGAATAAAGAAGTTCTCTTTTCTGAAGTCGGGTTCAAGTCCCTGGCTCAGTTCCTGCTCCACACTGAGGAATGCTTCGGTTTCCTTTTTCCTGGCGTCCGGTTGAGGGATATAGCGGACAGGCACTCGATATTCGACGTCAGTGGTCACCAGTCTCAGCCACTGCTGGTATTCCCGGTTGTCGAGCATACGGGCTTCACGATAATAAAACTGCTCAACGTCACAAATCAGGTCGCGGGTAATTTCGGTCATTATTTTATCTCCAGCTTGGAAGTTTCCTGAATGCCCTGCTCCAGGCGCTGACGCCACTGCAGATAGAATTCTCTGGCATAGTGCTCGTTAAAGCAGCTACCGACCTTGCCGGGGATTTCCGGATGGTTTTCTTCTTCACCGAGACCGAGGCCATAGTAATAGGTACGATCATCGGCATAATCAATATTGCTGCCACTGTATTGCTGTGACCAGGCTTCGGCGTCCTCACCTTCCAGAAGACCGCCAGGGCCAAACATCATGGTGTAATGGATTTTCAGCTTTTCCTTGATGTGTTCCTGCGCATTTTTCTCGATGACAAACCAGGACCAGTATTCAATCTGACCGGGCCCGCGGGGGTGGCTGGTTCTCAGGGTCATGTTAGGCCAGAGAAATGACAGGTTGGGGAAAACGCTGTAACACAGGGGTTTCAGTCTTGAGCGCACTTCGCCCAGACGCTCAGTGACTTTCTTATGGCTTTCTCTAAGGTACTGGTTAACCTCTGGGTCCATGCCGGCAACACCATCCATGCCAAACATGCACATTTCGTCCGGTGTGCCTTCAGGCATCAGTCGGACGGAAAGGCCGTGGCCAGGCTTTGGAACAACGTTCAGGCCGGTATCTTCCAGTTCCTGTACTTGAGGCGTGCCTTGTAGAATGGAGCCGTGAAGATAGGGACCATGACCGATATCCCCAAGATGGTTTTCAACGGGGAGCTTCCAGTTGCAGTTAATGGTCCATTTGTGAGGGCTGCCAATAACCTCAATACCACCATCAAAGCGGTCAAAGAAACAGTCAAGGTACCAGGCCATCTCACCAAGGAAGTCTGTCAACGGCTCTACATTTTCATCCATGCAGGCAAAGATCAGTCCTCTGTAGGTTTCAACCCTGGGAACTCGCTTCAGTCCAAGCCCTGCTTTGTCAGGCTTATTGCAGACCTTTCTTTCCTGAGGGATTGATACCAGGTCGCCTTTATTATTAAAGGTCCAGCTGTGATAAGGACAGACAAAGCGACGTGTGTTGCCTTGGTCAGCACGACATACCGGAACACCACGATGGCTGCAGCTATTGATGGTGACGTAGATTTCTTTGTCACCGGCGCGGGAAACGATGACCGGTGTTTCAGCGATGAAGCTGGTAATAAAGTCTCCGGTTTTGGGGATCTGGCTTTCATGACCCATGTATACCCAGGTTTTACTGAAGATGTGTTGCTTCTCCAGTTCATAAATAGCAGGGTCGGTGAATATTTTCCGGTGAACATGGCTGCCATCGTCGCTGACCAGCTTGCTCAGTGGTAAGTCCATCGGCATGGTGTGTTCCTTTGTTATTGTAATAAGCGATTCGCCGGTAAAAGTTATCACATATTAACTTTTTATCAATGCTGTTTTTGTTGATGGTTTGAAAAAAAGTTAATCGCTGATAACATTTAAGCCATGACTGATGTGATTGCTGATAAAAAAATGACCAAAGGTGAGCGAACTGCTCAAAAAATACTGGACGTCTCTGAGCGTATTTTTGCGCTAAAGGGTTATGGTGGTACCAGCTTGAGGGAGGTCGCGGGTGAAGTTGGTATTCGTGAACCGGGCCTCTATCGTCATTTTAAAAGTAAAGATGAACTTTACCGGCAGGTTCTGGAGCGGGCACTCAGGCCACTGGCGGATACAATGGATAACATGTTATCAGTCAACGAGATTGATAAGGCACAGGTCGAGCTTCTTCCTGCAGTGATGTTTCGCCTGCTTTCCCGCTCTCCTCATGTCGTTATATTGCTGCAAAGAGCGCTCTCTACTGACAGTTTTTTGCAGTCTGATGGCTCTGGTGGTGTCTGGCTGGAGGAGTGGTTATCCAGTCTGGTGGTGCGAGGGCAGCAGCTGTTTCGCCATTTACAGATTAAGAAAAATGCAACCGATGTTGAAGTGGCATTGATTATTGTGAACTGGTTTAACCTCTGTCTTGGTTATTTTACTTCCGCTAAATTGTTTGAGCAGATATCAGGCAGGAATGCCTTTTCTGAACCCTGTCTGGATCAGCAAACGGCGCTTTTGCAGAAAATATCCAATGTGATTCTTAATGACTTTGTGTAGCGCGTTAATTAGTCAGTGGTATAAGTCAGGAGATTTGAAGGCAGGTTTAAGATGAATAATATAAAAAAACGCAATGCGTACAGTTTTTTTAATTCTTTTTTGTTAAATTAGCACAAGCTATCTCGGTTTTTTATCGTCTGCTTAGACGATAATGAGTAAAAAAAGAATAAATTATGACAAATACCATCGATATTGAAGAGTTTAGCCGGTTAATTAAAGCCCTGTATCAGGGGATTCTGGAAAGCATTCCATGGTCGGGTTTTCTTGATCGCCTGCAAAGTAAGCTGGAAGCTAACTATGTGACGATTGTTATCAGTCCTCCTACTGACGACCATGATGGTCTTTTTCTCACGACAGGTTCTACCGGAAAAGATTTTGTCGCTTCCTATAACAGCCATTTTTACGCGATGGATCCTTTTGTTGACCTCCCCAGTGCCAAAGTAGTCAGTCTTGACGAGTTTGTTTCTGGCAACGAACGTATAAATTCTGAATATTGTCGACAGTTCCTTGAGCCCATGGATGTATTTCATGTACTGGGCGTTGATATCAGTACGGAAAATGGCGCGAAATACAGTTTGAGAATCAGTCGTGGCCATAAAGGTAATACCTTTAACGAAGAAGACAAGGGTTTGGTTGAGTTGCTGGTTCCTCATCTTCAAGAAGCTATTGAGTTGCATACTCAGTTGGGGCGTATTGAAACAGAGCGAAATCTTTATGCCGGGGCCGTTAATCAACTGGCGGTAGGCACTATTATCCTTGATGAGGAAGCCAAGGTTTTGCAAAGCAATCAGGTGGCGGGCGATCTTTTGAAGGCGAAAGATGGCATTGAGCTGATTGGTGGTTCACTGCAGGTTGGTAGCAGCCGGGATACCCGGCGTTTGAAGGAATTGATACGAGATGTATTAGCGGCGCAAAATGATAATCAGCCTTCCGTAGTGGAAGCGCTCAGAGTACAGAGGCCTTCAGGCAAGAGTGACCTGGGTATTGTGGTTCGTTCAGTGCCTCCCTCTCAATGGACTAAAGCCAAGCATACACCTTCTGTTGTCTTGTTTGTGGGTGATCCGGACCAGCATTCCCAGGCTCCCAGGGATATTGTCAAAACGTTGTTTGATTTGACACCGGCCGAAGCCCAGCTGGCAATGATTCTGGCCAATGGACTGACATTGGATGAAACCGCAGAAGAGCTGGGGATTAGCCGGAATACTGCCAGAGCGCACCTTCGTTCTATTTTCTCAAAAACAGGCGTTACCCGTCAGACCATGCTGGTACGTTTGATTCTGAAAAGTGTCGCCACGCTGGGATAGTACGTTAACTCGTTCCCTCTTTCTGCGTGGTTGAGTATGTCTTCTGTGATCAAGCATCCTATTCCCATGGAGCACCGTGGGAGTGAGGGTGTGTGTCTGGCTTGGAAAATCATGAGCAGTTACTTTGTGCTTTTCGTTGTTTCAGAGACATTCATTTATGGCCGATTTTGTTATTGTTTGTTTGCTTGCTTTAATTTTAAGGTACGGCCATTGTTCCAAAGATCTTTTCCAGCGCAGGTCTGTTCAATCTTTGGAATCCGGGATCTAAAAACAACTATAAAAAAGAAGCATTGCGACAATGGATATAACAAGCCGTAAATCTCCGTTTACAAGAAAAATACCGTTCACAAAGTGCTTTGCCGTTCCATGGTTTCGGGTACGCGGTATTTTTCGCTCAGGGCTGTTTGGGAAAGTCTTTCGTTCGACTGCTTTATGCTGTAAACATTCTCGAAGCCTTGGTGTTAGTGCTCTTTTGGTTGGCAGTCTTTTTACTGCCGGTCAGGTTGATGCGGCTAATCCGGCGCCTCGCAATCCGCATCTGGCGGACTCCACCAATCCTATCGGTCATACCACTTCAGCTCAGCAGGATTCGGTTCCCCAGCCCGGGCCGGTTGGGCCGTCGCGTACACTGGATGGTTTTGAACTACAGTATCGTCATACTGGCCCCTTCCAGTTTGGTACCAGTATCTCAGGCGTTTACCCGGACGGAAAAAGAGTACTCTGGAGCAATGGTGCCAATGGAGTGTTCAAAGCAGAACACGACAGCTTCAATATTATTGATCGCTATTCAGTTGAAGGAAAAGCATTCAGTCGTCCTGAAATTGAAAATGCATTAGAAGAGCTGCGCTCCCGGGAAGGGATTTCCGCCATGTATTTTGCCTTTAAACAGGCAGATATGTTTAAGGAACTCTCCGGCGTCTACACGTTGCTGGATAACAATCACGATTACTACATTGGTGACAATGGTGGTCGGGGTATTACAGTGTACGGTGATGCCGACCCTGATGATTCAAAAAGCAAGATTGTGAAAAAACGTCAGTGGACCATGCCTGATTCGGTCAGTGGGTTGATGATCGGCATGAATATGACCTTCGATGGCTGGATTGTTTTTGCTACAGAGCACGGTTATATCGTTTCTGTTAAAAAAGATTTCACTGAAGAGCGTGTGGTTCGTCTCAAGTATGCTGTAGAAGAAGATGCAGAGAATGCCGCTACCGGTGTTACCGGCAAAGGCTGGGTTCGCAATGGTCAGGCGGTTGATGAGAGCGGTATCTATGTCGCTTCCCAGAATCATATGCATAAGGTGATCTGGAAAAATGAGCAGCTGTCTATTGATGAAAAAGACGGTGCATGGGCGGTTCAGTACAGCAATACGGCTGGGCAGGGTACCGGTTCTACGCCCAGCCTGATGGGCTTTGGTGATGAGGACTCATTTGTTGTTATCACTGATGGTGATAAGAAAATGAACCTTCTGCTCTACTGGAGGAATGAGATTCCTGCCGGTTGGGAAAAATTACCGGAAGCCAATGATCGTCGTGTAGCCGGTATTATCCGCGTTGATATGGGCGATCCTGAGTTGTCGGTTCAGTCAGAGCAGTCGGTGGTGGTATCCGGGTATGGTGCGGTGATGGTCAATAATACGCCCAAAATGCCCTGGTATTTTCCAGAGAAAGCCGCCATGTTACTGAACGGGTTTCTCGGAACCCGTGAAGAGTATCAGCCCTACGGTATTCAGAAATTCGCCTGGAATCCTGAAAAGCAGCGTCTGGAAAATGCCTGGGTGAATACCTCGTTAAGTTCACCGAATGCCATGCCTCTGGTCAGTGCCGGGTCTGATATGCTCTATACCACGGGTGCCAGAAACGGTAAATGGACGCTGGAAGGGATTAACTGGTCTACCGGTGAGTCTGTCTTTCACTATGTTCTGGGTGACGAGCGTTACAATACGTTGTTTGCCGGCGTATTGCTGGATGAAGATGGCCATATCTTCTTTGGTACCTCTTTTGGCAAGGTGCGCTTGAAACCGAGAAAAGAAGAATTACTGAATACAGCCAGTCATTAACTCTAATGCGTATTTAGAATTAATAAAAAAGCCGGTTGATTCCGGCTTTTTTATTAATTGATTCTCTCTGGAAGTATCAGGGGGGTTGTATTAAGTCATTTAATCCCTTCTTTTCCTTCGTGCTCTTTGTGCTCTCTGTGGTTCAAAAGGTATCCAATAAAATTAGTGGAAAAGTTTTGGCCGTTTTTGTCATTGCTGATGGCCAGATACAGACTTATGGTAGATGACAGTGGGAATCTGGCGGGGAAAATGCTGGCCGGTTAGTAGATTTTCATGACAGTGCTGATTGATAAACCGAATAAATTCAAATGCGCGCCAGCAGCATTGACGATCAGCCCGCTTCATAAGTCAATCGTCTTCTATGACACCATGACAACAACAATAATAATCCGATCGAGAAGTTGATAATGCAAAACACAGATGCCTATAGCGTTACAAGAATACCAAGGAAGTCGATCCTGGCATTGGCTGTGTCTGCCGCGGTGGCTACCGGTGCTGTCCAGAACGGCTATGCGCTCTCTTTCGAACCGGCGGATGAGGTGAGTGTCAGCTGGGATACCACTGTCGGTTATAGTGCCGGGTGGCGGGTAAGTGAGCAGAGTGAGGAAGCTCTTGCGGATCCGTTCAAAGATGATGGTAACCGAAATTTTAAAAAGGGTGCGATGGTAAATAATCGTTTCTCTATTCTGACTGAGGCTGACATACAGTACAGAAATTACGGTGCTTTTATTCGTGGTAGTGCTTTCTACGATGGAGCGTACTACGGTAAGACAGATAATGACGGTACTGGTGTATACAATGGATTTGGCAGTTACGACAGCTTCAGTGACCAACTAAAAAATGTGCATGGTAACGATGCCCGTATATTGGACGCATTTGTCTATGCTGGATTTGATGTGGGTGGACAGCTACTGAATATACGAGTTGGTGAACAAGTTGTTAGTTGGGGTGAGAGTTTATTTATACCGGGCATCAGTTCAGCTATGAGCCCTGCTGATGCTACCAAAACCACAGTTCCCGGTGTTGAAGTTAAAGATATTTTATTGCCTGTTGGGCAGGTTTTTGCTCAATACGATATTACTGATACTTTGAGTGTTGCAGCTTATTCCCAGTGGGAGTGGGCTAAGAATGAAGTCAGTGAATCAGGTAGTTATTTTGGATCTGGTGATATCCTTGATGAAGCTGCCTTGGGTATAGTCACTCAGCAAGGGACGTTGATTCATAATGCTGATATGTCGGCAAAAGATTCTGGTCAGTGGGGTGTTGCAGTAAATTATTATGCTGAGGATTTAGGTTACGGAACTGATTTTGGGTTTTATTACCTGAATTATCATGATAAGAGTCCATCACTTGTATATGACTGGATGTATCACCCTCTTGCAATGCGGGATGTTCAAGTAGGCTATCACTCTGAATTCGTTGAAGATATTAAATTGATAGGTTTAAGTTTCAGTACTCTTGTTGGTGATACCAATGTGGGGGGCGAGATTGCCTATCGGAAAGGTGCCGGTGTCAATCAAAGCGGTCTTTATAATAGTCGCGAGGATGTGTTGATTGGTAATATTGTTCAGGCTCAATTATCAGTGATTCACTCCTTTGGAGCGTCATCTGTAGCGGATGATATTATGTTCACAGGTGAGCTTGGTTATAACAAAGTTACCAAGTTTACAGATGGCACTCCTTTTGCCGATGGAAGCTCGCAGAAAATGGATGAGTCGGGAGCAGGCATCGCAGGATCACTGACGTTTAAATACAACAGTGTCTTCCCTGGAACCAATATGGAAGTACCCGTCAACTTCAGCCATAACATCAATGGCAATTCTGCTGCAGGTAGTTTTACCTCAGGCCAGAACTCCGACCGCGTAAGCGTTGGAACCAAGTTTATCTACAAAACCCAGTGGGAAGCGGGCCTCAACTACAGCGCGTACTTTGGTTCTTATGAAGAGAACCAGTACACCGACCGTGACTTCGTATCCGTTAACCTGAAGTACTCCTTCTAAAATCGCCCGGAGAGATAATAATGACAATAAAAAAATCTTTACTGGCAGTGACCATGGCGGGGATGACTCTGCTGGCCACTTCTGCATCCGCCAAGGTGAGTGAGGAGGAAGCTGCTCGTCTGGGCAAGGATCTGACACCGTTTGGTGCCGAGATGGCGGGTAATGCTGAAGGCACGATTCCAGCCTGGAACCCAAACTTCAAGCCACCCGCCAGCTATAAGCCCGGTGATCATTATCCGGACCCTTATGCTGATGAGAAACCGCTGTTTGTGATTACGGCGGACAATATGGATCAGTACAAAGATAAGCTGACTCCGGGAATGCAGGCACTGTTCAAAACGTACCCGAAGACGTTTAAAATGCCGGTCTATACTACGCATCGGGATGCCATGTATTCGGATTTCAGTATCCAGCAGGTTCGGGCTAATGCTACCCGTGCTGAGCTGACATCAGACGGCAATGGGGTTGTGAATGCCTTTGGCAGTGTGCCTTTTCCTATCCCCGAAGGCCCTTTGGAAGTGATCTGGAATATGGCCTTTAACAACTGGCCTTATTATTCGGATTACCGGGTTACCGATGCAGTTGTTTATCGTAATGGTACCCGTCTGGAAGGGATCAGTGATTTTACCCGGATAGCGCCTTACTTTAATCCGGAACTGGATTTTGAAACTTTCCAGAAAGAAGAGCTTCCCCGTTCGGCTTCCATTATTAAAGCCTTGGCACCGACCCGGGAAAAAGGCAAAACCGTACTGGTTCATGAGTTTGTGAATCAGAGTGCTGAACCTCGGGCTGCCTGGAGCTATACACCAGGCATTCGTCGTGTCCGTCGCGCACCGACCGTGAAATATGATTCACCGGCAGGCCTGGGTAACTGGCGTACCACCGATGAGTCCTATGGTTTTAACGGTGCTACCGATAAGTACAACTGGACGTTGATCGGCAAGCAGGAAATGTACATTCCTTACAACGCTTATCGCTTTGAAAGTCCGGATGTCAGCCTTGATGAACTGTTGACCAAAGGTCATCCTAATCCAGAGTTTATGCGGTATGAACTGCATCGGGTCTGGGTGGTCAAAGCCGAGCTGAAAGAAGGCGAGCGTAATGTTTACAAGACTCGTGTTCTGTTTATCGATGAAGACCAATGGAACCCCATCGCCATAGACCAGTACGATAACCGCGATGAGTTGTGGCGTACGACCATGGTTAATTCGCTGAACCTGTTTGATATGCCAGGGATGGATCGTCGTTCAACCGTACACCACGATCTGATTTCACGGGAATACTTCGCCAATGAGCTGCGCAACCCTCATCCACCCATGGTGGTGAACCGTGAGCAGAAAGAGCTCTCTTACTTCACCTCTTCGACCCTTAAGAAACTTGGGGTCCGTTAGTACGCTTTCGTGATGATCTCATGAAAGTCTTTTTGGCCGGAGCTTGCTCCGGCCTTTTTTTATGTGTCGAATTTTGTTGTTGGCATGGGCTGTTGTTTTGCACGGGAATGAACACGTCTTTTCTTATTCAAACAAATGTTTTAATATCCGTTGACGAAAATTCAACGAAGTTTTCGCATAGCAACAACGCATGTAAATAAAAAGTGCACCTGAAGATGTGCCTGAAGGGAAGTAATATGAGAAGAATAAACAAATCCCTGTTTGCCCTGTCGACACTGACACTGGCCATGCAGGCGGGTGCTGCTGGCTTTGCTCTGAATGAGTCCTCGGCTTCTGCTGCCGGTACTGCCTATGCTGGCCGGGGCTCCAATGCGGAAGATGCTTCCATTATGGCGGCTAACCCTGCAGGTATTGCTCTGCTGGAAGATCGGCAGGTGACTGTGGGTGGTGCTGTTGTGATTCCTGATGGCAAGTTTAAGGGATCCAGTAACACTGCTCCTGTGGAAGCAAGTGAAGATGGTTTCTTGAATACAGCAGTTATTCCATTTGGCTACTTCTCAATGCCTATTGATGATCAACTGTCGTTTGGTCTTGGCATATATGCGCCATTTGGTTCTTCCACAGACTATGAGGATGACTGGGCAGGTCGTTATCTGGCCGATGAAACCGATGTTTCTGTCATTAATATCCAACCTACAATTGCCTATAAATTTACAGACCAGCTTTCTGTTGGTCTTGGTGTATTTGCCTCTTATGCTGAAGGTGAACTCAGTCGATTTGTGAACCCTGCTCAAATAGGGGTCAATGATAATGTTGTAATAAAAGGTGATGATTGGGCATATGGCTGGAATATTGGTGCAATTTGGCAGCCCCAAGAGTCAACTTCTCTTGGTATAAGCTATCGCTCTAGTATCAAACTGAAATTAAAAGGCGATGCAACTGGTAATGGTAATCTTTTCCTCGCCACATCAGGCTCAGCTTCTGTAAAAGAGAAAGCAAAGCTGGATATTACTTTACCTGAAAATATTGATTTCAGCTTAACCCATCAGATTGATGATCGCTGGACAGTAATGGCGGGGGCAACGTGGACTCGATGGAGTCGGTTTGACAAGCTAGTCGTTAGCTCTGATGAAGGATCTGGCCCTGTTTCTGATCCTCTACCTGGTTCGCCAGCTCCAGGTGTTATTACATACGTTCAGGAAAATTGGAAAAATACCTGGTCCTTGGCTATTGGTGGAAGTTACAAGTATAACGACCAGCTGACTCTGAAAGCCGGTTATGCATTTGATCAGACCCCTGTTCAGGATGCTTACCGTACAGCACGTATTCCGGATGGTGATCGTAACTGGTTAACGATTGGGGCAAAATATGAGCTGGGTAATGATTGGACCGTTGATGCGGCGTATGGTTACATGTTTGCCTCTAAAGTAAAAATTGATGAAGGCAACTACAATGATGATGGTACTCCTAATGACGGTTCAGGAGGATCTCCAGCCTATAACCTCCAAGGCGAATACGACAACAGTGCCCATGTATTCAGTGCATCGGTAACCAAGCGTTTCTAAAGCCCAGCCTCAACATTATCGAAAAGATATGACGAGGAAAAAGAAGCCCGGCAACAGCCGGGTTTTTTATATTCCAAATATTCTTTCTGCAAACCACTTATTTCTTGGCTATGTTTCCCTGTCTAGTGAAAACAGACAGGAAGCGTATAGATGATTTCAGCTGGTCAATTTTCTCCTGCTCCCGTCCCAAGTAGTCAAGCTCCCGGCACTGGCAATCCGGTATATGCTCAATCTGTTGGAGGCGAGGGAAATCAATCTTTCAATCCAGTTCCCCCTCCGTTAATGGCGGAAAGTTCAGCCAGTCCTGCTAACCATCCTGCAAGTCAACAGGTACCAGTAACAATCTCAAGCGAAATGGTGGCAGGTCATTTTGTCAGCCAGCCAGGCCAGGCTTCACCACAGCAAATACCCAGAACAGAAAATCCTCAAGCTGAGGTCAGTAAACCGATGGTTGCTGTCGGATCAGTGGGTCCTGTCAGTGCGCAGCAGACAGGGCATGGGGCTCCATATATGGGAGGAACCGTGAATCCTTTAATGTATGCACAACCAGGCCAGGTTCGTCAGGTTGCACCATGTGCAGCTGAGAGCGCTGTGAATCAGAGCCTTGTTCAATCTGGGCATCCAGCTACTGGCCAAATGCCTGCTTTGGTTCGGGCTGAATGCGGACCTGTCCAAAATGCTTTCGGCCAAATGCCTGCTTTGGTTCGGGCTGAATGCGGACCTGTCCAAAATGCTTTCAATACTCAGGGGCGTTCTATTACTGCCAGACTTATGTCTTCCCATGGTGGTGGGCCGCTACATCGTATGCATGCTTCTCCTCAGAGTCCTTATTCAAGACCTGCTGCTAGTGTTAAGACACATCAAGAGAGCCTGATGAGCGGTCAGCAACAAGCCTTAGGCTCAGGGAGTATTTCACAAGGGATTCCCAGGGAGTACAGACAACAGTTTGTTGGTGCCGGACATAATAGCCGCATGCCTTCTGCGCCAATACAGGGACCTCCTATGGCTTCACTTTCTCAGCCCAGACAAGTTGGACCAATGCCTGGAGTCGTTGCTATTGCAGGGCAAGACTTCAGGCCACAGGGAGTACCGCAAATGCCACAAGATAGTGGGGACTTTGAAATGCACAAAGACGAGTTCTGGCGTCATCAACATCAATCGCTGGCTCACTTGCTAATCAATTTGGCTTCTAATCCTGAGAGTACCTTTGCCTGGGCAGACCCAAAAGGTTCTGGATTTATTATTTTTCATCATAAAGCCTATACAGAAGGACAATATACAGTCCTCGGAAGCCATTTAGCCAGTTTGCTTGTTCTAGAAGCGGATAATCCCAATTATCCCCATGTGCAGTGGTGTGGAGAGCATAAAACTCACCTTGTCGTTGATCCTGCTCGTATGAGCTTATTACCATACGCTGTTCGGTAGTACAGGAGGGATCTTTCTGCCTATTTAAAAAAACATCGCTGCAAAACACCCGCAGATGGTCATTACCAGCAACAGCTTTTTCAGTGTGTTCGGTTTGGCTTTAATGGCAAACTTCACTGAGAGATGGGCACCGA
Source organism: Endozoicomonas sp. (assembly GCA_965261315.1). Taxonomy (GTDB): domain Bacteria; phylum Pseudomonadota; class Gammaproteobacteria; order Pseudomonadales; family Endozoicomonadaceae; genus Endozoicomonas. The sequence continues at coordinate 30,905 of CBDHDM010000118.1, read as the reverse complement.
TAATAAAGCCAATAGATAGAATCAACGCCGGAACCCAGTCCACCTGATCACGGGCAATAAAGACGACAAGAGCAACCAGGGTAAAAGCCAGTGTGCAGACCAGCTTCAAAGCGTTGCCACGCACCAGGTCGTAACGGAGGACGCCGCACACGGCTGCCAGCAATATAAAGCCCACCCCCGCCTGTACAAAGCCACCATAGAATCCCGCTATGGTGAGTCCGATCCAGGATTTTGGGGATTGGGCAACTTTCAGGGAAGTGGTGCCTTCCGGAGGGATAATCATGGCAGGCCGGATCACCATAATCAGGCTCATGGTGATCATCGCACCAAGCAGCATTGGTTTCAGTATCCACTCGGGGCTGTACGAGGCGGCCAATGCACCTGCCAGCCCACCCAGCAGGGTAGGGATCATCATGGGCAGAACTTCATCACTCTCCAACCGGTTATGCTTTTTGAAGCCCAGGGCTCCGGTCAGGCTCTGCAGAAAGATACCCACCCGGTTACTGGCATTGGCAATATCAGCAGGCATTCCCATCACCATCAGGGCTGGTAACGTGAGATTAGAACCACCACCTGCCAGGGTGTTGATCATGCCTGCCAGTATTCCAACTGCTATCAGGACTGCAGAGGACCACAGGGTGACTTCCATATCGTGTTCCTTATTTTACATATCATATGATTGATAAAAACTATTAATACAATTCTTTTAATTAATTTTGTTTTTTGTCTCGCCGGGCTTACTCTTTATCACGTCAGCAACACAAACCAAAAAGGTAAATCAAATGACTCAATCACTGATTAATACGGTTATCAAGCCATTCAAAGCCACTGCTTTTCACAAAGGTGAGTTTGTTGATGTGACCGAGCAGAGCCTGCTGGGCAAGTGGTCTGTTGTGTTCTTCTATCCAGCTGACTTCACCTTTGTCTGCCCGACTGAACTGGGTGATGTAGCTGACCATTACGAGCAGCTGCAGGCCATGGGTGTAGAAGTATACTCCGTTTCTACGGATACGCACTTCACCCACAAGGCATGGCACGACAGCTCTGAAACTATCAAGAAAATCCAGTTCCCAATGATCGGCGATCCAACTGGCACTATCACCCGCAACTTCGGTGTGATGATTGAAGAAGAAGGTCTGGCACTGCGTGGCACCTTTGTAATCAATCCAGAGGGTGAAATCAAGGCCATCGAAACCAACGACCTGGGCATTGGCCGCTCCGCCAAAGACCTGGTTCGCAAGGTGCAGGCTGCCCAGTACATTGCTGAGCACGACGGTGAAGTTTGCCCAGCTGCATGGCAGCCAGGTGAAGAGACTCTGGCTCCTTCCCTGGATCTGGTTGGCAAGATCTAAATATTAGGAGCCTGTCATGTTTAAGTCAGGCAGGCTTCAGGATCATCGCTGATTGCCTGGCCGGACAGCCAGTCCGGGCAGGCCCAAAGGCTGACCAGGAATGCTGAGTAAGCGACTATTCATCATTTCTGGTCAGCTTTAAAGAGGCTTATCTGAGAAACCTGTCCAGAAAAAGCCCAGAAAAAGAAAGTAAAAAATCATCTTTCGCCTTACCAATACCGTTTTTGAAATAAATAGGGGTGCGACCATGCTCGACACAAATATGAAAACCCAGTTACAGAACTACCTGCAGAATCTGAAAACATCCGTTGAGCTGGTGGTATTTCTGGACGACAGCAATAAGTCAGCTGAAATGGAGTCTCTGGCAAACGACATTGCCAGTCTGTCTGACAAGGTGTCTGTTGCTAAAGCAGATAACAGCAATGAGCGCAAACCGTCCATGCTGGTTCGCTCGGCTGCAACCGGGAGTGAAATCCGTTTTGTCGGCCTGCCCATGGGACATGAGTTCACCTCTCTGGTTCTGGCACTTCTGCACAGTGGTGGCCACCCGATCAAGGTGGATGATGCGGTGGCAGAGCAGGTAAAAGCACTGGAAGGTAACTACCGCTTTGAAACCTACGTTTCCCTGAGCTGTCAGAACTGCCCGGATGTGGTGCAGGCACTGAACATCATGTCCGCTCTTAACCCAAATATCACCAATGTGATGATTGATGGCGCTTTGTTCCCGAAAGAAGTGGACGAGCGGAAAATCATGGCCGTACCATCGGTTTACCTGAACGGTGAATTGTTTGCCCAGGGGCGTATCTCCCTTCAGGAGATCCTGAACAAGCTGGACACCGGAGCAGCTCAGCGCCAGGCTGAAGCCATCTCTGAAAAAGCACCGTTTGATATGCTGGTGGTTGGTGGTGGCCCGGCAGGTGATGCTGCAGCTATCTACAGTGCCCGTAAAGGCATTCGGACCGGTATCGTTGCTGACCGTTTCGGTGGCCAGGTGATGGATACCATCGGTATTGAGAACTTTATCTCAGTAAAGGCAACTGAAGGCCCTAAACTGGCGGCGAGTCTGGAAGAGCATGTTCGTGACTACGATGTGGATATCATGACTCAGCAGCGTGCCAGCCGGATTGTTGCGGCGGAACAGGTGGGTGACCTGATCCAGGTCAAGCTGGAAAGCGGTGCAACCCTGAAGAGTCGCTCACTGGTTATTGCTACCGGTGCCCGCTGGAGAGAGATGAATGTGACCGGTGAACAGGAATATCGTGGTAAAGGTGTCGCTTACTGCCCACACTGTGATGGTCCTTTGTTCAAGGGTAAGAAAGTTGCTGTTATTGGTGGAGGTAACTCCGGTATTGAAGCGGCAATCGACCTGGCCGGAATTGTTGAGCACGTGACGGTTCTGGAATTCGACAGCAAATTAAGGGCAGATGAAGTGCTGCAGCGCAAGGCTCGCTCCATGGGCAATATCGATATCATTACCGAAGCACTGACGACTGAAGTGCTGGGCGATGGTGAGAAGGTGACTGGGCTGCGTTACACCGACCGGGCCACCGATGAGAGCAAAGCGGTTGAGCTGTCGGGTATCTTTGTCCAGATTGGTCTGGTGCCTAACGCCGAGTTTCTGAAAGGCTCTCTGGAGTTGAGCCCTCGCGGTGAGATTATTGTCGGAGCCCAGGGTGAAACATCTCTTCCAGGTGTGTTTGCAGCGGGTGATGTGACCACAGCTCCTTACAAGCAGATAATTATTGCCATGGGCAGTGGCGCTACTGCGGCACTGGGAGCGTTTGATTACCTGATTCGTACGCCAGAGTCTCAGCAGCAGAAAGCGGCTTGAGGTAGTTAAAGAATTAATCAAGGCTCTGCGGTTTAACTGCAGGGCTTTTTTATATTCTCAAAAAAATAGGATTGAAGGGTGAGCTGTTCAAAAAGCATATAAATTTGATTGTTTAATAGTAATTACAGAAAACTATTTTTAATTAGATTTTTTGATTCTTGTGTCTAGTATGGGGCTATCTACAATGAACTGGCTGAATTTATGTATCCGACAGGTCTTATCCCCAACCCTTCTGACATATCTTTGCCTGGCGCTGTTAGTGCTCCCGAAACGGTTCAAAGCGGTTCAGCCGGTGGAGCAGAAGCGAGACAAACACCTTCGTATGGCAGGTTTTCTGTAGCGCACTCTGACACACTTCGAGTCCACTCTGTGCACAGTTTATCTCCAGTGATACCACAGGCAATGGATGCTTCCCTTTCAACTTCAAGAGATTTTGGCTCAGGGATTTCAAGTGTAGGTGATGTATCAAGGAGTATGCCCCTGCTTCATCAGGCTGCTATGGCACCGGGTTTTGATACTAACCGTAGTTACAGGCTCTATCAGGAAGCGGCAAGATGTTGCATTGAACCTGGTTTTGGGGCTTATGGCTGGACAGCAGCCGCTTCGAAAAATGCAAGTGATAGTGGCCAGCCTGCTTCTTCTGAGATGTTAAAAAGAGAGGCTGATACGAATGAACCGTTTTCTCCGCAAACAGGCCACGAGCATAAGGGACGGAAAATACGTACGAACTTTCCTCCGTGGAAAGTTCAAGAACTAAATAAGGCATTTGCTCAACATAATTATATTTCAGGCGCTGATCGTTCGAGGCTTGCTTCAAGTCTACAGATGACTGACGAACAGGTAAAAGTATGGTTTCAGAATAAAAGAACGAATAGCAAAAACCAGCTTACTCAAGCGAGTGGAAGCAACTTCTTTCAAAATATGGAGACATCCAGAGCTGTTTCCCGAGGCTTTTTGGCCAGTCAGAAAATATCTCCATTTATTTTGCAAGGAGTAGGTGTACAGAAGACATACACATTACTTTCTGATAGAGATATTGTTTATTGTACGGTAGCTAAATCACCAATTAGTGCACTTCAAAAAATGTTAGCAAAGTTCAATAGTACTCCAGAGTCACGGTCTGGCCATTCTGCTGCTGTCTGGATGTCCTGAGCGAGAACTTCCTGTAGCTGCCACACATACAGTTACAGGAGGTTTAACGGGAGGGTATGACGAGTCGGATTCTTCCAAAGTACGTTCATTTATAAAGCACATTATGATCAGGTTCTGAAGAGTGAATGGGCTGATACCATTTTTGTTCAGGAGTTGATTGCCGAAAATGTGAAGGCAAAATGGCCTGATGGATCCAAGCTGGGAAAGTGAGCTCAATAGAATGGTTCATAAAGAGTTGAATCTGGAAGAGCGATATCCAGAAGTCGCTGACCATGCTGCTCCTGATGGAGGTGACGTTATTAACTGTCTGAATGTCAGCTCACAGCTACGTCTGGCGGTATATCTGTTAGCAGGCATTACCATACAGGAGTATCGGCACACGGTGCTTAGTAACAACGTCATATCGCCGGAGAGTATGGACAGCCTGGGTTACATTCTTACCGGGCAGGATCGTCTCTTCAGCAGGCTGAATCAATTGTTCCCAGTCTCTTTTGGTTTGCCTGAGGCTGCTCTTTGATATGACTGGTGCTTTTAAAATCAGCTCAATCTGAGTGCACAGGAAAAGCCGTTTTGAAGAGTGAGAAGTTGATGATCGCCATCTGACCTTTCTTATTGAATCAAGGTAAGATGGTACTATCTTCATTTTCCACAATCTTCAAAATGGTATCAGGGAAAAAAGGTTTTCTATTAAGCAGGCAGAGTTCTGACCGGCGTAACCAGACTGAAATGGTGTTCTGGCTGGTGACGGATGACCAACCGGTATGCCTGGTTATCGAAGGGGAACAGCCCGTCTTTTTTGTGGAAACGGCTGCGTTTAAACAGGCTGAAACGCTGCTGAACCATGCCCAGATAACCTTTTCCCTTCGGCATCTGGAGCTAACCACGTTTCATCATCAGCCTGTCACGGCACTCTACTTCAATACCATTGATAGCAGCCAGCGAGCTCGGCGGTTACTCTGTTCTGAGTCTCTGCCCATCTATGAAGCGGATATCCGCCTCCATGACCGCTACCTGATGGAGCGCTTTACCTATGGACCTCTGGCGTTTACGGGTGAGCCGATTCAGAGACCGGGATTTCTGGAATATCGTCATGCCCGTATCCGCCCAGCCCAATATGTGCCGTCATTTCTGGTTGTTTCTCTGGATGTTGAGTGTTCTGCCAGAGGGGAGCTTTACTCTATTGGTCTCTATGGGGAGAACATCTCGACGGTAATCATGATAGGGGAGCCTTCAGCGTATAAAAAGCCTTCAACAGATAATCACTCGGAAGATATCGATATTCTGTGGGTAGCTGATGAACGGGCATTGCTTGAAGCACTGGAAGTGCAGGTAGACCAGTATGACCCGGATCTGTTCATTGGCTGGAATGTGATTAACTTCGATTTCCGGCTCATATTGAAACGTGCAACTCTGCACAGAATGCCATTGAAACTGGGCAGAGGCCGTCAGTCTGCCAGCTGGCGGGAGCGAAACAGCGACGCAGGTGAAGGCTATGTTTCAATACCTGGCCGTATGGTGATCGATGGCATTGATGCATTGAAGTCTGCCACCTGGCATTTTGAAAGCTTCAGTCTGGAATCGGTTGCCCGGAAGTTGTTAGGTAAGGGCAAGGCCATTAACGATGTGAGTAATCGGATGAGCGAAATTACTCACGATTTTCATCACAATAAGCAGAAGCTGGCGAAATACAATCTGGAAGACTGTCGTCTGGTAACGGAGATATTTGAAAAAACGCGATTGCTGGATTTTCTCCGATTACGCAGTGGACTCACTGGGCTTGAGCTGGATCGAATCGGTGGCTCAGTACAGGCCTTCACTAATCTCTATCTGCCGAAATTGCATCGCGCGGGATATGTTGCGCCGAACCTTCCCGAAGGGGGCGGACTGGCTTCTCCAGGCGGTTATGTTATGGATTCAGCGCCGGGCTTGTACAGTAATGTACTGGTTCTGGATTTTAAAAGCCTGTACCCCTCGATCATTCGAACGTTCAAGATTGACCCGCTGGGGTTGGTAGAAGGATTGAAAGATCCTGATCGTGCCATTCCCGGTTTTAAAGGGGCTGTGTTTTCCAGGGAACGGCATTTTTTACCCGAGATTATTACTCAGCTCTGGCAGCAGAGGGATCAGGCCAAGGCAGAAAAAGACAGCGCTCGCTCTCAGGCGATCAAAATCCTGATGAACTCTTTTTACGGGGTTCTGGGTTCTGGCGGCTGTCGCTTTTACGACACCCGGCTGGCCAGCTCCATCACCATGCGCGGCCATGAGATTATGCAGCAGACCTCCCAGTGGGTTGAAGAGCAGGGACATCAGGTGATCTACGGCGATACGGATTCCATTTTTGTTCTGCTGGAAGAAATGCTTTCCCATGATGAGGCTGACGAAATTGGACAGAGCCTTGCCACAGAAATTAATGCTCGATGGAAAACATTGTTGATGACTTCTTATGGGTTAACGTCCTGTCTGGAGATGGAATACGAGACCCACTATCGACGATTTTTAATGCCGACCATTCGCGGCTCTGAAACGGGCAGTAAGAAGCGTTATGCGGGCTTGAAAGTGGGTAAAGGCAGTGAAGAACTCATTTGTAAGGGGCTTGAGACCGTTCGGTCTGACTGGACCTCAATCGCGCGTGAATTTCAGGCCGAGTTGCTCAGGTTGGTGTTTGCTGGCAGCGATCCGTCAGCCTATATACTGGGAACGGTTGAAGCTGTCAGGGGTGGGAAAAAAGACGATCAGCTGGTGTATAAAAAAAGGTTACGTCGACGTTTGAATGACTATGTGAAGAATGTCCCTCCTCAGGTTCGTGCTGCGCGTATGGCTGATGATTATAACCGGGCAGCAGGTAAGCCTCTTCAGTATCAGAGCAAAAGTACCGTTCAATACCTTATTACGGTTATTGGCCCGCAGCCTGTCGAATATCTCAACAGCACCATTGATTATGACCACTATGTTGCCAAACAGCTAAAGCCCATTGCGGATGGTATCCTGCCTTTTGTGGATATGGACTTTGACAAAATCATTACGTCCCAGGCCAGTTTGTTTTAAAGAACCGGGTTTGAGCTTTCACAGGTCGGTGTCTACTATCTGAAGGGAGTCATTTGATATTCTCTTTAGGGTGTTGGTTTTATGTCCAATCTTGCTGATTTCCTTTATCGGAGTGCTGCTGTCTATCCTGATAAAACTGCCATTGTGTTTGGTGATCTGCGTATCAGTTATCAGGCATTAAAAGAGACAGCAGCCAGCATTGGTAAAGGACTGCAGCAACAGGGTATAAAACCCGGTGACCGGGTTGCCGTGAGCTGTCCCAATATTCCCCAGTTCCTGATGGTGTATTACGGCATTCTCAGTGCCGGTTCCGTTGTGGTGCCCCTGAACATTCTATTAAAGCCTAAGGAAATTGCTTACCACCTGACAGACAGCCAGGCAGTGGCCTTTCTGTGTTTCGAGGGTTCGGATGAACTGCCACTGGGGCAATTTGGGCTGGAGGCTTTTCAGCAGGTAAGCAGTTGCGAACACTTTTTTGCGATTACCGGAGACCTTAAAACGGAAGAGTGGAGAGGTGAGTCCACTATCTCAGCATTGCTGTCAGGCAGCTCATTGGAAGATCCACAGGATCGAGCATCTGATGATACAGCTGCGATTCTTTACACTTCTGGCACAACCGGTCGGCCAAAAGGCGCTGAACTGACACACCATAATCTGTCGATGAATGCATTGATCTGTTCAGCCCTTTTGATGACGGATGTGAATGATACCCACCTGGTGGTTATGCCACTATTCCATACTTTTGCCCAGACGGCGCATATGCTTCATGCCGTTGCTTCTGCATCCACCATGGTATTGATGGTTCGCTTCGACGCTTCGAAAACACTGAAACTGCTGGCGCAGGAGAAGATCACATTCTTTGCTGGTGTACCCACCATGTATATTGCCCTGAATGGTGCTGAGGCCGAGTTGTCTGAGGATGACCGGCAAACCATTACCGACCGGTTGAGGCTGTGCATCAGTGGTGGAGGCCCTATGCCATTGGAAGTGATGAAGGCATTTGAGGGCAATTTTAAGGTCACCATTCTTGAAGGGTATGGGCTCTCAGAGACTTCACCGGTTGCCTGTTTCAATACTCTGGATCAGGAACGCATTCCCGGCTCCATTGGGCGGCCCATTCCTGGTGTCGCACTGAAAGTGGTTGATGATGGAGGAAATGCTCTGCCTTTTGGTCAGGATGGTGAGCTGGCCATTCGTGGCCATAACGTGATGAAAGGGTATTTCAATAAACCTGAACAGACTGCTGAAGTGCTGAAAGATGGGTGGTTCCATACGGGTGATATTGCCCATCGAGATGAAGCGGGTAACTATTACATAGTTGACCGGAAGAAAGACCTGATTATTCGCGGTGGTTTTAATGTGTACCCCAGGGAGGTGGAAGAGGTTTTGCTGGCTCATCCTGACATTATGCAGGCAGCGGTCATTGGTGTACCTGATGATTATTATGTGGAAGAGATTATGGCCTGCCTGATTCTGCATGCAGGTTGTGAACTCTCCCCTGAGCTGGTGAAAACCTGGGCACGGCAGCAACTGGGGGACTATAAATACCCAAGATATGTACGGGTTACTCAGGAATTTCCGCTCAGTGCTACCGGGAAAATACTAAAAAGGGAGTTAAGAGACATACTCAGAAATGAGGGGAGTACAAAGTGAATGTTAATCACGGTATAGCGGGGTTACCGCAAAGTACTGCAAGCTCATATGGATTTGTTGATTTTGTTTCCAGGCCTGCCCAGGAGAGTAGTGCTTTTGAGAGTCAGCGGACTGTGACGGTCCAACCGCACAGCTTCAGCTTTCTAACTCAAAACGTTGGGGGCAGAAGTATCAATGTCGGTACCGGGCATTGTACTCCAGAGAGCACTTTGTTATCTCAAAGGAACTCAACATTTGCCAGTCCATTTAGTACATATACCCAGAGTTCTGAATTATATAGTCACGTTAAAGTGGGCGAGCCAGTGGCTAGGGAAGGAAACGCAGGGAGTGTATGCAAAAAGAAGAAACGGGTGCTATTTTCAGCTTATCAGACTCAGGAACTGTCGAACGTTTTCGGAAGTAATTTATATATTACAAAAAAGCAAAAACAAAAACTGGCAACGAAACTGGAACTAACTGAAACACAAGTTAGAATCTGGTTTCAAAATCATCGGTATATGGTTAAGAAGCAAGAGAGGGAAGCCAGGCTCGATTCGACCACTGGAATTGCGAATGGAGGTGCCCCAAAACGTTCATTGCCAGTTGGTTTAACATCTCCTGCAATACCAAAGGCAATGGTCAGTGCGCTCCCTGAAGTTAATAAGAACATTCCTGGTTGCTATTTACCAAGCAACCCTGATTTTTTTGCTGACCATGAAATGGTGGGCCGCCCTGTTCCTGATAAGAAATGCTATCAGTTATCTGAGGAAGGGCGACGGATTGCCATATGTGAAGCAACTTCTCCAGTCATGGCACTGAATATAATGATGTCAAAAATGGCAAGCACTGGAGCCCCTGGGCTGAATGTTGTTCCAAAGCAAGTATCAAGAAAATGTCATGTAGATGAAGGGATTAAGCTGTTGGGTAATAAAGATTTAGGGGGTAGAGGGTATTATGTTGAGCAAGATTTTGCCAGTGGGCCTAGGACCAGTGCATCAAGTACCCTTGGTTTTGCTGATTGGAGAGAGCAACACATGGTTTAGCCGATTTAATGTTTCAGATATTTTCCATGGAGGGAGCTTTTTTTCTGCACTAAGTGTCACACGAAAAGCCTGAGGCTAAATTGCTGGATGTTTATGTCAGAAATTCTGTTGATAGCGTTCGTTTTTCGCAATTCAGCATTATGTAATTAAATACCGGGGTAGGACTGACGGGCGATTTCTGTGAAAATAGTCCGTTTTTCATCACAGCACCGAAGATTTCATGCCCACACCAAAAACTGCCCCTGACCTGTTTTCATACCCCAAGTACTGGGCAGAGTGTTATGGCACAGCCCCGTACCTGCCTATGTCCCGCCGGGAAATGGACGATTTGGGCTGGGATTCCTGCGACATCATTATTGTGACCGGCGATGCCTATGTGGATCATCCCAGCTTTGGGATGGCGGTGATTGGCCGCTTTCTGGAATCTCAGGGGTTTCGTGTAGGGATTATTGCCCAGCCAGGCTGGAGCAATGCTGAAGACTTCAAACGTCTGGGTAAACCCAACCTGTTTTTTGGTGTGACCGGCGGCAACATGGACTCCATGATTAACCGGTATACTGCGGACCTGAAAGTTCGCAATGACGATGCGTATACCCCGAATGCAGAGCCTGGCAAGCGTCCGGATCGTTCGGTGGTTGTCTACAGTCAGCGTTGCAAAGAGGCGTACAGTGAGGTTCCGGTCATTCTGGGGGGGATAGAAGCCAGTCTTCGCCGTATAGCTCAGTATGATTACTGGAGTGATGAGGTTCGACGTTCAGTGCTTGTGGATGCAACCGCAGAAATCCTGCTCTATGGCAATGCTGAAAGAGCCATGGCAGAAGTGGCCGACCGGTTGGCTGCCGGGGTTAATATTCGAGATATCCATGATGTGCGCGGTACGGTGGTTGTTAAGCCGCAGGTGCCTGGTGGCTGGACAGAAATCGACTCCTCCCGAATTGATTGGCCACGGGAAATCAGTTCTCTGCAGGAAGCGTTTGGATCAAGCCCTTACGACTATAAAGAAGAAGAAAGCTGTCAAACCGAAGAGAGTGCATCCATTAATGAGGTTCAGCCGGTGCGGATTATTCCGATGCCACTGCATCGTGAAGAAAAGCTGAACCCTGGAACGACCTGTATACGACTGCCTTCGTTTGAAAAGGTGCGCAATGACCCGTCGCTTTATGCCCATGCTTCGAGGGTGCTGCATCAGGAGTCCAACCCGCACAATGCCAGGGTATTGGTACAAAAACATGGCAACCGTGAGCTATGGGTTAATCCGCCACCCATTCCATTGGCAACCCCTGAGATTGATGGTGTCTTTGGTCTGTTCTATCAGCGTCGGCCACATCCGTCGTATGGCAATGCCAAAATTCCGGCCTACGACATGATCAAAACCTCTGTAAATATTATGCGGGGCTGTTTTGGTGGGTGTTCGTTCTGCTCGATCACGGAACACGAAGGGCGAGTGATCCAGAGTCGTTCACATGAGTCAGTGCTGGCAGAGCTGGAAGATATTCGTGAGAAAGTGCCGGGCTTTACTGGTCAGATTTCTGATCTGGGTGGTCCGACTGCCAATATGTATTACCTTAACTGTAAGGATGATCAGATTCAGGCCAGTTGCCGTCGGCTCTCCTGTGTCTTTCCGGGAATCTGCAAAAACCTGAAAACCTCACACAAGCAGACCACCGAACTTTATCGCAAAGCACGGGCGTTGCCAGGAATCAAGAAAATTGCCATTGCCTCTGGCCTTCGTTATGACCTGGCAGTAGAAGATCCGGAGTATGTGGAAGAGCTGGTGACTCACCATGTGGGTGGCTATTTAAAGATTGCACCGGAGCATACTGAAAAAGGCACCCTGGATTTGATGATGAAGCCTGGGATGGGGACCTATGATGCCTTTAAAAAAATGTTTGAGCACTTCTCCCAGAAGGCGGGTAAAAAGCAGTATCTGATTCCTTACTTTATTGCGGCTCACCCTGGCTGTGAAGATGAAGATATGTTGAACCTGTCTCTATGGCTGAAGAAAAACAAATTCCGTGTGGATCAGGTGCAGACATTCTATCCATCGCCCATGTCACTGGCGACGGCAATGTATCATGCTGAGAAAAATCCGCTGAAACGAGTCAGCTATAAGAGTCCCCGGCTGTATACCCCAAGAACATTGGATCAGCGTCGCCTGCAGAAGGCATTTCTCCGTTACCATGATGCGAAAAACTGGCCATTCCTGCGTCAGGCATTACGGGATATGAATCGCTCTGATCTGATTGGCGCTGGTAAGCATCAACTGGTGCCGGAAGAGGAGAATAAGGGGCAGAGACGATCTGGGCAACGGGTCAATACGTCAGGCGCTTTTCAGAAAGCACGAGGCGGGCAATGGGATAATCGTTCAGCCAGCAAGTCAAAAAGCACGTCCAGCCGACAGAAAAAAGGGCGTCGCAAGTAGGTAGCGTCTTATGTCGTGGACTATGGATAGACTCCATCAGGAGGCACCACAGGCCCTAGCCCTATTCGGCATTTATTAAACCCTTCCCGCCAGCCACTGAGATACTCTTCATAGGTCCCCGGCAGGGAGGGTGCCTGTTCCCAGCCTGCTTGAGGCAGGCCTTCATTTCTTTCTGCGGCACTGCAGCCCATATATTGGCCATAAGTACGCATATTGGTGTACAGCGTATTATCCTGGGTGATGTCTGGTGGAGGAAGGGGCATACTTTTCTGCGGCGACGTCTGTTTATCGATCACAGAACAGGCAAGAAGTATCGGTATCATCAGAGAAAATGATGCCCATCTCATTAATGGAAACATAAGACACTCCAAAATAAAGAATGAAACTCAAGGGTAAATGTCTCCCGGGGGTACCACGGGCCCCCCCGAAGTCTCTTCGGGGCCCAGATTTGTCCGACATTTCCTGAACCCTGTTTCCCAGCCACTGAGGTACTCTTCATAGGTGCCTGGTAGTGAGGGGGCCGCTACCCAGCCGTCCTGAGGTCCACCAAGGTTTTTTACACCGGCACTGCATCCCATGTACTTACCATAGGCCATCATATTTGTATAAAGGGTGTTCTCCTGAAGCGTGTCGGGAGGGACGGGATGAATTTCCCGGGAGGGCTCTTGATGATCAAGTACTGAACAGGCTGAGAGCAGCAGAAAGGATAGAAAAAATAATCCCACCTTCACCATGTAAAACATCGGATACTCCATCGGAAGCGTGAAATCATGATCAGTATAATTCAATGGGTATAATTTGTACCGGAAAAGCGGGGTTGCCCTGCCCGGCAATCGCCAGACCAGGGCTTTTGATCCGGCGGAGCTTCTTACCGGCGGAGCTTCTTAATAGTGCAGGCTTTCCGCCATCATCATATTGTATTCTGCTAAACAGGCGGACGTGCGATAGTCAAAATGACTCTGGATTTATTCCGCATGCATGTTCTGCAGACGATCCCGCAAATTGATTGCATAGTTGTGCGAGACAGCGCAGTTGACCGGATTGCTCAACATGATATCCCCTTGATAATGAAACAGGTATTGTTCTGCCGGGCTATTTTCATCCGGGGTGTACTGGGGGTGAACAAACAGACAGGAATCCGCAGGGCTAAGCTGTTCTGATGACAGGTACTGGTGATAGGTTTTGGCCGCAAAATTGATAAATTGGCTCATCGTCTCAGGCGTTGCCAGTATAATTTCCAGAACGCTCGTGCGTTGTATGGGTGGGTATTGGGACGGGCTGGCGTTGGAGTTTTCACGTAAAATAACCTGTAGCCCCAGTGCCTGTGCTTTATGTTGCAATGCATCATATAAAGAATCGAACTTACCCGTATCTTGGTGTTTATGGTCGAGATGCAGATGTATTGCATCCGGCTCGTGGGGGACAAAACCGACAATCAGTTTGTTGATTTGGTCATGAATTTGTTTGGCTTCGTGACTGTCCACTTTTTTCATGGATTCGGCTTCAACATGGGCGTAGTAGGAAAATAATTGTGTATCTGATGGATAAAATACTTGCTGCTCGATACCCAGCTTTTTGGCGAATACTTCCGTTTCAGGACTTTGTCCATGAAATATTGACTCGAATGCGAAGCAACTGCTGGCAAGAGAACAAAGGCATAGAATGGCAAGAGTTATGGATTTGCTGTTTTTGATACAGTTCATGTGTTGGCTCCTTTTTTTTATCGTCTGTTATTAATGATTTATCAAGTTATCATCCATCATGAGTTAATAAACTAACCGAAAAGTAAGTATTGCTGACTGTATTGCTGAACGTTTCAGATGTTCGAAATATAACCCTATTGAGCATCGAGTATTCCCCCATATTACCCGTGCCTGTAAGGGGGGTTCCTCTGGAAACCGTTGATATGGCAAAGCACTATATAGAAAAAACAGAAACGACCCGAAACAAATGGCGAACCTCTTCAATTCTGGCAAAGCGTTTGATGCCATGCTGTCGGCTATCAAAACGGATGGAGAAGTGGTTGTCATTGACTTCAACTACTTCGCCACGGCCAAAGATGGCATGATCAATAACCGCCCTGAGTTGCCAGGGGCCATCGCTGCATACCCCTCGGGTCGGGCTGTTGATTTGTTTGTTGTTGGAGGTAATAGAGGCGTGGCTGGACGTTTTAATTATGGGGGCCTTCTTTAGCCTTTTGACCAGTGATGGGCGAGCAGAACAGACGTAGCGATTTGACACAGGTGTCAGTCCCGTTTTGTCGATGGCTTCGGCCAGTGCATCATCAGACTCTTCATGGAGCAGGTTACCAAGGGAAAGCACGTGGGGGAGGTTCATTTCCAGTACAAAGGGGCTGATATTGTCCTGAGTTTTTTTACCTCTCATAGCGCTGCTGCCAGCCAGGTCTCCTTCAGCCGTAAACAGGTGTAACTGCTGTTTTGCCCGCGTCATGGCTACATAGAGCAGGCGACGCTCTGATTCAATGGCATTGCTGCTCTTTGCAGTAGAGAGAGTGGCGAGTTCGTCTTCCCGCAGGAAGGGCCAGTATTGTCGGGTTAAACCAGGTAGCAGTAAGACTGGCCACTCAAGTCCTTTGGCGCGGTGGCACGAGCTGAGAGTGATACCATTTCTGGATCGCTGTCGTTGAGATTTCTGTTTTTTTCGCTTTTCAATCAGATCGTATATATGGTTGCAACAGCTGGGAGTGTCTTCATTAAGCTGCTTCAGAAAGCGGTGGAAGCCTTTTATTGCCAGAATCTGTTCATCGGTTCTCTGCTCATTGAGACTCATGGATCTGAGACTGTCGTATACTTCTGACTGTTGGATATAGGTTGCAATCAGTGTGTGTGCCTTTTGTTGAAGTCCATTTTGCTCGAGTCGTGTAAACAGCTCTGCCCGGGCTATTAGTTTACCTGCCTGAAAATCGCTGACTTCTTTTAATTCAGGTGCCAGTTTCCCCAGGGCCTTGCCAAATTGATTGCTATTTCCCTTCAGTTGTTGGCATAGCCAGTCAATATGATGATGCTTCAGGCCAATGTGTGGCAGAGTTAATAGTCTGGTGAGTTTGTGGTATCGGATATCGGGCTCCAGTTCTGCCAGGCCGCCGCTGGCCATCACCATTGCATCGATCAGTGCTTCAATTTCCGGGCGCTGGAAGAGGGAAGGGCCATCGCTGGTGTAGGGGATGCCCATTTCCAGAAGGTTCAATTCAATAGGCACGGCCTGAGCCCAGACCCTCACCAGAATAGCAATGGATTCTGGTGGTGTGCCGGACGCCAGATATTCCATCAGTGACTCAACCACAAAACGACTGTCGTCTGATCCGGGCTGGCTAATACGAATCAGAGAGGGCGAGTTTTCCGGGTGGGCAATACAGAGAACATTTTTACGGGATCGGTTCTGGCTGATTAAATGGCTGGCGGCCAGGGCAATACTGTGGCCATAGCGAAAGGTGTGGGGCATGGTGAGTTCTTTTACTTCACCGGTGTCACCGTAATCCTGCTGAAAGTGGTTCAGAATATTGTCGATATTCGCACCGGCAAACTCGTAGATGGTCTGGTCCGGATCTCCTACGGCCACCATTCGGGCCCGCTGTCCAGCAATCAGCTGAGTAAAACGGTGTTGAAGGGTCGATGTGTCCTGATACTCATCCACAATGATAAAGTCCATTTTGTTTTCAACTCTGGGAATCAGCTGTGGATTTTCAAGAATCAGTTTGACCGGATCGTACAGCATGTCCGTAAACGTGATGGACTGTTGCTGATGACGCCACTGTTCAAACTGTTGGAACAGTTTAATAAAAAAGCGGTAGTCGTCTGTATAGCCCGTTTGTTCAAACCACTGCTCCGGGCTGGTTAAATGAGCCTTCACGGACTCTATAAAGCTGATGACTGTTTCAATCTGACGGGCAGCATCTGAACGAATACGGTCTTTAATGGCTTCCGGTGCGAGTTTCAGGATCAGTGTTCTGACCTGTAACTCAACCACTTTTTCCGAAAGCGGTTGCTTGTTGTAAGGTTCACGAACTCCCCAGCCTTCCAGTGTTCTGAGCAGTTTCAAACCCGTTGCATGATAGGTACGTATTTCTGGCAGTAACCGCTGATCTTGATTAAGAGCGTCTGTCTCACTGGCGATCAAGGTACGAAGCTTCTTCGAAAAATCAATTTGCGCCGCTTTGTTGAACATCATCACCATCACTCGCCGTGGGTCTGCCCCTTTCTGGAGTAAATTGCTTACCAGCTTTGCCAGGGTGGATGTTTTGCCGGAGCCCGCTACGGCAATGCACAGAGCATGGTCTTTATCATGATTGGCTACAGCTTGCTGGTGTGGTGTCAGTTTCATTCAGTGCGCGCAAAGGTTGGAAGCAGAGAAGGCTAGCAAAAAAACGAAGGCTGACATAGCCGGTAAAAACCAGTGGTAAGCATTTTTACAAAATGGTGTGCGGTAATTTCAGTGGAGATAAAGCGACAATGACGGAATAATTAAACTATCAATTTCAGGATCAACGTGTAATGGCCTCCCTTTATTTTTATTTTTCTTCCATGGACTCGGGCAAGAGTACTTACCTTCTGCAATCGGCTCATAATTATGAGAGTGCAGGTAAAAGGGTGCTGCTTCTGGCCCCGGTGATTGATGATCGCTTTGGTGTGGGGAAAATTACTTCAAGGATTGGTTTGCAAAGCGAAGCGGTAGCCATTACCCGGCAGGATGACCTGAAGCAGCAAATTGCCAGAGAATACAGCGAAGAATATATTGCCTGTGTCATGGTGGACGAAGCACAGTTCCTGACACCGGAACAAGTATGGCAACTTTCTGATGTAGTGGATGTTCTGGGCATTCCAGTGCTTTGCTTTGGGCTTCGTACTGATGCTTTTGGCAAGGCGTTTGCCGGCAGTGAAGTTCTGCTCAGTATTGCTGATGAGCTAACGGAGCTGAAGAGCATCTGTAAATGCTGTGAGAAAAAAGCCAATATGCAGCTTCGTCTTGATGGTGAAGGCAACCCTGTCAAAAGTGGCAGTCAGGTGCAGATAGGTGGTAACGACAGCTATCTGTCGGTTTGCAGAAAGCATTACAAGTCGATAATGGGGATGGAGAGTTAGCAGGGTAGACTGCAGCAGGCGAGAGAGTTTTTTTTGAACCACTATACCCGTTGGCTTTCAACTTGTTACTTTGTTGGCTGCATTCTCTAACTGGAACGTAAGTCAGGTCCGATCACCGGCTATTTCTAGACTTACGGTACTTCGTTTGCCTGCTGCCGCATAGCAACATGAAACCCTTTGGGTATAAACTCACTAAGAGTATGAAGAAGTACTTCTTTTTTACTTTGTGTTTTAGTGCGCTTTCGGTTTAATCCTGAAGGGGCTGCTTAATGTCTAGCTCATCCAGCGTTGAACCCCAAGGGCCGTCATAACTAACTCGACAGACAGTGCGGCCAGAATCATACCCATCACCCGAATAATAATGGCTGAACCGTTGTGGCCAATGACACGGAAAATCCGGTCAGCAAACAGCATCAGTCCGCAGGTAACCAGCAGCACGGCAGTCATAGCGCCGGCTGTCATGGCTTGCTGAGAAAAGGTTTTTACATGATTGTCGGTGAGAACAATCACCGCCATGATGGCGCCCGGGCTTGCTATAGAAGGGACTGCCAGTGGAAAAACGGCCAGTTGGTGACCAGGCTCCCGAGAACCGGACCCTTCCTCAGGGTCAGAAAAAATCATCTGCAGGCCAAACAGGAAAAGAATGATTCCTCCAGCCAGCTGCAGTGAGATCAGCTGGATATTCATAGCCTTGAGAATGATCTGTCCAAGAACCAGGGCGGAAAGCAGGATAACAAAAGCGTAAGTCGTGGCCTTCAGGGCTACCCGGCGCCTCTGTGATTTGGTTAATCGGGCAGTCAACCCAGTAAAGAGTGCCAATGTTCCCACTGGATCAATAGTAGACCAGAGCATAATAAAATCTTTGAAAAAGAGATCCATAGTTACCTGCCCATGTTGGTTATGGGTATGAGGCTCTATTGACATAAAATGACCAGAGTCTGGCAATCTTATGTCAATGGAGTCATTGGACATATTGGATGAAACCAGGGGATTGACCGCTTAAATAACAAACTGCAAAAAAGCTATGCCTGTTTAAATAGAATCCTTAACCTCTTATTAAATAAGACAAATGTCTATTGTCCAGCCATTTCACGAAGGTAAACAAAAAATTACCAGTACGTATGTTTTAGTTGACACTATCTCTATATAATTTGTTCTTCTTTTTATATTCGAAAAAATAATATAGCAGAGATTCGAGTGACTTCTGAAGTCTTTGCTGGATGTACTTTCATGGAACTGTCACTTCTGCAGATGATTGCTGCAATGGGGGTTGTTGGCCTGGGGGCTATTGTCCAGGGAACCATCGGCTTTGGTATGGCGGTCGTTGCTGCGCCTTTTCTCTATCACATTGATCCGGTACTGGTGCCGGGGCCACTGATTTTTTCCGGTATGGCCATCGGAGCGCTTTCAGCAAAGCGGTATGCCAGCGAGGTTGATTTTTCAATACTTGGCTATGCACTATTAGGTCGTTTGCCAGGTTCCATGCTCGGCGTGATGATTTTAATGCTGGTCAGTACCCAGCATCTCAGCCTGGTGCTGGGTGGGTCTGTTCTTCTTGCCGTTGTCGGGAGCCTCTTTCCCTATAAGTTGAAAACCTCACCCTTCACGCTGTTCAGTGCAGGTTTATGTTCCGGGATGATGGGGACGGCGGCATCGATTGGTGGCCCTCCTATGGCTCTACTGTTGCAGAATGAAAGTGGTAACCGGATCAGGGCCAACCTGGCCGTATTTTTTGTGGTTGGCAGTTTTATCTCTCTGGTTATGCTGGGGATTAATGACCTCTTAACGAAAGAGCAGTTGATATATGGGGTGTTCCTTTTTCCCGCTGTATTAACTGGGCACTGGGCTGCCAGCAAGGTGGCTGAAAAAATTGAAAAGGAAAGAATTCGTCAGATTATGCTGGTGCTGTGCAGCATTTCAGGGGTAACCGCTATTCTGTCTGCAGTTTAAGAGTACTGTCTGGAGAGTTGACAGAAATCATCATTTTGGATAGTTTGTAGCTTCATGCGCTGATTTGACCTTAGCTTGCGGGCGCATTACAAATTCCGCTAAAAGAAGGGTTTCCATAAAGAATTTCTTTTGAAACCACTCTGTTAGCTCAGGGTGGTTTTTTTTATGTACATGGATGTACGGTATCCCGGAAACGCAGGAGCTGTAATGATTGAATTGAGAAATCTGACCAAGGTGTTTGCTTCTGGTGGCACTGAGGTCAAGGCCATTGATGGAGTGGACCTCAGTGTGCCGGAAGGTACGATTTATGGTGTTATTGGTTCCAGTGGTGCTGGTAAAAGTACGCTGATCCGCTGTGTCAATCTTCTGGAAAAACCATCCTCCGGTGAGGTATTGGTGGACGGTCAGGATTTGACCCGGCTTTCTGAAAAAGAGTTGCGATTGGCTCGCCATAACATTGGTATGATTTTTCAGCATTTTAACCTGCTTTCCAGCCGAACCGTATACGACAATATCGCTTTGCCTCTGGAGTTGGCAGGTGCCAGTAAACAGGAGATTGAACTGGCGGTTGTTCCCTTGCTGGAGCTGACAGGGTTGGGCGATAAAAGGCACAGCTACCCAGCCCAGCTTTCAGGTGGACAGAAGCAACGGGTTGCTATCGCCAGGGCTCTGGCCAGTAAACCGAAAGTTCTCCTGTGTGATGAAGCCACTTCAGCTTTGGACCCTCAAACCACACGATCCATTCTTTCGTTGCTGAAAGACATTAACCGGCAGTTGAAAATTACGGTTCTGATTATTACCCATGAAATGGATGTGGTGAAAACCATCTGTGACCGTGTGGCAATTATGAGCTTTGGGAAGATTATTGAAGAGAATGAAGTTGAGCAGTTCTTTCTTAATCCTCAAACCGATCTGGCTAAAGAGTTTGTCCGCAGCGCGATTCATGAGAAGCCAATCGCAGAAATTGAAGCACGTTTTCAGTCAGAATCTTCTGAAGGTGCCAGGCCTGTCGTGCGAATTACTTTTGTTGGGCAGGGCGTTGTGCAGCCGCTGATTACCAAGGCAGCCCGTCAATTTAATACAGACTTTAATATTCTGCAGGCAGATATTGAAACGGTGAATGAAAAGGCCATGGGCTTTTTAATGGTAGAGATTATGGGCAAGCCTGAAGGCATTGAGCAGTCTCTGCAGTTTCTCAAAGACAATGTCCAGGTAGAGGTGATTGGTTATGTCAGCTGATGCGTGGTCGCTGTTGTTTAAGGCTCTGTGGGAAACCCTCTATATGGTGGCGTTTTCTGGCAGTATCTGTTTTCTGCTGGGTATTCCTCTTGGGGTTTTGCTCTATGTAACCCGTGAAGGCCGTATTCTCGAGAATCGGGCTGCCAACATGATTCTGGGTGGCATTGTGAATGCCGGACGTTCCATTCCTTTCATTATTCTCATGGTCGCCATTATCCCGTTGACAAGGCTACTGACGGGTACTTCTATCGGGACAACCGCAGCGATTGTTCCGCTGACGGTAGCCGCTATTCCTTTTGTTGCCCGAATTGCGGAAGGCGCCTTGAATGAAGTGCCTTCGGGATTGGTGGAAGCCGCCCAGTCCATGGGAGCCAGCCCTCTGCAGATCGTCACCCGGGTGCTGCTGCCTGAAGCCAGGCCGGGCTTGATTAACGGTATGACGATTACTCTGGTCACTTTGGTCAGTTACTCTGCCATGGCTGGTGCCATTGGTGGAGGTGGTCTTGGTGACCTGGGAATTCGTTATGGCTACCAGCGATTTGATGGTGTCATTATGCTGGCCACGGTGGTCGTATTGATAGCTCTGGTTCAGTTGTTGCAGATGATCGGTGACCGTCTTCAGCAGCATTATGATCGCAGTCATTAGGCCTCAATAAATAGATATATGAAAATCTGGTGACACCCTTTTTATGGTAAAGAGTGTGTTAACAGAGTTTTTGATAAGTGCCCAACTCTATGAGATCAGAAAATAGGGTCTCATAACGCTGGGTATTCAAAGTCAGGGGAGTAAAAATGACTTTTAGTATTCTAAAAACAGTGAAAATATTGGCCAGTTCTGCTGTTCTGGTATCTGCAGCCTTTTTGGCAGGCTGTGGTCAGTCTGATGATCAGAACGGCCCGCTTAAGGTCGGTGTGATGGCGGGGCCGGAAGCCGATGTAATGAAGGTTGCTGTAGACCTCGCCAAGAAAGACCATAATGTGGATGTGGAGCTGATTGAGTTCTCTGACTATGTGTCTCCCAACGTAGCGTTGTCTGATGGCAGTATTGATGCCAATGCATTCCAGCATCGTCCTTATCTCGACAGCATGGTGAAAGACCGGGGCTTTAAGTTAGTGGCTGTGGGTAATACATTTGTTTACCCAATTGCTGCTTACTCCAAAAAGCTGAAGGACATCAGCGAGCTGAAAGATGGTGCCAGAATTGCTATTCCAAATGATCCAAGCAACGAAGGGCGTACCCTGATTCTGCTTGATCAGCGTGGTTTTATTAAGCTGAAGGATGTTACTAACCTGGAAGCAACCCCGGCTGATATCGCAGAGAATCCACGCAACTTCAGGTTCATCGAGCTGGATGCTGCTCAGCTACCGCGCTCACTGGATGATGTGGATATGGCCTTTATCAATAACACTTACGCGGTACCTGCGGGCTACACCCCAACCCGTGATGCCCTGCTGGTGGAAGATAAAGACTCACCTTATGTGAATATCATTGTTACCCGTGAAGATAATAAGGAAGATCCTCGCGTGGTCGCTCTGGTTAAGTCCTATCAGACGGATACTGTAGAGGCTAAAGCTGCTGAACTGTTTAAAGGTAGCTCTGTTGCTGGCTGGAAATAATATCTTCAGGCTGGAAGTGCTCTGCTTCCAGCCTTAACTGCTATCGCTTGTCTTCAGCCCGTTTACTGTTACTAGAGCGGTGGATAAAGTTCTGGCCAGTTTTCTTTTATCCCGTTCTAAAATGATTTTTTCTCCAGTTTCTGTTTGTTGCTGCAATAATAACTTTAGATTATTTTTAGCTTGATTAACCAGAAAACTTGCTTTCATTATAATGATTTCTGTTTCAGTTTTCCCTGCCCATCTTGCATGGTCTACGAAGTTCTCTACACCCGAACTGTCTTCACTTTGAAAATCTGGTTTACTCTTAAAGCTTTCAGAGGGGTCTGCACAAGGTGTATCGGTGGTATCTTTTCTGATTTTTTTGCTTGGTGCGGGCAGCATCTCACCTTCAGTATCAGAGTGATATGTATTTTGGCCGCCTCGATGTTTACCGCTACTCCAACTGCTCCATTTTAAAGGCTCTTTACTATAATCGTTACTTTTTCCTGCTAACTTCATGGCTATTGCATTTGATAGCTCAACCCAGAGGGCTATTAGATATTCTCCATCTTCTTTTGGGTTGATCTCGAGATTTGTACTCATGGCACTGGCAATTTGCTGAAGAAAAACAGAGTAGTAAGGGTTATTGTCTTCGACTCTTTCTAAAAAAGCAGAAAATGATTCTGCATGCCTACGTTCTTTCGCTTTTTTTCTGATGAAAGCATCATATGCAAAAGCTTTATCAATTAGGGCTTCTGGTGCGGGTGGCTCTGCGTCGGAGGATTCTTTGAATTTTTCCATTGTTCCCGGTTTTAAGTAGGTTTTTATAACCTCATTTTTGCGGATAATGAAATAGTTTTCTGATAATTGCTCAAAGATAAATCGCTGGCCAGAGGGCTCGGTAAAGGATCTGGTTCTACTATCTTCAATGTATGTCATTTTATATCCAAGAATGACATCTTTCACACGATAACCAAAAGTGTTAGTTTTTTCTAGAACGGCGTGTACACAAGATGTTTCCTTAGCGGCAAAAGCTTCAAAAGTAATTGGATAAGCAGTACCTGAAGCTCCCGATGTCCCAGGCTCCATTTTTTTCTCCTTATTTTAATGCAGTATTCTACAGAGCGGCATACCAAGCGAAGGGATAAAGTTAGCTCTGGATTTCTGATTGAGCAAGAATATATAGAGGGTAGGTAGTACTGTTAATTGCTGTAATTATTAGGCTTGGCAGCAAACTAATAGCCAGACCTGTAGGTTTTATCCTTCGACCAGGTGGGTAAATGCCGCTAAAGCTTCCGGGTCACCATGCTTGATCTTATTAGCGATCACATAATGGAAAAAGTAATGGAAGTCTTCATGATCCTGAGCGGCAAACAGGCACTCATCCCCAGGTAATACGGGCGTGTTTTCCACTTTTTTGTCATCGGCCACCATAGCCATCACCCGTCCATCACTATAAAGGCGCCAGCTGGTTACATGGACCAGAACAATGGTTTTGAACTGGTTTTCCGTGAGAATGGCGTGCGTCCCAATCGTGTCCGGTATTTCCTGAACGATAATCGCTTCATCCGCATCTTCTATTGGAGGGTAATAGTTTACGGCATTCTCCAACTCTGCAGCCCTGTGTTCCGGGACTTCAAAAAAGGCATGGTCGTGAACCTTGTCGAAGTAGCCCTCCCAGTGGCCATTCAGTGGATCATTGAGCTCTCTTGCCGGGACAACTTTATTCAGCCAGGGGATCAGTGCATCAATGGTTCCGTCTTTCATTAACGCCCAGCAGAGAACTTTCATACTGAACAGTTTCCCCGGGTTTGCATCGTTGCTGTAAAGCATCTCCATACCGTCCAGTTCAGGAGCAATACGGATAACCTGCTGTTGATTAGCCTCATCAAGGGGTTTGCGGGTGAACATATCGATGACATTGCCATTGTCATCGGAATTATTATTATCTTCAGGTTCTTTGGCCATGAACAATCCCGGGTAAAGCAGCTTGACTGAAAAATGTAGGGGGTTCATAGCCCATATCGGCATGGGCGCATCATCCTGCACTATTGGATGATTGATCAGGAAAGAACTGTGATATTTGAACCGGAAGGAGAAAGGCGACGGGTATAAAAGACACAGAATTACAAAGTAAAGCTTCTTCTACTCTTTGTGAGTCTGTGTCTTGCTGGTTAAATCAAAAAAACATTAACGGAGGAGCGTTAAGGTGCTGGACAGGTTTCTGGCCGCACGGATCAGGTTCTCTTCACCCTTGGCCAGAGCTTCTGACAGGGGGACAGCGCCATGCACAATGGGGAACAGAGCATCAATCCCACGTTCATAAACGGCTTCGACACCTGAACCTACTGAGCCTGCCAGAGCAATCACTGGGAGGTTGAATTGTTTTGCAATTCGGGCAACACCCACAGGTGTCTTACCCTGGGCTGTCTGGCCATCAATACGGCCTTCTCCAGTAATCACCAGATCAGCCCCGGTCATGTTGCCAGCCAGGTCGACAGCTTCCATGACGATATCAATACCGGGTTTCAGTTCAGCGTCGAGGAAGGCGAGCAGGGCAGCACCCATGCCTCCGGCAGCCCCAGCCCCAGGCTGTTGCTCAACATCTTTACCCAGGTCACGTTCCAGAATCCTGGCATAGTGCTTCAGCGCCTGATCCAGTTGTTCAACCATCTCAGGGCTGGCACCTTTTTGATGACCAAACACCGCAGAGGCTCCGTTAGTTCCAGTCAGTGGATTATCTACATCGCAAGCCGCAATAAACTCGATGGTCTGGAGGCGTTTATCCATCTCACTGGTGTCAATGTTGCAGAGTTTTGATAACGTTGCACCACCGCAGGGCAGTTCTTCACCAGTACTGTCCAGTAATCTTACGCCCAGCGCCTGCATCATGCCTGCGCCACCGTCATTGGTGGCGCTACCACCAATACCGACGATCATACGTTTGATGCCATGGTCCAGTGCACTGAGGATTAAGTCCCCGGTACCCCGTGTAGTGCTGACCAATGGGTTACGCTGATCTGCAGGTACCAGTTCAATGCCTGAGGCTCTTGCCATTTCGATCACCGCCGTTTCACCATCACCCAGCAGGCCGAAGCAGGCTTGAACGGTCTCTCCCATAGGGCCGGTTACTGGTACTTCAATCAGTCTGCCCCCGGTGGCATCAACCAGTGACTGAAGAGTGCCTTCACCGCCATCGGCAACCGGAACCTTCACGTACTCGGCATTGGGTAAAACCTGCTTCAAACCGGTTTCAATAGCCTGTGCCACCTGGGCAGCAGTGAGGCATTCTTTGAAGGAATCAGGTGCAATAACAATCTTCATGGTCCGGTCCCTCAGAATTGCAGAATGCCGTAAATCAGGGTGGAAGTAGCCGCCATGGAAAAGCCGGTCAGGGTCTCCCATGGCAGTGCTTTCAGACGCTCACTGATGCTCATGCCAACACTGCCACCCGTGGCATGGAAGAAGCTGCCATGAGGCATGTGATCCAGTACGGTTGCGCCTGCGTGCATCATGGCAGCTGCGCCCAGGGGTGGAATACCCAGGGCAATAATAATGGGGCCAAATACGTTAGATGCAACGGCTGTGCCTGCCGTAGTCGAAGCCGTTGCTGCAGACATCATCATGCCACTCAACGGTGCCAGCAGATAGGCGGGCAGACCAGAGGCTTTGAGGAACTCAACCAGAGAGTTGCTCAGTCCGGAGCTGGCAATAATGCCGGCCAGGGTTCCGGTGCCAATCAGCATGATGGCAACACCACTCATGCGCTGAAGACCGCCAACCGCAAAGGTATTGATATCACGGATACGTCCCATGGCCAGGGCAATGGGTGCAACCGTAATAACCGCCACATCGACAAAGACACCGGCAGCAGTCAACAGCATGGTGGCCAGAATCAGAGCGATAACGGCTCTGGCTTCGCCAACCGCATCAACGATTTTTTCAGCGATGACCCCCGCGCCACCGGATTCAATCAAAACACCGGCCAGAACACCGGCTGCAAGAATTCGCAGTACAGAAGGTGTGATGCCCTTTACGCCATTGATCATCAGCGTAACACTGTCGCCCAGACTGGCCAGGCCAATCAGGGCACCGAGAAATGCACCAATCATCATGCCATAAGCAGGCGGCACACGTCGCAAGATAAGACCTATGGAGATAAGCAGCCCGCTCAGGGCGCCCAGGGTGGTGATTTGAATCATTGAATAGACCGGAATGAAGAAGTTTTCAGTGCCGGCTATTATCGGAACAATCGTGTCATCTATTATCGTGGAATTGACTGAATTTTTCAGGAGAAGTTCATAGGTTTTTGTGCGGTTGCACAAATTTCAGTTCATGAAGGCGCAGGGAGAAGTGCAGAAATAGCAGAATCGATCTTATGAAGCACAACCGCTTGTGTTGGGCATACCAGGGCTACCAGATTTTCTGGTCTGAGATAGCAAAGCAATTGTTGTATGTGCTCAATGTCGTGTACTTTCAGGTCGCGACCATCTCGGGTTCTGGCACTGACGACGATCGCCACCCTGGAGAGATGAGGGTCAATGCCCAGTTTTCGGGTGCGGACCTCAAACAGGTCGTCTACTTCCGCTTCGCCATGGATCATCTCTGAAACCACATTTTCTCTCTTGAGACACAGCCTCCGGAGCACCGGTTACACCGACAACACCGATAATTTCCCGACGAAAACGAATGGGTCGATTAATACCGGCCTGAACCCCTTTTAATCGAGTGGCCTGTGATGCGTCAATATCAAAAGCTTGACCTGATTCCAGTACTTTCAGGGCTCCTGCATGCACCTGATGCTTTCGCTCAGGAAAACCGGTGCCGATAATAATGCCTGCCCGATCCATGACATTGACATTGTGTGGGATGATATTCATGGCCCGCTGGACGATCTGCTGGGCTACAGGCTCCGTAAGATAAGCTGTCATATAGGTAATTGGTCGAAAGTAATGCCGCTCAGACTGCCGGTTTGGGGCAGCCTGCAAAATAAGTGTTTTCTACTGGTAATGTTGATCTGATGGAGTGCGTTATGACGGAGCTGAAACTGGAGTCATTTGGTGAAGGTCTCAATGTTGCCATCATTGGTGCTTCTGGAGCTATTGGACAAGGGATGATTCAGCAGCTGAATCAATCGCCCAACGTTGCCAGGATTTATGCTTGCTCACGGGGTAAGGTTGCTTCTAACGATGTTCATAAAATGAAATTTCTGCCAATTGATCTGCTGGATGAACAAAGCATCACCGATGCTGCGGAGCGAATTACTGAGCCTCTGGATCTGGTGATTGTCACAACCGGTATTCTCCATATGGGGGAAGGTCTCATGCCGGAAAAGTCCATTAAAGATTTCCATCCCGATCATTTCGCCAGAATCTTTGCTATCAATACGACCGGGCCTGCCATGATCGCTAAATATTTTTTACCGGAAATGGCTAAAAACCGGAAAAATGTCTTTGCAGTATTGTCAGCCAGAGTGGGCAGTATTTCTGATAACCGACCGGGAGGCTGGTATGCCTACCGGGCATCAAAGGCAGCGCTGAATATGTGCGGGCACTGGCTCCAGCCTGTTTTGCCAGTTCCTCCATTGTCCACTGGCCGGAAGGTGCTTCCATTAATAATTGCACAACGATCTGTAACCGCCGGTCTGCAGGCAATGGCAGCTGTAATGAACTGTGTTCTGCATTCAGAATTTCATCAACAAGAACATTTGCCAGCCTTGTTTCAGCCCCTGTCTCCGGGTAATGAACAGGCCACTGACAGACTCTTAAAATAAGCTCTCGTAAAAGCGCTGTGACGTTCAGCTGAAAGGGTTCTTCCGGCAGATCATTAAAATAACGTGGGCAGAAGTACAGACTGCGGTAATGAAACCCTGATGTGGTTGCACTGTGTTTGAGTCCTGCAGGTAACCAGATTGCCCGGTTCGGCGTGAGGATATGTAACTGGTTGCCAACGGTAATGGTCATTACCCCCTGTACGGCATAGAGCAACTGGGATTTCTGATGACTGTGCTCTCCCGACTGGTGACGATTACACGACAACATCTTTATCAGATGCGTAGGCGTACTCAAAATGCTCAGGAAAAAAGAAAAACAATAGCGACTTTGCGCTGGAAAAATTCATCTTCTCTAACCCTGAATACCTGGCTATCTACCGCATTAGGAAGTATCAAATGCCAGCTTCTGGGATTTGCAACCGTGTGCAATTGCCTTGAACAAAGCATCCCAACTATCAATCATCAAGGTAAGAAAAAAACTGGTTATTTTTTTCCATAATCGTTTTCGTGTTGGCTTCGCTGGTTTATTTAAAGCTTTTTGAAATCGTGGACAAGCCAACTCCTGAATCTGATCGAAAAGAAAAGCCAGGAATGTAAGGTAGGCGAAATTCGTAGCCAGGTGATATTCGCCATGACCATAGCTGTGCTCAAGTTGATAGCCTTGGTTCTTCAGGGTGTTAAACGTTTGATTCTCAATATGCCATCTACAACGACCTCCTCTCATGACGGATTCAACTGTCTTTTTAGTCAATTCAATATCGGTTATCCAACACCAGACATGCGAATTACCCGCTTTATCAATTTCAATATAATCCAGGACATTGACCTGCTCTGCATCATCCTGCAGATTCAGGGTTACATTATTTGCATAGCGGAATCTGTGAGTTGTATTGTTCTCTTTATCAACGATGGTGTGGTGCTTAACTTCACCCTGATCATAAAGCTCATTCATGGCCTCAATAAGCGACACATGATTGCCATCTTTTGCGACGATAATATAGTGCCAGCCATACTTCTTGATCAGAGCAATGGTGGGATTGTCAGCGTATAAGCCATCGAGAAGAATGACCAGTTTTAGTTGCGGGTGGTCGTGTTTTACCTGTGCCAGAAAACGTCGGATAGCCGCTTTTTCACAATCATTTTTTGTCGTACCATCTTGTTTGCAAATGGCTTCCGGTGCTAAAGGAATCACGGTTTTCTGATTTTGATGGACAATACACCCACCCATAATATTGTGATAATAGGCTTCATTCTTTTTGCCTTCATTCATGATGCAACAGTCATCACAACGACAGGTTCCTGAATAAAAAAGACCAGTGCCATCAATAGGAAGGAGGTAATGGTCTTTTAGCTTTCCGCATTTGAATTCGAATCCTTTCAGGGCTCCATTACGCTGAACAATGTTGAATAGTTCTTTGAAGGGTTTCTTAAGTTCGGCGGGATCTACAGGGTCAATAACTTCTCTCATTCTTGTGTCAGAAGGAACACTACCATCCTTAATATGGTAAAGTTTTTCGAGATTATGGCAGCATACTTCGTCGAGCCTTTCCTCATCGAATGCTAACAGCGAATCACACTTTTGATGCATCATGGCAAAAGCAGATTTAGGAAAATTGGCAAATGGAATGATGCACTGATTGGGACGGTGATCAGTTATTTTTTCAAAGCATTCAGAAACTGTTTTTATGAGATAAGTAGCACTGAATTGCCTGACTTTTTTCTGTATGGCAGTACCCATAATTGATCCGACGACGATGATTTAGTAAAGATCAATTTTAGTCGATAAATTGTGCGGGTGAGTTTTTATTGCTTCCTCTGCGTGTTGCGTGGTAGTAAGGCTCCGGAATTCATCGGGAATTGCTGCCCGACTGGTGTGGTCCCGAGTCAACAGCTTGTATCGGGCTTCTGGCCGTATTGGGGCATGGCAGGCTATGATTTGTCTGCTGGCGCTGCCTCAACTCAGTGAAACGATCTATACCCCGGTTTTGCCAGCGATTGCACAAGGGTTTGGCATTTCTGAGTACATGGCCCAGCTCACGATGAGTATCTATTTTGTCGGGTTTGCGCTGGGGCTGGCTGGCTGACCGTTGGGGGCGACGAAGCGCCATGCTGGCCGGACTGCTGTGCTATGGGGAGCGGCTGGCGCCATATTCAGCTCAGAATTCATGCTCTTGCAGGGTGCCCGTTTTTTACTGGCCTTTGGTATCAGCACCGGCTCGGTGGTTACCCAGACAGTGATCAGGGATTGTTACAGTGGCAAGGCGCTGGGAAAGCTGTTTTCAACCGTGGGGGCCGTTATTTCCCTTTCTCTTGCTATCGGGCCTGTGCTGGGAAGCATCGGTGCCCTGGCAGGGGGCTACCAGGCCGTATTTATAATACTTGGCTGTACAGCGTTATTAATGAGCTTCTGGGCGGGGTTAAGTTTACCTGAGACTCATCCGGGTCAGGAGTCAGTGAAGAGTATTAAAGGCTCTTTTGCTGGCCAGAATGATCCGGGACCGGAAAATTCGGGTATACAGTGTTATGGTGGCCGGAGCCAATGTGGTGCTGTTTGGCTATTTTACCCTCGGGCCTTTTCTGGTTAAGGAATTGTCCTGAAATAATTCCTACATTTCGCCTATAGTAAAGAGCCATAAATATCTTCCTTGAGATTCTTTCCTGTGCGAGCGGTTATGGGTAATTATTCAGAAGTAGTTGAAGCTCAGATGATGGATTTTTTCTGTTCACTCAATGAGCGAGATCGGAGAAGGTACGCTGCTATTGAAGCAGTG
>CBDHDM010000117.1:0-15363 GCA_965261315.1 Endozoicomonas sp. | reverse complement strand
TAACAGATTTTGTTTCCGGTTTATCCAGTCACAGTTGACCAGTGTCGTCATTTGTGACTGGCTGATACCTCGTGCCTGTCCATAGTCAATGCCTTCAATCGTAGCCGCCAGTTTGAATCGTGCTGCCTTGAGCAAACGGGCCAGGCGTTTATCGTTTCGCTCTGCATCTTCCTGGTCAACGCTTGCGGGGGTGACTGGTGACCAACTTTCCTTTAAAGAGGACCTGAATCAGTTGTTCCCCTGCCCGAATTTCTACTTCCCCACGCACCAGGGCATGAGGCACCGAGTAAGCATGTTCCTTGTAGCGGATGTGATAGTCGATATTGACCTGGGCTTTTTTGAAGTCAAGGTATTCAAAAGGCTGGCTGGGCAATGGGCTTAGTGCAGGCCTATCCAGCTGTTCATAAGCAAGTCGTCGTGTTCCGGGTTGTTGCTTGAAATCGCGTGTATTCAGATCCTCCAGCAAGCGGCGTATTTCTTTATTCAGCTCTGCCAGTGAGAAGAAAAAGGTGTTACGCAATTTCATTAATATCCAGCGTTCAACTACCTGAACACCGACTTCTACCCTGACATTGTCCTTTGGTTTATAAGGCCGTGTTGGCATGACGGAGACACCGAAGTGCTGGGCAAGATGCTGGTAATGGGGATTAACCTCCGGGTCGTACCGACAGGCTTTGATCACTGCACTTTTTAGATTATCTGGCACCAGCATCTCTGGCACGCCACCAAAAAACTCGAATGCCCGAACATGAGAGGCCAGGAAGTCGGCCTGGGATTGCCCCCAGCTGGCTTCGGCATAGGTGTAGCTTGAAGCACCGAGCACGGCGACAAAGATCTGCGCCTGCCGGGCTTCACCCGTTGCACTATTAACGACAGGTATCGTAATTCCGGCGTAATCAATAAACAGCTTTTCACCAGCCTTGTGTACCTGCCGCATGGAACGTTTCTGTTTCTTTCGCCACTCGCTGTAGCGATGACAGTACTGGGGGTAACTGTAGGCGTTGTGAGGGTACGCCTGACAGTACTCTTCCCAGAGTAACTGCTTGGTCATGCCTTTGCGTTTGAGTTCTCGATGCATCTCAACCCAGTCAGGATCAACCAGCCCTTTACGGGGATTATCAGCCGATTCTGGCATGAGCTTATTGATGATAAAGGTGTCGTCAGCTCCCTCAGGAAGAGGCCAGGGCAACCCGGATTTCACAAAGAGTTGCAGGTATTTGGTGACTGCACCAACACTGACTCTGGTACTGGCAGCAATC
Organism: Endozoicomonas sp.; assembly: GCA_965261315.1. GTDB lineage: Bacteria > Pseudomonadota > Gammaproteobacteria > Pseudomonadales > Endozoicomonadaceae > Endozoicomonas. The sequence goes on along the minus strand of CBDHDM010000117.1, from coordinate 14,104 downwards.
TGTCGGATACTGAGGTTGCAGTCGTATTTCAGTCTTATAATTTCTCTGATTTTACGCATTGATAAACCGTTTTTTTCTGGCATGCCGTCGTTCCTTGACCAGTCGGTACAAGTTTAAACGGCAGGAGTTCAACAAAATCAATGCTTAAGAGAAGTAAATTCCATTTTAGAAATAAGATTCTGGAAGCGTGAACAGTAATTCTGGTTCGTGAACACCTATTCTGGAAATCAGCAAAAAGTGTTCACGACTTATCCGAGTAGAAGAGGCCGTTACCGACCTCAACCCTCACAGAGCCGGACGTGCCCAATTAAGGCATCCGGTTCCTCATAATTACTGATTCACTAACCGACAACTGTATGAATACTGATGAAGGATCTTTGGCGGTGCCAAGGGGAAACGATCCAGAAAGAGATTAAACTTCTCCCAAGTAATATGACTCTTTTGCGATCGACGACTGAGCCATTTGTGCCAGATTTTCTTCACGTTGTATTGGATGGTATCTAACGATTTGGCGTTACCTGTTATCCCGAAGTATGCATAGTGCCCCCGGAGTTTCCGGTTCAAGGCCACATACTGTTCACTCAACGGTTTATGCCGATGTTTTCGACAATAGTCATTGAATGCTTTCAGGGTTCTGGCAATCCGCCCTTTTGCTGTTTTCTGGTAAACAACAGTATTTCCTTTCCGGGATGTTCCCCAGAAATGAGTAAATCCGAGGAAATCAAAGCTAACCGAAAGACCACAGCGCTTGTTTTCCTTTCGCCTGTATGGCCGAAAATCAACTCTCTGTGTTTTTTCCGGATGCAGGCTCAGCCCAAAGCGTTCAAATCGCTTGGGCAGCACCGCTTCCACTCTGCAGCAATCTTCAGGGGTCACAAACACCATGACAAAGTCATCGGCAAACCTCGTCAGACTGCATCTTCCCCGCATTCTTGGTTGTACTGTCTTAGCAAACCAGTCATCCAGAACATAGTGAAGGTAAATATTGGCTAACAAGGGTGAAATTACTCCGCCTTGTGGCGTTCCCCGCGTCGGGTAAACAATCTCACCTGACTCAAGGATACCGGCCTTTAGCCACTTATCGATCAGTTTTCTTACTACGCCATCAGTCACCCGTCTGGCAAGAAACTGTCTCAACTGTCCGTGGTCAATCGTATCGAAATACTTTTGTATATCCACATCCAGCACCCAGTAGGCACCATCTCTCATGATATTTTCTCGCAGGCTCCGCAGGGCTTCATGTGCCGACCTCTGCTTCCGGAAACCAAATGAGCAGTGGTAAAAGTCCTGTTCATAGATGGGTTCCAGCAACATAACTACTGCTCGTTGGACAATTTTATCCTCGAAGGTAGGAATGCCTAAAGGCCGCTTCTGCCCCTTCCCTTTGTCGATGTAGCTTCGCTTTACAGCGGGAGCGCGGTAGCTTCCGGATTTGATGCGATCCAGCAAATTCCGGAGATTAGACTCCAGCTGCCGTTCATACATCTCAGCTGTCTGACCATCCACTCCTGTAGCACCATCTCTACGGGTCAGTTGGTATGCCTGATAAAGCCACTGGTAATCCATGTGATGATTGAGAGAAGTGAAAGCCATGGCCGGGTTGTTTCTGGCCAGTGTGGCTATCCGTTTCTGTTTCGTTGACACAAACACAGGTTTCTGTGCACCTCTTGTGTTTCCCACAAACGGGTCAATAACTACGATGTCCCCTTTCCTCGTCCGGGTCCTCCTGAGCAGAGTTCCCCGTTGTCATCAGTACTATGGGACACTAAGACTTCCAGTACCTACCGTCCGGTCACTTATGGATTCGCTTCCGGATTCCTGAGTGTTGCTTCATATTCGCTTCGTCTGGTCTGAAGCACCTCCAGACGACCGGGTTCGTTTCAGCCATAGAACCAATGGCAACTGCACACAGGTCAGCACTGGACCTCACAGGTTCCTGAGAAATCCATCCTGTACCTTTGCCCTGGTCTATGATCCCGGTCGGGTTGGCGTTGTCTCACCCTATCGACGAACCAATGCTGACCCCATCTTCCGGACAATGAAGCCCCCGACAGTTGCACCATTTCGAGACTCAATCCCACGGCTTCAGTACCTGCTGTCTACGCTTCACAACCAGCGTCACCACTGGCTATGCAAGACTCGCTTCCGACTGATGGTTAGTCTTTGCCGGGCAGGAGTTGAACCTGCTGGATTTCAATGAATGATTTCAGTTCATTTGAACCTCCCACATTCTCAGGCTTCGCCTGTCGCGACCAGAATGGGTGTTCACGGTCGGCCGGAATATGCACTTCATCATCATTCGGGCATCGTGATCAGCAAAACTGATTTGTTTTTTGTCGTCTATCGGCTTATCGGGGTTCAGCGCTTTTTCCCGTTTCTCCAGTGCTTCTCTCGCGGTTTTTATCTTTTTCAGACGATCCTGTTTAAACTGCAAGTCTTCAGGAATCGTATAGCCATTGGCTTCTTTGTAAAGATCGTCGTCTTCCTGATCGTGCTGGCTGGCTTTTTTGATGAGTGCATCAATCTCGGCACTGAGCTCAGCCTCTTTTGCTTTCAGTCTGCCGTAGCTCATGGCTTTATGCTTTGAACTGTTAGCCTTGAATTTCGATCCGTCCAGGCTGATGTGCCCCAGAGATGCCATCTGAAGCTCCATCGCCAGCTTAACGGATTGCTTGAAGCCGTCGTGGAAAAACGACAGATTGTCTTTACGGAAATCACCCAGAACTCTGAAATTCGGGCAATTCATTTGAGAAATATACATGAATGCCAGGTCTTGCCGACAACGTCGCTCAATCTCGCGGGAGCTGAAAACGCCGTGGCTATAGGCGTAGATCAGGATGGATACAATCAGTTTCGGCGGATAGGCGTGCTGGCCAAGGTGGTGATATTTTTTCTCAACTTCCGAAGTATCCAGGCCCTGAAAGAGAGTTTCATAAACGAAACAGTCGTGATCTGCCGGTAGCAGGTCAAAAATATTGGTTGGAAACAGCAGGTGCTGATCAAACTCAATCGGGTTGTCCTTGAATTTTGGTGGTCGTAACATTTGGCATCAATGCATTATATTTAAGGACTTATCATAACGGATAAGTCTATTCTCGGTCAGCCTCCTAGCGCAGTAATACCAATTGCACTTTCTAACTCCCTATTGCGCTAACGGCCTGAAGCGTATTCCTGCGTTGAAGCTCCTCGCCATAGCCACGGCTATGACTCGTCACCTCGCCTTTATGCCCTTCAGGGTATTGTCTTACACTCCCGTCCATCATGCTCATAACGGGTTTAGAAAGTTTAATTGGTATAATTCAGCGACAGCCTTTGGGCTGTCCAGCAACTTCTACAATCAAATCTTCCATGTACTGCTACAATATTCGATGAATTCATAAGTCATCAGAGTCCCTGCACATCGGTTGGTTGGTAAATGTAATTGAATTTTACAGACCCGTTTGCTAAGACCACAGCAAGGCAGACTGCTTGACCATAGGTATGAAATCTGTCGCTCAATTGCTATGCGTTTATGCGCAATTGAATCAATAAATAAATATTTGTAACTATTCAGCACCCTCAAAGGATTTTCAATTTTCCAAACGGTTCTAAAACATGGGGTTCAAGGTAACAAAACACTTACTCCATTCTATGCTTTCCTATTTATTTTGGTGAAATGCATCTAAATAAATAAGAGCCATGGTTTAGTTAATGAATATATAGTGCTTTAAACCATTTGGTCAGCACAACATATGCTAATGAGGGGTGCTGAATAGTTACAAACATTTTACTGGGCAGAATGCCTGATAGAAGAATGAGAATAACTGAAGAGGAAATGGAGGTGATTTATGTTTAGGGCGGCTGCGGTTGATAATCTCCATAATATTCCAGACAGTACAGATAGCAATTTCATAAGCCCTTATGCTGTACGGTTTCGTCGTTGGCTGTGTTGTTGTACTGGCAATGTTAACTGTTATCTCCGGGAGAACCAGGAGAGAAGTGATGAGATCTATATAGTCAGTGGCAGTCGTTCGTCCATCAATCCTGTTTATATCGATGAAAGCGTATTTGACCCTACCATAGAGGACGTTGCAGAGCCTGAGAACGAGAACAGACGCGGTCGACAAAAACTGAACATCAGGGGGGGCTATTGTTGGGGCAAGCCTTTTTCAGCTGAAAGTGACGAGAAGGCCTTGAAGGCATGTTTTGGACTGGAGAAGGCAGAGGCGACAGAAGTGGGAAAGGGTACTTCTGCTCATGTCTATAAGTTCAAGGATAATTCAGATTTGAATGTTGCTGTTAAAATAATGAAAAGTGAGATTCTGTACGCGATATCCGGAGAGCATGAGTCCACCAACGCTTCAGCTATTGATCGGAACAAAGGTGATTGGGTTGCTCTTCAACTTTCTTCTCACCCCAAGATTTCAACTGTCTATGCTCTGGTTATGCAGGATATACGAACTCCAGAAAAATATGCAGTATTTGACTCTGCAGATTGTGTGGTAGACGAATGTCAAAACATGCAGTTGAAAATGGTGGTTTCAGAATACGTTGAAGGAGCGACTTTGATTGATGTCGCCAGTAGAAATGGCTTAATCCAGCAACATGACCATCCAATGTCATTGACTAAAGGGATTTTGATTTCCATATTGGAGCTTTTGGATTTTCTAAAAAGTAACGCCATACTGCATCGTGATATAAATTGTAATAACATTATGATTACAAATGAAGGAGTGGTTAAACTTATCGATTTTGGCTCTTCGATAAAGCTCGAAGGTAGATCCAGGGCGCATAGTTTATGCGGTACCCCCCTGGTAATTGCACCTGAAGTTTTCTATGGTGATTATGGCTATTTGTATCCTTCCGAATGCTGGAGTCTTGGTATTTTACTACTGGACTTTATGTCTATATATTCAGATCGTAGTTTGTACGATATGGTTGTTAGTGCATACAATCGCCGTTATCCAGATAAACCCGTTGGTCTGTGTTCAAGTGTATTTTCATATCCAGGATTGAATGAATCTGATTTTATCTGCACTCTCCTCGCAGAATTAAAATATGAGGATATCAGTCAATTGTTTGATGATGTCTTTCGTGATTATCAACATGATCCGTTGACACCAGTGTTGAAAATAATCATCACCCAAGCATTGTGTATCGAGCCGGATGCGAGGCCAACGATTGAGTTTGCTAAGAAGCTGCTTGAAAAGTAGACAGTGTTTTTCGTTTTATTCACTGCTGACCATTATCCTACAGAGCCAGATAATAGGGTGACATCAATTGTCTGGTTTGTTCTGTATAGTGAGGAATCTGGTTATATATGGTGACAGTCTCCCCCTGAGTTTCTTGTGGTTTCTTCGGGTCCAAGTGTCTTAAGACCAGAACATAACGATGGTTCGGATGGAGGCTTGAAGAGCTCAGCCCAATTTGTTTTAACAGTACCAACCCTTCCAGAGCAGCTACTCCCAAAAAGCGCTTTGTAGATTCCACTGGCAGCAGAATCCAGGCTTCGCCATTGTCTGCCAAATGCCTGAAAACCGCTTTTGCAAGATCAGTAAAACTCAGGCTATCGGTATGCCGGGCCATGTTTCGCCGATGATCAACCCCCTTAAAGGATTGCTGAAAAAAAGGGGGATTCGAAATGACACAGTCAAAGCGCTGGGTATTGTTTGCAGAGAAGGTTTGGATAGAACTATTGACCAGCTGGAACTGATCAGGCCACGGACTGTTGGCAAAGTTACTGACAGCCTGTTGTGATGCTTCTTGATCCAGCTCCACGGCTGTGATTTTCGCATGACAGTTCTGCGCAGCCATCAGGCTTAGCAGGCCAGTGCCCGCGCCAATATCCAGAATGGACTGGCTTTGTCGCAATTGCGATGACTCCGCCAGAAGGGCACCAAAGATGCAGGCATCCGTGGTGACTTTCATGGCGCATTCGCCTTGCTCAATTCTGAACTGTTTAAAAGCAAAGTAGCTGTTTCTGGCCATGATATTTACTTTCTACTGAGATGCTGCTGAGCCAGGACTGCAACAATAATCATAATCAAACCAGCATAGGTGGCTGGATAGATAGACTCGCCAAGAATATTGGCAATGAAGATCAGAGATAGAAACGGGCTGAGGTAACTTATATTGCTGATCATGGCGGTATTGTCTGCCAGTTTAAGGGCTTTCAACCACAGGATATAAGCAAAACCCATTTCAACCAGTCCAACATAGGCAGCTGCAGCCAGACCTTCAGAGGAAATAGGCCAGAAGCTGGAAAAGAGGGCAGTGGCACCAATAATCCAGGGCAGTCCACAGATGAAGCAGATCAGCAGGCTCACCACGGGGTCTCCGTCACGGCGAGTGTTAAAAATCCAGTACAGTGCCCAGATAATGGTGCTTGAAAGTGCCAGGATAACGCCCGTTCTACTGGAAAGTGTGCTGGAGAAGTTCAGGTTTTGAAATTCTCCACGAGTACAGATGATCAATACACCAGCATAGGCGAGCAGGCAGCAGAGCAGGCTTTTAAAGGACAGTTTTCTGCCCAGCAAGGGAACGGCAAGCAGAGTCAGTGCCATAGGCCAGCTGTAATTCAACGCCTGTGCCTGTTGAGCAGGCAACAGGTCATAGGCACCAAACAGCGCTACATGATAGAGAAAAGGGTTTAACAGCCCTAATAACAGGAATAGTCCAGGAGAGAGCTTAAATTGAGAGGCAATCAACCCTGTTTTGCCCTGAATGATCACAATGATGCTCAGCAGGATGGTGGAGGTAGCCACAGACCAGAAAACCAGTTGCCATGGGTCAAGGTGTTTAAGGGCTATTTTAAAGGCGGTGGCAATGGTCGACCATAATAAGGCCGTAGCCAGGGCATAGAAACAGGCTTTGCTATTGTCTGTCATGAATACTGCTTGGAGACGTTAAGTGAGTATGTTTGCGTTGTGACAATACTATCTCACAGGTCCCAAAAGAAACAGGCAAAAGCGTTGAACCACAGAGATCACAAAGACCACAAAGGAAAAATCTTTTCTTCGTGCTCTTTGTGACCTCTGTGGTTACCTATAGAGAGATGGGGGAAATACCTGATAGAGGTTAGCGTTCAATGGTGATGGTAACATGACGGTTATGTCTGCGGCCTTCTCTGGTTTGATCTCCGGCCTCCAGTACACCACCTGCAACCGCTTTGATTCGATTGCCATTGACGCCACGGTCTTCCAGGTATTTTTTGACACTTTCAGCCCGGCGCAGCGCGAGTTTCCTGTTGTATTCCACTGGTCCGGTTGAATCGGTGTAACCAACCGCAGTCAGGCGAACATTGGGTTGTTTTTTTCCGGCAGCATCAGCGATTTGGTCCAGCTCCTGGCGACCCAGCTGATCAATGTCCGTTTTATCAAAGCCGAAGTAGACAATGCCGAGCTCTCTCTGCAGAGGACAGCCATCGGCATCAACGGGAATGCCTTTGGGTGTATTTGGGCATTTATCCATGGCATTGGGAACACCATCGCCATCACTGTCCGAAGGGCAGCCATACTGGTCAACAGCAACGCCTGCCGGTGTATTGGGGCAACGATCCATATTGTCTGGTACGCCATCCCCGTCGGAGTCAGGGCAGCCATCTGCATCCACTTTGACACCATAAGGGGTGTTGGGGCACTTATCCATGTAGTCAGGAACACCATCGTTATCAGAGTCGAGAGGGCAGCCACTCTTATCAACTTTGACACCCGCTGGCGTATGAGCACATCGATCTTTTTTATCGGGCACACCGTCGCCATCACTGTCACTTCCAGTCAATGCACAGATAGCGGCACCAACGAGGGCACCTCCAATAGCGCCATAACCTGCTGATTTTCCACTGTCGGATGAGCCTTTACTGTTGGCTGCAGCACCAATAAGACCGCCTGTACCCGCTCCGATCAGGGCACATTGACTCCATCGACTCATATGACCATCACTGGCACAGCCGGTGAGGAAAAGAGCGATCATAAAAAGTGTCAGCGTTTTGCAGGGAGTGATGAAACGCATGAATCAAACTCCAGGTGTGTCGGGTTAGGGGTGTGTTGACGTCTAATCGAATAAGAATTTCCCATCGCATGATCTGAACACTGTGTCTGACATTATCTGCCGAGAACTCCATTCAGGTTTTTAAGCAAATCTGATCAGGAGTATAGGAGGGCTTTGGTTGTCAACTCATGCTTATGACTGAAACAGAGTGCATAAAATGTGATGAGTTATTGGAGGATCAGCAGCTTCGAGTATAGGTCAAAATAATTAGTTGCCAGTAGAAAGTTGCCAATAAAGCAAAAGGTTACGGTTTGATATGGAATGATTAGCAGAAATGAATGTCACGCTGGTTTGATCGGTGCAAGAGTATGCAGAAAGTTGGCAACAGGCGCTTATTTTTCCTGGAATGTGACCGATAACTGTGAGCATGCAAACCAAGATTCCAGCAACAATACAGCGAGTTATAGCACTCTTTCTGCGCCTGGTGAGGCGGATATCAGTGAAATCATGCTTGCTGTTTTTGCTTGTTTTACACGGTATGGAAAGTCAGGCTGAGATAATGCTCCACAGAGCTGTTGAGCCTGCCCGAATGGGGCTGGATATCAGTATTTCCGGTGAAAATATGACGCTTTATATTGCCCTTAAGGAAGAGTCTTTATCAGTACTTAAGAAAAAAATGGATGTGGAACTTTTGTATGTCCAGCTTCAGCATATGCCGTATTTTGCCTTGCCGCCTGCAGCTGCCGGTTGTCGGGTGAAGGGGCAGAATGTCAATCAGGGGGCGGATCAAATTAACGGTTTTCAAACGTTTCATTGTGAAAGACCTGAGCAGCTCAAATTTATTGACGTGAAACTCTATGAGGCCTTGCCTGACTTGAAAGCGGTTGATGTGTGGCTGACCACCGAAAAGTGGCAAAGCAAGACCGTTGTTTATCCTGACAAATTGCAGGTCATCATCAGGTCGGGGATATTGAAATGATAGGTTCTCAAGTCGTTTCTGTTCATGACCTTGAACAGAAAATTGGTGAAACAGAAGTTTTGAATATTCCGGAACTGGCGATTACTGCTGGTGAGACGGTTTGTATCCAGGGTAGCAATGGTTCTGGCAAAACGGCACTGTTAAGGGCTTTGATGGGACTGACTCGTTGTAATAGCGGGGATGTGATTGTTCTGGGCAACGATATGAGAAGAATCGGTGCCTCTTCTCTGGAACGGCTCCGTGCCGACTCTATTGGATTTGTCTTTCAGCATTATCGTCTGGTTCCTTACCTGAGTGCTTTCGATAATATACTACTGCCCTGTTATTTCTCATCGAAAAGGAAAGAGGAAGCCGAAAGACGTTCTGAGACCGCAGCCAACGATGCCTTCCGTCTGATCAGGAAACTCAGTTTGAAAGACCCATCCCGGCTATCAAAAGATGCTGCGAATTACAGCGCTGGTCAGCAGCAACGTTTTGCTATTGCCCGGGCGCTGGTTGGTAAACCTCAACTTGTTCTGGCAGACGAGCCTGCTTCTGCCATGGACAGTCATGGTAAGAAAGCGGTTTACCAGCTTTTGCAAGATGAATGTCGTGCCAGTGGAGCAACATTGATCTGTACAACCCATGATGAAAATTGCATTGATGGCTTTGATCGATACTTGGATATGAACACATTGAACCTGGCCAGGGAGCGAGAAAACCGATGGTCATTATGAAGATTATGCGCAAGAGCCTGGGCCAGAGGGCTGGACGCTCAACAATATCGATTCTCACACTGGCCTTCAGCGTTGCTCTTCTTTTAGTTATCAGCCATATCCATGAAGCAGTAATATCCTATGCCAGACAAGTGTCTTCAGAAGCGGACCTTATTGTAGGGGCTCCTTCGCAGCCGGTGCATCTTGTACTTTACAGTCTTTTCCGCATTGGACCGCCCCCTCGGGTTATTCCCTGGGAAGTCTATGAGGATATTGCTGATCTTAAGGACGCAGAATGGGTTGCGCCCGTGTCGACCAATGAAAGCCACCGGGGGTATACCGTCACAGGCAGCACTGCACGTTATATGGATACTTTACAGTTAAAAGCAGTTAACTTTATTGGATCCAGCGGGGCGGGCACGGTGTTCAGAAATGACCTTTCAGCATTTATAGGCTCCGGGCTGGCTGAAGAATATCATCCGGGAGAGACGTTAACCATTGCCAATGGTTTTTCACCTTCATTAAAGGATGAATATCAAACCCCATTTATTATCCAGGGTGTTTTAATGGAAACTGGAACATCACTGGATAATAACATATTGATTCCTATAGAAGGGTTGAGACAAACCCGAAAAGCTCATGGGATAAAATCTGACTATATCAACTTCATATTGATAAAGCTGAAGCACCGACAATCGCTGTTCAAGGTTCAGCAGGCTCTGAAGTCAAAATACCAGGTACCTCTTGAAGTGGTTATTCCTGCTATAGAGCTGGAAAAACTGGGGCATTATGAGCGGATGTTGAATAATGTTTTTATGGCCATGAGCTTTATCATCGGGCTGCTCTCGCTGATGATGATATTTTTCAATCTTTCCGCCGGTTTTGCAGAGCGAAAACAAGAGGTCGAACTATTACGGATGGTTGGAGCAAGACCCTGGCAGTTGGCAGGCCTTACGTTGGCTGAGCCAGTACTCCAGATTCTCTTTGCGCTGTTTTCTGGTGTTGTTTTATATAAAGTTTCCACTCTTTTCCTGGGTAACTGGATTCCGGTTGTCAACAGTATCGCGTTGCCTGTAGGGCACCTGTTCTGGTTGTTGTTGTTGTTTTTACTCGGATTTTTGATTGCCTGTTTGCCTGCATGGCGAATGTATGGTTTTTCTAAAAGAACCTAGTATTGCTCAATCTTTGGTTGTTGTAGATAGTAAGTTGGAGCCCATTGAAATTATAACTTTAAGGCATTCTTTTTATGAAGTCATCTAACCAGCATACGCAGTACACCCACCAGTAGAACATTTTTATTGATATGACCTCAGCTCATTTTGATGCTATAAAATGTATAGTTTTTATAGCATGCTGATTTCTCGGTTACTTCTGCTATTTATTCAACCCGTCAGGAAAATGATCCTATTGTGTAGGTCCTGTTAGAACTTATGGCGGCATCCATGGATGGGGCTGCCACCAAAGCTATTTAGGGCTTAGGGAGCTCACGCATACTGGTATCAAAAGCACCATCGATAGTGATTAATGATAAAGGTGCTGAAGGTTTTTAATGCTTGATGAAGACAGGTTTAGGAGAGTTGTCGTTTAAAGCTTCAGGTTTAACTCATTAGGAAGGCAAAGAGAACTTGATGTTTGTATCTGTAAAACAAGTAGCAATAACTCTCAAGAGTTGCTTCGTAAAATGGTAACTGCTCAAAAAGCGTAGGTAATATCGTCAGTGAGATGAGTTAATTTCTCACGCACCAGCGCTGACAACTGCGGAATAAGACCGGCGCCTGAAACTCTGTCTTTCAGGTATTTTGAGAATGACAGGCCATGAAGCCGACACGTTTTCTTCAGGCTCGCGAATGTGTCCCGACAGCGCTGGCCTAGGAGTCTGTCGGGCTTAGAGACAAAATTTGGAGAATGAGGCCAAAAACTCTCAATTTTGCCGGATCAGCCTCTGACACGCACTGATTTCACCAGTTGCTCATGCCATAACGTCCAAATAGATGCGATAAGCAACCTGTAAGCCCGTGAAAACAGCATAAAAGTTAGACCGTTCTGAAGATCTTTCAGCATTAGGCTGAACATTTTCTTCAGGTTAAAGCACATGCACAAGAGATCCCATTCGGCAGACACAGCTTCAAGGCCGCGAACCAGGAATTGGCGGTAACCCATCACTTCTTTTTGTATGCCAAATGTTGGTTCAATAGTGCTTTTCCGCAGTGCATATACCGCTCGCCCTTCCTTGGTTGATAATCGCCAGCGCATCAAATCCAGTGCAGTAACATCGTCGCCTTCAGGCATCGGATCATCAGGCTTAAAACGCTCCAACAGGGGTTTGTTATGGGCATCCCGCTTTTCTGCAATGTAAGGTATAGCACCAAAGTTATCCACAGCAGACACGTTGGCCTGGCTGAAGTAACCCGTATCAGCAAGGAGCGCAGGGGGCTTGCCAATCACCTCTTCACGTGAAGCCAGTACTTCAAGAGCTGGCTCGATCTGTTGTTTGTCATTCGTCGCTTGAGTGACGTGATTTTCAACGATCAGGCCACTGTCAGTATCGACTGCTGCCTGTACGTTGTAGGCCTGCACAAAGCCACTGCCTGATGTGGGCATTATGCGTGATTCCGGGTCAGTCAGGTTGACCTGATCCTTGTCTCCAGGGCTTGGAACCGGTGCCTTGGGCTCTTTGCCCCGGGGCTTTTTTCCTGTTTTTTTGACGGCTTCACGACGGGCAATTTTTTCCTGATGCTCTGCCAGTTCCTGTTGATAACGATCTTCGGCTCGCCGCTCAATTTCAGCCTTGGCGTCAGCAATCACCTTAAGACGATCCTCCCTGCGCTTGAGCTCATCAGGAATGGAAAGCGCATCCGGAAGTTGTTCTGTATCTGCTTTCTCAGCCATCTTGAGAAGCTCTTCAACTTCTGCCTTGAGCTGTGCCTCAAGTTTGCAGGCGTGCTTGTAACTGAGTGCCTTGTGCTTGCTGGCATTGGCTTTCATTTTGGTACCATCGAGGCTGATGGTGCCCATTTTCAACCAGTTGGCTTGCCTGGCAATCAATAATATCTGGACGAACAGTGCGCTGATTTCTTTACGGAAGCGCTTGCGAAAGGTATTGATACTGTCGTGATCGGGATGCTCATTGGCGCAGATGTATCGAAAGGCGATGGAGTCATAAGTCGCTTTCTCAAGCTTGCGGCTGGAAAATACCCCTGTCGCATACCCATAAAACAGTAGCGATAACATGAGAGCAGGGTGCCAGGCTTTCGACCCTGTTCCTTTATATGCACTGGTAAAAGAAGTGAGATCAAGCTGTTCAACTACTTCGACAACAAAACGGGCGAGATGCACCTCCGGCAAATAATCCTGCACAGAAGCAGGAAAGAAGTCAGGGGTATCTCGGTCAATGGGTTTGAAAGTCCATTTTTTCATTGGCAGACTTGCTTTCGTTTACGATCTTGTCGAGGATTATACTCAAAAATTGTGCTAAGTCCGACAGGCTCCTAGTAAGCTGCGAGTACCGCCACTGATCTTTCGTCGTTTTACATACTCCCTGATCTGTCGTTCACTCAGGTTGTTATGCAGTGGTAACCATGGATATTTCAGCATCAGTAACAATTCCTCACGGGCCCGGTAAATTTTACCCAGTTCCGCTCGAAGTTCCGGGTAATCTACCTGCGTCGTCACCCAGTGATTGAAGTCCTGTTCAAGCTGGAGTTTTCGAACCTCTGTTGGCGTCTCGCAATAGGCTTCTATATCGTCGTATAGGTTCCAGTATTGCTTTTCTATCCAGTCACGGGCGGCTCGCTCCCTGTTATTGGCAGGAATCAGTTTTGCCAGAGGCCGACTGGCATGGAACCAACACAGAGAGTGTTCAAATACCAATGGCACTGACTTAAGGCCCTACCCCTTGTATTTATTGAGCCTCCGGGCTTGTGATCTTGAGTGCTGCAACCTCTGATGTGGCTTTGGTCGTCTTTTTACCGCTCGTGGTTCTGATCTTCCCGGACGATTGGCTACAATGTGCTGACTAATAATTTTCAGCATACTGTTGACCTTTCTTTCCAATGAATCAACTGGTGCCATCAGTAATGTTTGATGAAACGAAACAAGGGTCTCCTGTGCCGCTTTAAAGCTGATTTCTCTCGGCTTTTTCCCGATATACTGCGCGGCCCTCCCCATTAACGACTTTATCAGGTTGAAATCAAGAAGATTTATACAAATTTCTTTACGCACCATTTCAGGACTTTTGCAACGAAGCATATCCATTTTCATCGTCGTTTTTATTGCATCAAAATCAAGTTCTACATTCCAGCGCTTGAGGTACAGAGCAATAATTTCAGTTCTTGGATAAGTTTCAGCATCAAGCATTGTCGTAACTATTGTGCGGCGTTTGTTCTTAACAGCCCGGATAATGAGTTCTTCAGGCATCTGATCATATAATTCCTGACTCATCCATTCAGGGCGTACAGGTCGC
>CBDHDM010000116.1:0-33174 GCA_965261315.1 Endozoicomonas sp. | reverse complement strand
TTCAATTTACTGAATTTCCTGATACCGCTCAGACAAAACTTCTCAATCGCCGCAGATATCGTGAAAGTCTGAGAAGCAATTCTGATACTACTCGTCTTCTGGAAGACGGCGATGATATCTTTTAAGTTGTTACTGCATTAGACGCATTTGCTCCAAACCAGCAGTTAACCACACATTATTCCTGGAACAGATGCTCTAGCAGGCTTTATATCCCATCCCTACCGATCAGTTGAAATAGTCCCAAGAGGTGTAATCCGGGCGTTCATGGTTGGCCAGTTTTCAGGCCAGCTGCTCTGCGTTTCCATAGATACATTTGGGATCATTAACCTTCCATCATCAACTCGATCAGGAAATAAGACCCCATCCAGATGATCTATTTCATGAAGCATGACCCTGGCAGCAAAACCACTGAGGCTGGCCTCAATAGCTTCCCCTTGGTCATCGAACCCTCTTACCTTCAGATTCGCCGGCCTATTTACCCAGCCTCGAATACCCGGAACCGACAAACAACCTTCCCAGGCCCAGCAGGTTTCTTTGCTGACCTCAATGACCTGAGGATTGATCCAGAATGAAAGTGGAATATCTGGCACACCGGGGTAACGGTTTTTCGTCTCTTCAGAGATCCCAATGCACAATACTCTTGCCCCCCAACCAATCTGAGGAGCGGCAATACCGATACCATTTTCCTCTAATTGCCTTTGTCGGAGAATCCGCAGGTTACGCTGGAAATCATCCGTAAGAATTTCATCAACACTCACTTGTTGGTGCTGCTGAAAAAGCAGAGGGTCACCCATGATGACCAGATCCGGACTGTCAGGCAGACTTATCATTAAAAGAACCATTCCAAATCTATTTTTTAATCACTCAGTGTAACGTAATGACCACAACGGCCAGTGAAAATTCAACCTCAGCGCTGATCAGCATAAAGCAAAATATGATTTCACATCGTCAAATACTTATAATGGGAGGTCAATTTCCGTTTTTTAAGCGCTTTTTCAACCACCATGACCAGAACTTATCGTTTACTTGTTTCCTGCCCGGATTCCACAGGCATCGTAGCAACCGTCAGTGATTTTATCGCTCGACATGGTGGCTGGATTGTCGAAGCCAATCATCACTCAGACCCTGTGACCGGGCGCTTCTATATGCGTAATGAGATTAAGGCGGAAAGCCTGCCTTTTTCTGCGGATGAATTTAAGAAGTACTTTACCCCTATCGCAGAAAAGCTAAGCCTGGACTGGCGCATCAATGATTCAGGGATTCCTCCCCGGGTAGCCCTGCTGGCCAGTAAAGAGGCACACTGTCTGTCAGACCTACTGTATCGCTGGCGCAGTGGTGATCTGAAAATGGAAATACCCTGTGTTATCTCTAACCATGAAGACCTGAGGAGTTACGTTGAGTGGCATGGGATTCCATACCATTGCGTACCTGTGGATAAAAATGACAAAGCTCCTGCATTTGAAAAAATGACCTCGCTCCTCGAAGAGCACAGTGTAGATACAGTGGTACTGGCACGATATATGCAAATTCTGCCACCCCAGCTTTGCGAGCTCTATGCAAGCCGGGTGATCAACATTCACCACAGCTTTCTGCCTTCCTTTGTGGGAGCTAAACCCTATCACCAGGCTTACGAACGAGGAGTAAAATTAGTCGGTGCTACCTGTCACTATGTGACAGAAATCCTCGATGCAGGCCCAATTATTGAACAAGATGTTATCAGGGTTGGGCATCACCATTTGCCAGAAGACATGGTCAGACTCGGAAAAGATGTTGAGAAAAGTGTGTTGGCTCGTGGATTGAGATACCACATTGAAGATCGGGTCATTGTTGATGGAAGCAAGACGATTATTTTAGGATAGAAAAGAACACCCTGTGGATAAGCTGTGAAAGTCTGTTAATAAGCTATGAATACACAGGGTATAATCAGCTAGCAGGCTGTTCGGGAATAGCGGCCATTGCGAGGACTGCTGAAAATTCAGGATATACATGATTCTCAGGGAGGAGCCATGAAACTGAAACCCTGCCCCTGCTGCCGCAGCAAAGCGATGTTTGCAGACCTGATTGTTGGTAAAGCTGGCAAGAAGAGAGCCAGAATGTGGCAGGTTAGCTGCAGCGGTTGT
This sequence comes from Endozoicomonas sp., assembly GCA_965261315.1. Lineage (GTDB taxonomy): Bacteria > Pseudomonadota > Gammaproteobacteria > Pseudomonadales > Endozoicomonadaceae > Endozoicomonas. The sequence goes on along the minus strand of CBDHDM010000116.1, from coordinate 31,054 downwards.
GGCTTATCCACAGAGTTGGATGAGGATAAAGGCTATACAGCCATACGCTGGAACCTCCGCCAGGAGTACGCAAACCTGAAAATGTGGGTAACACTTCTGGCAGCCCTGCTGCCAGCCTCGATTATCATTAGCCTTCTGCTGGGCAACCTCATGGGAATCAGCTTAATCAGCTGAGTTTGTCATTAATGTTGGTTGTTTTCTGAATACATTCAGTGATGTTATCTACAAGCTGGTTAATGAAATTAGCGTAACTTTCTGGCCCAGATTCAATGTTCTCTGCCAGAGGATCAAGCACCCCAACGCTGACGGAAAGCCCTTGTGTCAGTCGGTCGATATAGGCTGGCTGAAACTGTGGTTCCCGGAAAATACAGCTTGCTCCGGCCTCATTCAGCTGCCCTTTCAAGTTTACCAAATGGCGGGCTCCGGGCTGCTGCTCAGGGTTTAGTGTGAAGTAACCGGCAATCTTCAGGCCATATTGATCCTGCAGGTAGCCATAAGCATTATGGAAGACGAAAAATGGTCTATTCCCGGATTGTTTGATTTTCAACCCATTTCGAGTATCCGTCTGATCCATACTCTTGATAAACCGTTCAAGGTTCTCTTGATACTGCGCTTTATTGACTTTATCAACTGACATCAAAACGCGAGCCATTTCTTGAGCAATGACCCGTGCATTATCTGTGCTCAACCAGATATGGGGATCAAACTCACCATGATCATGCTCCTCACCATGCTGATGAACATGATCCTCTTCCTCTTCACTGCTACGTAGACGAATACCCTGAATATCCATCATGGATACCGCTACAACGCCACGGGAACTCGTCAACATTTTTGGCAGAAAAGACTCCATGGAAGGGCCAACCCAAAAAACAATATCTGCATTTCTGAGCTTACGAGCATCAGAAGGCTTCAAACTATGACTGTGAGGGGAACTCCCGGGTGGCAAAAGCACATCTGTACTGGTCACCCCTTCTGTGACTGCCTGAGCTATCAGCTGAAGCGGCTTAATGCTGGCCAGTACCTTCAGAGGTTCTGCCATCACAGAAGCGCTGATGGTCATTAATAACAAAGCCATCAGACATCTTTTAAAGGGAAGAAACTGCATACAAAAACCGCCCAATCAGAAAGTGTTATAATATAACACTTTAATCTAAAAAGTGATCCTCCCATTCATAGATCAGAACTAAGATCTCAGTCATATTTTTATCAGCTATGACTCCAAAGGCTCACCCCCGAACAACAAAAACCGAACGTTAGTTCTTATTTAATAAGCGAAAGGCTATTCAATACAGCAAAGGAGGAGAGTAATTATTACGCGGAGGTCAAAGAGAAGATCTTCAGTAAAAATTGGCCAAATACTTGCAGACGGCACCAAAAAAGAAAGCATGTAAGCTATCAAATCAGGTGATGATTGATACGAGCCTTTACCGAGGAAAATGTAAAGGCTCATACTCATCCGAAGTGATTAAGTACCCTCCCAGTAATCTTCGCCAAAGATGGCACTGAGACGTTTGTCTTCTTCTCTGTCCTCAAGTGCCCTGCGAATCTGCAAAGAGCGCTTGGAACCTTTCTGCTCAAGTTCAGGACGGATCAGATGTTCATCCAGAATGAACTCTTTCTCGGCTTTCTTACCTTTACCCATAACAGCATCCTCTTCTTGTATTTGTTATTCAATGAGGCCTGATTACGATTACTAAAATAGTAAATTCACGAGCTTACGACAACCACTCATGTCGTATAAATATGTAAGATAAATCTTACAAATCCTTAACTCTTAACGATCTTAATCCTTTTTTTATACTCTTCAGTTGTTGTTCCAGCTCCGGTTCCTTCTGCATGGCAACCCCGGCAGCCAGTACATCAATAACCACCAGATGAGCAATTCTGGACGTTAGAGGCGTAAAGAGCTCTGTATTTTCTTCAGCAGCAATCGCAAGGGAAAAATCACTATATTCTGCCAGCGGCGTATTATCCGGGCAGATACCAACAATGGAGGCTCCATGCTCTCTGGCAAGCTTTACACTGTGGATTAAGTCTTTTGATCGTCCTGTTTGAGAGATCGCAACCACTACATCGTCTCTGGTCATGGTCGATGCAGAAATGAGCTGAATATGAGGATCGGCACAGGCAACGGCTGTCGATTTTAAACGAATGAATTTATGCCTGGCATCACGGGCAACGGCTGCAGAAGCACCAAATCCGAAGAACTCTATTCGACGAGCATCGCACAATACGTCTATTGCCGACTGCAGACCTACCATGTTCATGCGATCTCTGACCTGCATTAACTCCTGTATCGTTGAATCAAAAACTTTATTCTTTAACGATTCAGCACTGTCATCCCGATCCAGCTTCATGCTGGTAAAGCGTGGGACCGATACCGCCCCCAAAGTCCGAGCAAGCTTCAATTTGAAATCCTGAAACCCGGTACAGCCAATAGCCTTACAAAAGCGCATAACCGTAGGTTCACTGACACCGACCTGCTTAGCCAGTTGCCCAATATTAAGACTGATACAGGTTGCTGGCTCACTTATAACCCAGTCAGCCACTTTTTTTTCTGAACGTCTCAGGCTGTCATACTGCTTGCCCACTTCAACAATCGGGTCATTGCTTAACATAAATAGCTCTACATCATTGATACGTTCATTATTGTTTTCGCAAGCACCACATTACAGGAGCTGCAGCAAAAGACAAACCTGCCACGTGGTCACCATCCTAACGCTTTTATACAAATGTCGAAGGAGGGGACTCAATCCTACAGAGGTGATTTAGTCACCAAAGATACTCTCTTTACAATGGCGTTATGCTTCTATGAAGAGGGATATCACAATGAAAAGAACAATGATTGCACTGGCTGTTTCGGCCATCACCTTTGGTGCAACCATGACAACAGATGCGGAAGCCTGCACCCGAATTGCCTGGAAAACCAAAGATCACGGTGTCTTTGTTTCCCGCACATTTGACTGGATGGAAAGCACACAACCCACTCTGGAAGTCAGAGCCGCCGGACAAAACTATCAGGGGGCAGAACAAGGCGAAAAAATTATCACATGGTCGTCTAAATACGCCAGCATAGGCACCACGCTTTACGGTGTCGGGCTGATTGATGGCTTTAATGAAAAGGGCTTCTCCGCCAACGCCTTGTTTCTGGATGAAGAAAGCACGGGAAAGTACGACCCATCCAGAGCTCAATTAGAAAACAGTCGCGTAGTTCCCTACTTACTGGATAATTTCAGCTCTGTTGCCGACGCCATCGATGGAATTAAAGATATCCAACTGCAACAGCTGACCGCTCAGGGCAAGGTATTGAAAGGTCATTACTCCCTTCAGGATGCCAGTGGTGACAGTGCCATCCCGAAGATTCCGCTGGATGCGGCCAATCGTGAACTGGAGGGAGTGATGACCACCTATGCCACCGAGTATGGCATCACCTATAACCTGGAGGAGCAGGTTATGCATATCCGTTACCAGTACGATGATGCGTATACACAATACTCTGTCGATTTTAATCAGCTGAACGATGGCAGTAATTACAATATGCCGATCAATAATCCTGATCTGGCAGGTGATATGACAGAAAAAATGGTTAAGGGAAAAGGGGTGATGGATCAATACAAAATTTAATGCGTTATTAAAAAGAGCCCCGATCAAATCGGGGCTCTTTTTTTACATCTGATAAAACGCCTGCTGGTAAAGCTGACTGGCTTCACACATATCGCTTTGATGCCCATGACGATGATCAAAACCAAGCAGCCCAGCCAAGTGGCTTTCAGATTGCTCATTCATCACCAGTCCTTTCGATGGTTGTTGAACCGGAATCACCTTGCCGTCAAACACCGTTCCCCAGACTTCAACAGCTACTTCCAGCCCATAATCCCCATTGGCATGAACAACAATGGTGTAATTATTCTGCCAGAAAGGGCGCATGCTGGTTTCAAGGTCTTTCGGGTACTGAATCCACTCGCCTTCATGACCGTCAAGATAACCATCTTTCATTTTCATCAACTGGGAGAAGGCTGCGCCATCAGAAAACAGCTTGATCTGCTTTGGCAGCCAGCGAACATGCTTCCCATTCATGGCGGGGTCAGAGATCATCTGGCTGGCAACCGCCAACGCTTTCTCAGGATCCTTACCATTCTGGTCAAAAATGGTATTACCAGCAGGGATCATCAGATAGTCCATCATGGCATCATCGGATTCCAGAATTTCAACCATGGAACGGGCCATATAGACAGGAAGCATCATGCCGGGATCCACGACAGTAGTGATGCCACCAGCCTGTAAATACTGATGAGTACGCAGAATCCCATCAGCAAACTTCTCTGGAGTGGCAATTAACTGAAAAAGCGCTGGAATGGCCAGGTAAAGCCCTTTTTCCCAGGCATGACCTTTATCCCAGTCAAGCATCTCGTAAGATTCACCTTCACCACTCCAGCTTTCCCGAGTGATATTAAATTTATCTAACGCCGCAGTATTAAAGATCAGTTCATGAACGGAACGCTGCCAGACAACAATAGGACGCTTTTTCGAAATTTTATCCAGAGCTTTACGATCCAGATCTCCATGGAAGTAGCGGTGATAACCCCAGGTTACTAGCGGTTCACCTTCAGACAATGAAGCCTCTAGTGACTGTAAGCGATTAAGGTAGGCCTCCTGACCCACAACCCCTTTCACATCACCCCCAGGGCAGCTGTCAGTCGGCAGGCGTAATAAAGTGGGTATTTGCCAACAGCGCAAATAACCAGATATGGGCATGTGGCTCAACAAATCCCGGCGTAATAACCTTATCCACAAACGTGTTGTTCAGTTGAAATCCTTCTGTTTTCTGATAACGCTCAACCAGCGCCTGTTTTGAGCCAACATCCAGAATTTTGCCATTTTGCACAGCTACGGCTGTTGCTGAAGGCAGCTCATCTGCCATCGTTATAATTTCTGAAGCGGTAAAAACAGTGACGGGTTCAGCCTGGGCAGAAACAGCAATCATGGCTGAAAGCCGTGTTACTTTAAGTGGTGTAATTAAAGACATGGCAGTTCCTTTTTATTTATTATCTAGAGAAACAGGTTAACGCCGATCATGAACCGGTTGTCGTTTGTTGTGTTGTGCCAGCCACTGGTTTCAAGGCCATCAGCTTTGGTATGAATACTTTCCAGACGAGCCACACCCCAAAGCTTCTTATCTGCTCTTAGTGGAGTACCTATATTCACTGTGTGCTGGGCAGTTTTCAGCTGATTCAGGTCATTAAACTGCGGATTATAATGAAGATATGACCCCTTATTATCCAGATAAAAAGAGAAATGATATGGGTACATCCATTTCAGCAATCATGCCAAGGGCGGTAATGCCCTCCAGAACAGAGCGAGCCCCCTCACTCTTGTTATTCAGGTAGTCCACACTGAAACCTGCCTTTGGCAGTGCGGAGGATCCGGTATCAAACACCTGAAAATATTGTCCCCGATAGTATTTGGTTTCTCCCGCCTGCTGCTCCATTTCAAGAGAGCCCATAAACTGGCTACCACTACCATAAGCACCGGATAGAGAGCCTAACAGCCGACTCTGGGCCAGTCCGCTCTCAGTCGTTCCATAGTCCATCCGAACCTTCGGCATCACAATCGTGGGATTAGCAGGGTCAGGCGTTTGATGCTCTGCAGTTAAGCCGATTGAAGCCAGTGTTAATGTTGTCATCAGTACAGTAAAGTTCATGGAAATTTTTTTGTTACTCATGGCTTTCATCCTGATAGCTAAAGAAGGAACCATTATTAGAAGCTATTTTTTTCAGGTGAAAAAATCAGCTGCCGTGCATCAATCCAACATCGTATTAATACCTACCACACTCAAAGAATCTCTTTAAATAAGACTTCTGTCGTGTTAGTTAAGGCGTCAAATAACAATATTCGGAGCCGCAATGAGACCAACCTTTGAACAGATGACAGCCTTTGTCTGTGCTGTGGATAACGGCTCATTCAGCGCTGCCGCCAGAGCCCTGAAAAAAGACAGAACTACACTGAGCCAGGTGATCAGCAATTTTGAAATAGACCTGGGTTATGAAATCTTTGATCGCAGTGGCGCCAAGCCTATCTTAAATAAGGAGGGCAGGGTGCTTTATGAGTATGCCCGCCCGATTGTCCGACAACTCGAGAATTTTAGCCGTATTGCCCGCAACATCGGTGATGGTATTGAAGCATCAATCACCATTTACCATGACGCAACACTCCCTCCAGACCTTATTGCCCAGGTCAACAGGGAATTATTTATACAGTTTCCCGAAGTTGCCATTCACTGGCTATACCGTAACCGCGAAGAAATGCTCGAAGCGCTTGTTAATGGCTCAGCGCAAATAGGCATCATGATGCAAGGGACTGGCAATGACCTTTATATAAATTTCTGCCAGCTGACCAGCTTCAGTTACCACGCCATTACCGCACCTCACTCTATCGTCCCCAAAACGGTTCAACGTCCCTCAGACTTGTCAGCTTTTCCACAGCTGGTACTGGAAAATGTCCAGGAATCCAACCTCACCAGAAAGCTGCAGTTTTCACCAGACATGAGAATTTATACCAGTATTGAAGCTTTGACCTACGCACTAAAAGGAGGCTGCGGCTGGACAATTCTGCCGTATCACAGTGTCAGCCAACTGATGGAAAATGGAGAATTGCTGGAGGTGAAAATACAGTCACTTTCAACGCCACAGGTCATACCCTGTTGTATGTACTGGCCTCAGGACAGGCAACCTGGACCTGTAGCTCAGGTCGCTATGACACTTATTCAGGATGCGATGATACATCTGTCTGAGAAATTTTCGATGCCGGCTCTTATGACTGAGTGCTGATATTATCATCTGGAATCGCAACACAGGCAGACCTGATGACGCAGTTTCGTTAAACTCTCACTACACATGCTTACATCCTCCCCATCAAAGGGGGCATCAATTCCAGACTGAAAGAATCTTATGGACGTAACCTCAATACTTGACTCACTGAATGATGCACAGCGTAGTGCTGTAGCGGCACCTGTCAGCTCAATGCTGGTGCTCGCAGGTGCTGGCAGTGGTAAAACTCGCGTTCTGGTCCACCGGATTGCATGGCTGGTTCAGGCTGAAGCCATGTCACCATACTCGGTGATGGCGGTGACCTTCACCAACAAGGCCGCAGCGGAAATGCGATCCCGTATTGAGGAGTTACTGGGAATCGCCCCCAGGGGTATGTGGGTAGGCACGTTCCACGGTCTTTCTAACCGGCTGCTCAGATCCCATTGGAAAGAGACCGGACTCCCTGAAAACTTTCAGATTCTGGACAGTGATGACCAGCTCAGGGTCATCAAACGAATTATGAAAGCGATGCAGCTGGATGATCAAAAGTGGCCTCCCCGCCAGGCCCAGTGGTTCATCAACAGTAAAAAAGACGAAGGCTTACGTCCCGATTATATCGACCCGGGCTATGACCCTTTCGAACGAACAATGGTGGATGTCTATCGCCGCTATCATGAATATTGCGAGCAGGTGGGGGTCGTGGATTTTGGCGAGCTGCTCCTCCGTGCTCACGAACTACTGCTGAAACGTGCTGATATTCTTCAGCATTATCGTGAGCGCTTTCGCTATATCCTTGTCGATGAGTTTCAGGACACCAACGCCGTGCAATATGCCTGGCTCAGGTTGCTGGCCGGTGACCAGGATAAACTCATGGTGGTGGGTGATGATGACCAGTCCATCTACGGATGGCGGGGTGCACGAATTGAGAACATACGTCAGTTTACTCATGATTTCCCCAATGCTCAGACCATCAAACTGGAACAGAACTACCGATCAACCGGCAACATTCTTCAGGCAGCCAACGCCGTTATTGCCAATAATCCGGACCGTTTAGGTAAAGAGCTGCGCACCGATGGGGACAGTGGTGAGCCGGTGCATTTATACGCCGGTTTTAACGAGATGGATGAAGCACGATTCATCACTGACCGTATTAAAGACGCAGTTACCAAAGGTACTGCTCGCAGTGATATAGCCGTACTTTACCGATCCAATGCTCAGTCCCGTATTCTTGAAGAAGCGATGCTCAGGGCTGCAATACCCTACCGGATCTACGGCGGACAACGCTTCTTTGAACGGGCAGAAATCAAAAATGCGCTGGCTTATCTGCGGCTGGTCAGTTCCCCCAATGATGACACCTCCCTGGAGCGAGTCATTAATATTCCAACCCGTGGTATTGGCGAAAAAACCGTTGAAAAGCTGAGAGAAGCTGCTCGAAGCCAGGAAATATCATTATGGCAGGCCCTGCGTAACCTGGTGAAGGCGTCGGTGGTTGGCGGAAAAGCAGGCAAGGCCATGGCCGCCTTTGTAGAACTGATTGAATCCATGAGCAATGCCGGCGAAACACTCGATCTCGGAGAACTCTCTGATCATGTTGTGACCATGAGTGGCCTGATTGATCATCACAGTAAAGAAAAAGGAGAAAAAGGCCAGGCTCGAGTAGAAAACCTTGAGGAACTGGTTAATGCCTGTCGTCAGTTTGATATGGATGAGCTGTTTCTTGATGAAGAGCAGGATGAAGAGACAGAGGCCATGACACCTCTGGATGCCTTCCTTGCTCATGCTGCACTTGAAGCCGGCACCAATCAGGCAGATCAGTTTCAGGACAGCGTACAGATGATGACGCTGCACTCTGCAAAAGGTCTGGAGTTTCCGCTGGTATTTCTGGCTGGTATGGAAGAAGGCTTGTTCCCTCACAAAATGTCACTGGATGAGGGCAATCTGGAAGAGGAACGCCGTCTCTGTTACGTGGGCATAACCCGCGCCATGGAAACCTTATACCTGACGTATGCTGAAAGCCGCCGCCTGTATGGCAGCGAAACGATGAACCGGCCTTCACGGTTTATTCGGGAGATACCCGGTGAGTTACTACAGGAAGTTCGCCTCGGTGGCACTATTTCCCGCCCTGTTGTGACCCGTATGGCTCCAGCATCACCCGATCATGGCTTATCGCTTGGACAGCGTGTTCACCATAATGTGTTCGGTGAAGGCATCGTCATCAATTACGAAGGAGAGGGAAACCAGGCCCGGGTTCAGGTCAATTTTGATTCTGAAGGCGCCAAATGGTTAATGATGGCCTACGCCAACCTCTCTCCAATCTAGGACCCTGTCAGACTTAAGGCTGCCCTACTGACTCCTGACCCAAAGCCTCCATACTAATGGAGGCTTGTATGCTTCTATTTATGCACTTACCATGCATCTGTCGTGTTCCATATAAATAATCAAAAACAAGAGAACAGGGGCCTTGCATGAAGCGCCGTAATTTATTGACCTCTTTGGGGCTCGCTGCAGCCACTGCAGCGCTGGTAGGCTGTGGACAGTCACAGCAAACCTCAAGTACAGAGTCCGCAGTACCCGATATTCAAAAACCCATCGAGTGGAAACTCGTTACCTCCTGGCCAAAAAATTTCCCGGGACTGGGCACCGCACCTGAGCGTTTTGCCGAATCCGTTAACAAAATGAGTAATGGTCGACTGACCATCAAAGTTTATGGTGGCGGTGAATTGGTTCCACCACTGGAAGTATTTGATGCGGTATCCAGCGGTACCGCAGATATGGGACACAGTGGTGCTTACTACTGGAAAGGAAAGGATCCCGCGACGCAGTTCTTTACTGCGGTACCCTTTGGGTTGAATGCACAGGAAATCAGCAGCTGGATTCACTATGGTGGTGGACAGGCCCTCTGGGATGAGGTTTACAAGCCCTTCAATATCAAACCGATGGCTGGTGGCAACAGTGGCGTACAAATGGCAGGCTGGTTTAATAAAGAGATTAACAGCCTTGATGACCTGAAAGGTCTGAAAATGCGAATCCCTGGTATGGGCGGTGAGGTGCTGAAGCGTCTGGGTGGTGTCCCCGTTAACATTCCCGGAGGAGAGCTGTTTACCGCACTTCAGACTGGGGCCATTGATGCCACAGAGTGGGTTGGGCCATACAACGACCTGGCCTTTGGCTTCTACAAAGCCGCCTCTTACTACTACTACCCAGGCTGGCATGAGCCAGGCAGCATGATGGAATTCACCATCAACCTGGATGCCTGGAATAAACTACCAGAAGACCTGCAGGCGATCGTTAAGACCGCAGCACGTGCAACAAACCAGGATATGATTGATGAATACACCGCCCGAAATAATGCGGCTCTTCAGCAATTGATCAACGAGCACGGTGTAAAAGTGAAGCGCTTACCGGATGAGGTTCTCAAAGAACTGAAAAAGGTAGCAGATGAGATTACTCAGGAGGTCGCTACATCCAGTGATGTTGCCGGGCGTGTTTACGAGTCATTCGATAAGTTCCGTGAGCAGTCCAAGGCCTACCACGATATTTCGGAAGTCGCTTTTTATGAAGCACGCTCTTTGAAGTAATCCATTTTTCGCCACATTCGACAACGAATGTGGCGTCTTTCTCAAACCGGTTCTTCCAATAAAGAAACAACATCAGTGAACCCCATCTTTTCCAGAGCAGGAAGAAGAGAGTCCACCTGACAGGCTGCCCCTGTGTGAACAAACAGATCCTGAGATTCTGATTCAAAGTCTGATGTCCCTAATAAACTCATCACTCTTCGGGCAATCGCAGGGCCTGAATCAATCCAGTTAATATCCGTAGGAGATACCTGCTGCAGAGCTTCCGTTAATAACGGAAAATGAGTGCAGCCAAGCACAATGGCATCCGGTGTTTGTTCATCAGAATAAAAGGGCGCCAGTATGTTTTTTAATGTTTCACCGGAAACCTTCTCACCACGCAGAAACGCTTCTGCCATCTGAACCAGTTCACTGGACCCCACACGAATGACATGACAGTCGCCAGCAAAATCCTGGATCAGCTGATCCGTATAGCTACGGGCAATGGTGCCCGGCGTAGCCAGTAAGCCAATACAGCGACGCTTTGAATACTCACTGGCGGTCTTTATAGCAGGCACCACACCCACAACCGGAAAATTCAGTTCCTCACGGACTCTCGGCAATGAGATGGTACTGGCAGTATTACAGGCTATCACCGCAAGGGATGGTGTATACCGTTCAGCTAAAAGGCTGAGGCAAACACTGGTACGCTCTATCACCTCAGACTCAGGCTTGGGGCCATAAGGAAAACCTTGTGTATCAGAGCAGTAAACCACGGGAGCATTAGGCAAAACCTGCTTTATTTCCTGATAGATGCTGAGACCACCAACACCGGAATCAAAAATGACGATGGGTTTTACCATGCTTTGCATAAATAGACAGTTTCCATAAAAGCCTGTTCACTCTGTCAAAATAGAGCACAAAAAAGATTGAGATTGTAAGCGTTATTCCTGTAATGACCATACATCAGATCAGGGGGGTTGAAAAAAGAGCAATGGAAATCAATCCATTTACGTAGTACATAAACGGAATGAATCCTGTTACCGGAGTAAATTGATGAATCATAAGGCTTTCCAGGATCAACTGGCCCTGTTTCCTGAAGATGCGGCAACAATCCTGCAGAAATTGACACTGCAGCAGGGTCGCCTTGAGCCAGAGCAGGTCAACGAGCTAAAGGTCCTGATGAGACTTTCAACAGAAGATTTTCTGAAAGCAGTGCTGCCCCTTGCTGCAACCATGAGCACTTGCCCTATTTCGGGATTTTCTGTCGGCGCGGTGGTTGAGGGCTTTCGAGCCGCTGAAGACTATCATACAGCTGACGGCTCTTGCGAAGAAGAGCAGGGTCCCATCTATTTCGGAGCCAATCTGGAAATAGCCGGTCAGCCACTGAAAATGGCAATTCATGCAGAACAGGCCGCCATCAGTAATGCATGGCATCAGGGAGAAACCCGGCTACGCCGACTGATGGTCAATGAAGCCCCATGCGGCCACTGCAGGCAGTTTATGAACGAGCTCAATGAGATTGATCAGATGGATATTCTGGTCAGTCAGCTCGACAATGAGCTGAAGAAACATTATCGAATGGCAGACTTGTTACCGGATGCTTTTGGCCCGGGGGATCTGAAACAGGGCGATCGCCTTTTGGCGCCATCGAGCCTGTTACTTGACAGCCCTGATAGCTCTGACACTCTGGTAAATGCGGCCACTCAAGCCGCCCAAAACAGTTATGCCCCCTATTCAGACTGCTACTCAGGTATTGCACTTCTTATGAGTAATGGCGATATTATCTCTGGAATGTATGCCGAAAATTCTGCCTTTAATCCAGGCTTGACGGCTATTGAAGCGGCCCTGGTGAATCGTCGGTTGAATAGCCTTGCCAAGCCTGAAGCCACTATTGTAGACGCAGCTATGGTTGAAAAGCAGGCTCCTATCTCTCATAAAGCCATGACGGCCTCAATCATTAGTCATATGGGGGCAGAATTGCGTCATTTTATTGTATAAACTTAAAGGAACACATCGAGCAAGGAGGCTACATTGTGAGTTCAGGTTTTAGAATTGATCCATCATCCCCTTCCAACCTTGATTACGGTCGCGGCAATGATGACAGTCTTAGTGAAAACGAAGGTGATGCCAACTCATCTTCAGTAAAACAAAAGTCATACATTGACCGCTCTGACTCAAGGAAAGGAAAGGATAAATCTCTGGAAATGCGTAAGGCTCGCAAAAAAGATAAGCGCAAAAAGAAGAAGATCTCTGAGAGAAATACCAAAGGGTTTAATGAAGACCAGGCTGATGACTAAAGGCAATCATCCAGATTGCCTTTATCTTTCGTTCTCAAAATACATTCCCTTCCTAAAACCTCCCAATACTTCGTTTGACTAATTCCATTCCCGATGGAAAGATCACGATCGAGATTAATCGAATGATGGTGTGCGCTGCTGCGCTTTCTTATGAGAAAAAAAGACGCTTCCAGGCATAGTGATGATCAGCAAAGCTATGATGTGCTCATCGTGGGTGGTGGCATGGTGGGAGCCGCTATCGCCTGTGGACTCGGTAACCAGGGAATAAAGGTTGCTGTATTCGATCACATTGAGCCAGAACCATTACCCCCAAACGCTCTTCCCGAGCTTAGGGTCTCTGCACTCAGTACCGCTTCAGAAGAAATTCTTCGCCAGCTTGGCGCCTGGCCTTACATGTCAGGCATGCGCATGACGCCCTATCGTCGTATGGCTGTATGGGAAAAGCTGCATACACCCTGGGGAAAGGAGCTGACCTCAAGAAAAAATCGGGTGATGTTTGATACCCAACAGATCGATCATCCACAATTGGGCTTTATCGTTGAAAACAAGGTTACCCAACTGGGTCTGTTAGAAGCCATCAAACGCTGTCCATCGATAACTTTCCTCTGCCCGGTTCATATCCAAACGATCGATACCTCTACAAACAGGCCTATGGTTGAATTATCCGATGGTCGTCGCTTTTACGGTGATCTTCTAGTGGGTGCTGATGGCGCTAACTCGCGTGTTCGTCAGGCAGCCGGGATCGTTATGGAGCAGCGGGACTACGAACAGCAATGTCTGGTGGCAACTGTCGAGATTGCAGGAGGCTGTCAGGAGATTACCTGGCAGGCATTCACTCCCACTGGCCCCGAAGCCTTTTTGCCTCTGACCGATATTGCTGGTAAGAGTTACGGCTCTATCGTCTGGTATCACCAACCTGAAAAAGTCCGACAACTTTTGGCCCTTTCGAATGAGGCTTTTATAAAAGAGCTGGTTAAAACATTTCCTTCCGAGCTTCCGGGCATTGTTCAGCTGCATGAACGAGCAGCCTTTCCAATTGCCAGACGCCATGTCAGCCACTACTTCCGACCCGGTGTAGTGCTGGCTGGTGATGCCGCTCATACCATCAACCCCCTGGCAGGGCAGGGGGTTAATCTTGGGTTCCAGGATGCGGCCTGGTTGATCGAAATTCTGGTTGATGCGTACCAATCCAATGAAAGCCTCGGAAGCCCAAAGGTTCTTGCAAGGTATGAAAAAGCAAGACGCAAGGATAATACATTGATGATGAGGGCCATGGATGGGTTTTATCATAGCTTCAGCAATCAAAACCAACCTCTAAAGCTACTTAGGAAATGCAGGGCTGGCTCTCGCAGGAAACCTGTCACCTGCCATCAATCAGGTCATGAAATATGCAATGGGGCTTTCCGGTAAGCAGCCCAAGCTGGCTTCCGTAGACAAGCGTTGAGAGCACTCACTGCATCTGTTCAATTCTTAACAGCGCCTTTTAATCAGGGATTTGCTGTAGCCCAAGAAAAAGACAATAGCCCGGAGATATACACGGATTGAATTTCGTAAAACCCTGATGCACCTGTATCGATTCGAGGCATAAGATGGTCTCTGCACAGAGCAGCTTGGGGAAGCAGACTATGAGAACGATGATATCAACAGGTTTCCGGCTCACAGCCATGGCCTCTTTAGGATTCTGGTGGGCCTGGCTAATGGCAGGTGCTGCTTATTACTACACAATTGAGCAGGCCTCTGTGTGGGCATCCTTTACTTCTGGAGCCGGTATCAGCCTGGTCATAATGATCTGTGGAGTTTTCAGCGCAATGATTTCTGACTCTCTTCATTGAGAACATGCTTCACCAACACTCATCCAATCATTTGCTGTTTTATTTCAATCAGCAGCCTCATATCAGGGTCTCTTTTAAATTTATCGTAGCGACCCTTACCCCCCCCCCTTTTTTTTACGCTGTCTCTTAGTCACATATCCACACCTCTCGTCATTCGGTAGGTGTGGAGGCGGTCTTGCAGTTTTGCCCAGCCTTTCCATACGACCAGCCATCCAGGTATGCCAGTGCGTTTTGAATCACACCAGCCACCCACTTTGGCAATGGTATGGAGAAGCCAGGCCAGTGTATTCTCATTCCAGGTTTTGTCGTCTTTTTTCTGTCTTTTATAAGGTAGCGTCTCACTGCTGCTACTCGGACTTTACGGCTGCGCAGAGTCTTCATCGTGGCAACAGAAGGCCTACTGTATCAAGCTTGGTTGCAAAGTAATGTATTGGCAACATTCATGTGACCATGCTCATACGTGTTCTTCCCTGCGCTACCCAATTTATTGATCATCTCGATCAAGCTTTACGCCGTGCTCCGCAAGCTCAGCGACTGACTATGAAGCAACGCTATTTTCTGGCATTTGTTATTTCGGCAATGATCCTGACTCAAAAGCTCTGTTGGGCAACCATGGAACGTCGTAGTCTTGGCCAATATACATCGGCCGCCTTATGGTGGATGTTTTACCGATCCGAAATTGTCTGGCATCTACTGCTACGCATCAGTGTTCTTGTCATTATTGACCGCTATGGCTTATCAGAGGGAAATCTGCTCATCGACGACACAGGGCGCTCAAGATGCAAACGAACCAAAAAAATAGGCAGGACCCACAAGATCAGGGAGAAGAAGACCAGTGGTTATGTCAACGGTCAGGAGCTGGTCTTTCTGGTTTTACAAACTCCGCTGGTGACTACTCCAATTGACTTCCGGTTCTATCCAGATATAAACGTCACTGGAATTCTGGCGGATGCTCTCTATGGTGATGCCCATTTTATGGATGGAGCTTCCTCAGTCTTCTCGGGAACGCAGGTGGTTAGCCAGCTCCGTTGGAACCAGACGGTGATCTACAAAAACAAAGAAGTTAATCTGAAGACCTGTTTTGACAGTTATCTCGGGCCTGGCGTTAAAAAGACGCTGGTCATACGAGGAGGCAAGGAGCAAAAGGTGACGGTGCTGTCTGGTCGAAAAGCTCAGAATCGATGCAAATACGGTAAAGGCCTCATTGCCAATCACAGTACAATAGCCATTACGGCCATCGTGTCGTGCACCTGTGTCGTCTATAGGAAGTGAGCGGGAATGGGCTATCCCCATTTCCAGAATATCTTCTCGTTCCTGGTGAAAAGCATCGTGATTCTGAGTCAACAGGGTATTAAGCGTGCCCTCTGAAATTGAGCAACCATAGCAACCAATCAAGCAACAGTGGCTGGGTCACACTGCAGGAATGATAAAGATCCAGAACCATAGCGATGAGGTTATCACCGAACCGGCCTTTGACATGTTCAGGCAGTGGTGCAATGACAGGTCCTTCAGAAGTGAGCCAGAATTCGCGCCGGTAACAGGTCGCCGTAAACTGAAGATCAACATCTATATGGGTAAAATCTTTGTAACCCTTGAACTCCCATTCTTTCTGCACACCATCTGCCTTACGGATTTCCTTCCGGATAGATACCGGTGCTGGCTTACTTGTGCGTCCAGGCTTTTCTGATCGTTGTCGTTTTCCTTTCGGAGGTGCTGTGTTGCCAGAATCGGATGATGGTTTTTCGCTTTTATCCTGGCTACTGGGTTCTGAATTCTTTTTCCCTGGCCGAATTTTAGGCTGGCCCTTGAGTTTTTTCTGGTGCCGAAGTTCCTCTCGCAGGGAGGTGTTTTCAGTGGTCAGCTTGTTGACCTTGCCGAGTAGATTATTGACAAGTTTTTTAAGCTCGCTGACTTCTTTTTCAAGCGATGAGGTTTTCGACGGATTCATGGTTCAAAAGTATGTCTGAATCCAACTCATTCAGTTTTGATCTGGGTGTCTTGATATGGGGCGTTTTCCACCAAATTTTGAGCAGTTACTATAAAGAGAAAAAAAATTGGTCTTTTACAGCTACTAAATGAGGAAGTGACAGTAGTTTTGGAAGACAGGAAGAAGCTGCTTGAAGGTCCAGAAAAGCTGGTTCTAGACGAACCGGTTTCAGTCATGGATGTTCATAATGAGACAAATACAAGTAATGATGTTGATTTAGAGTCAATTCAAATAAGTATTGAAGAGTCGGATCTACCTGATGATACAGAAGTAGAAGAATGGGCAAACCTGTTATTAAACAAGCTTTCTGTAGAGGAGCAAAAAAAAGTTGATAAAGCAGATCTTATTAGGTGTCTTGGAGAAAAGGCACTTGAAATGGATATCAGGGATGGCCTGATTTTACCTGAAGGCTCAGAATCTCCTTTCGTTAGAAGCAGTGCATTGCGTCAAGCAAAGCGTTGGAAAAAAGAAACCAGTAATACTTCTGTTACTGATTTATTAAAGAAAGCAATAGAAAATAATCAAGATGTGCAGAAAATTGGTCAAGGTAGCTCTGTTCAAGTGCTAATCCATTTCTTTACAGAGCTTATTGAAAAGGGAAAAATAGACGCCAGGAAGGGACTCTCTGGCCATTCATCAACCTGGCTATAATTGGTTTCTGCTCGCCAGACCTTATGCCTACGAGCAGTGATACTCATTACTTTTACAAAGCCTTAGTGGCCTCCTTCAGCCATTCCCGGTCATGTCCCTTGAGTAGCGGTGAAAGTTCTTCTCTCACCATTTCGTGGTATCCATTCAGCCACTGGATCTCTGAATCAGTCATCAGCTCTTTGACCAACGGTCGAGCATCGAAAGGTGTTAACGTCATAGGGATGAGTTTAAAGAATTTTCCAAACTCATTCTCCAGATCCTCAGCGACCAGCATGATATTCTCAAGTCTGATCCCATGCTTATTGTCACGGTAAATACCCGGCTCGTTGGTAATCAGCATGCCGGGCTTCAGGGCGACATCAAACCATTTTGGACTGATGCTCTGAGGGCCCTCGTGCACGTTCAGGAAGTAGCCAACCCCATGTCCAGTACCATGGTTAAAGTCGATGCCTTCGCTCCATAATGGTTGACGGGTGATAGCATCCAGCTGAATACCCCGGGTTCCTTCTTTGAACTTGGCGGTAGCCAAAGCAATATGGCTTTTCAGCACCAGGGTATAGTCTCTCATTTCCTCTTCGGTCATCTCGCCACAGGCAAAAGTACGCGTGATATCAGTGGTACCATCGGGATACTGGGCGCCGGAATCGATTAGTAATAACCCTTTGCTCTCAATTTTATAAGCAGATTCTTCATCAGCACGATAGTGGCAGATAGCCCCGTGCCCGGCGTAACCGACGATGGAAGGGAAACTCACCCCTTTGAAAATACTCTGACTCTGAGCGGAACTGAAGCAGCTGCTCGTCAATATTTGACTTCGTTTAGCTTACCTGTCGGAATGTTACTTTCGAGCCAGCGGATAAAGCGAACCATTGCAGCACCATCGCGACGATGACACTCCTGCATTTGCTCAATTTCGGTGCTGTTTTTGATGGCTTTCAGATCTGTAGTCGGAAGCCGGTCTTCGATAAGGGTAACCGATGGAGGAATAACGGATGCCAGTTTATAGCTGGTGTTGACTGGGTTCATCATAAGGTGAGTGCTATCTGGAAGGGTTGATAGTCTATCCAGAATTTCATCATAGTCAGCCAGATCTACGCCAACCTTCGCTATGGCTTCTAAAGCATCAGCCTCAATTCGATCTTTGTTGGTGAAGAGTGTTATACACTCTTGCGAAATCAGTGCGTAGGCAAGAAAGACGGGGTTGCATTCGATGTCGGAGCCCCGGAGGTTAAACAACCAGGCGATATCATCCAGTGAGGTGATGAGAAGTTCGGTTGCCTTTCTTTCCTTGAGAATTTTTCGAACCTCAGAGACTTTATCCGTGAGGCTCTTGCCAGCGTATAACTCTTCATGAATAAATACGAGCTCTGCTGGAAGCTCCGGCCTCCTAACCCAGACATCATCCAGCAGATCACTGTCACCTTTCAACGTAATCGCTTTATCAGTCAGCTTCTTTTCGAGATTTCTGATGTTGCTGAGGCTTAGTGTTGCTCCATCAAATCCTATGCATCCCTGCTCACTGACCTCCCCTGCTACCCAGTCAACCATTGAGGGGGTTCCGGGTTGGCCATCTTTCATCAGGGTGATTTCTGAGCCTGCAAGTTGTTCTGATGCCTGAATAAAATAGCGGCCATCTGTCCACAGGGCTGCTTTATCCTTTGTCACCACCACGGTCCCTGCGGATCCTGTGAAGCCAGAGAGCCAGGCTCGCCCCTCCCAATGCTGGGCTACATATTCACTGTTGTGTGCATCAGAAGATGGGATGATCCAGGCGTCGATACCATGCTTTGCCATTGCACTGCGAAGATCGTTGATTTTCTTTGTACTTTCAGGGCTTTTAGAGGTATTGACCATAGTATTTATTCCAGGCTTTTGGCCGAAGGGTAATTTATTTTAAGGCAGGTGCTTTTTATCTGCGTTGGTAATACTTATGGATACTATAATCCGCAGTCTCAATGGAGCAAACACTAACCGTGCTAAAGCTTGTCTGGCTATAGGTCGTAAAGTACACTAAAGGGTCCGGCAAACCGGCATTTAGTACTAATTGATGGAGTAAAATGTGGCTCGAGTAACTGTAGAAGACTGTCTGGATCATGTAGACAACCGATTTGAGTTGGTTATGGTTGCCTCAAAGCGTGCCCGGCAGTTAACGATTGGTGGTAAAGACCCCAAGGTTGATTGGGAAAATGATAAGCCAACCGTTGTTGCTCTGCGTGAGATTGCAGAAGGGCTGGTTACCGCTCTTATAATTGATGACCGCACGGTTGATGACGACGAAGCAGCAATGTTTCTGGCTGGTATAGACCAATAAGCGTTTTACCTTCGTACTATCTTTTAGATAAGAAGCTTCAGAAGATAAGAAGGTGCAATGGATGAGCTGCGCGTAAGGAGCGGACTTTGCTGACCATCGATGAGTTTGCCGGCCGCTTGAAGTCCTATCTGAATCCCGAGCAGGTCAACCTGGTTCGTCGGGCCTACTATTATGCTGAGCAGGCCCATGACGGACAAACACGTCGAAGCGGCGACCCTTACATTATTCATCCCCTTGAAGTAGCCTCCATTCTTGCTGATATGCATATGGACCATCAGAGCCTGATGGCCGCCATGCTGCACGATGTCATTGAAGACACGGGTATCGAAAAGCAGGATATTGCCGGGCAATTCGGCGATGTGGTTGCTGATCTTGTGGATGGGGTCAGTAAGCTGACCCACATGAATTTTGAAAACAAAACGTTAGCCCAGGCCGAAAACTTCCAGAAAATGGCGCTGGCCATGGCCAAGGATATTCGGGTCATTTTGGTTAAGCTGGCAGACCGCCTTCATAATATGCGGACTTTGGGAGTGCTGAGGCCTGATAAGCGCCGCCGGATTGCCAAGGAAACGCTGGATATTTATGTCCCTATCGCTAATCGCCTTGGCATGCATACTCTTAGAATAGAGTTGGAGGATCTGGGCTTTTTTGCCATGTATCCCATGCGTGCCCGGCTGATTCGGCAGGCTGTGCGCAATGCCCGCGGTAATCGCAAAGACCTGGTCAGTCAGGTTCAGCAGGCTATTGCTACCCGATTAGAAGAAGAAGGCCTTAAAGGCAGGGTTGTTGGACGGGAAAAACACCTGTACAGCATTTACAGTAAGATGAAGAACCAACGCAAGTCCTTTGATGACATCATGGACATGTTTGCGTTCAGAATTATTGTAGATAAAGTCGACAGCTGTTATCGGGCCCTTGGGATTGTTCATAACTTTTACAAGCCCATTCCAGGCCGGTTTAAGGATTATATTGCTATCCCGAAAGCCAATGGCTATCAGTCGCTTCATACCACGCTGTTTGGTATGCATGGTGTTCCCATAGAAATCCAGATCCGAACCCAGGAAATGGAAGATATGGCTAACAATGGCATTGCTGCCCACTGGCTTTATAAATCTGGAGAGGAAGCCCTGTCAGGTAGCCATGCCAGAACTCGACAGTGGCTCAAAGGTGTACTGGAACTGCAGAAAAATGCGGGAGACTCTCTGGAGTTTATTGAGAACGTCAAAATCGATCTCTTCCCGGATGAGGTTTATGTCTTTACTCCCAAGGGGCATATTCTTGAACTGCCTAAAGGTGCGACAGCGGTTGATTATGCCTATGCGGTCCATACCGATGTTGGTAATACCTGTGTAGCCTGTCGTATCAATAAACGTCTGGCGTCTCTCAGTCAGCCGTTGCAGAGTGGTCAAACGGTTGAAGTTGTCACAGCTCCTGGTGCAAGGCCGAATGCCGCCTGGCTTAATTTTGTCGTGACGGGTAAGGCTCGATCTAATATTCGCCACTTCCTCAAAAATCAACGCAGAAATGAGTCTGTCGCCTTAGGCCGACGCTTGCTGAACAAGGCACTGGTCAGTTTTGACAGCAGCCTGGAGCAAATCGGCGTACAGGTTATTCGCAAGCAGTTATCCGTGTTTAGCCTGGATGATCTTGATGAGCTTCTGGAAGATATTGGCCTCGGTAACCGTATGGCCTATATCGTCGCCAAGATTCTGGTTGAACCAGGCAGTCTACCGGAGAACAAGAGCCAGCTGGATCTCTCCAACAGTGAAAAACCACTCTCTATCCGTGGCTCGGAAGGTATGGTTATCAGCTTTGGCAAATGCTGCTATCCCATTCCGGGAGATCCTGTTGTTGGCCACGTTAGCTCTGGTCGGGGTATTGTTATCCACACGGATTCCTGTCCAAACGTGTCTGAGATTCGACATAACCCAGAGAAGGTTCTGGAAGTCGAATGGGATAAAGAGGTGTCTGGTGAATTTACTGTGGAACTCAGTGTCGAGCTGGAACATCACCGTGGCATGATTGCTTCTCTGGCCACAGCGATTACTGCAGTTGAAGGGAATATTGAGAAGATCAGTATGTTAGAGCAGGACTCTCGATGCAGTATTGTTCAGCTTCTGCTGAGTGTTCGTGATCGGGTGCATCTGGCAAAAATTATTAAACGACTACGAGTCATCAAGGGTGTTCACTCCATTATTCGACGACGTCGTGACTCATAAGGTTTTTTAATCAAAGTCTTCAAGAAATATTTCAAACCCATCGTAGCTAAAAAATAGTAGTCACTGCCCGGTAAATATTGCTCTTAATCCTTGAAAAATAATGTTTACACCCTAGTATCGGGTGTCTTCTTTTTCGGTTTTCCCAAGAGTCTACGGGCTTTTTTAGACCCTGGCTTCTGATTCCCAGATTTAAGAGAGTGAAATGATGAGTAACCGACAGACGATTAATACCGATAAGGCACCCAAGGCAATTGGTACCTATTCTCAAGCGGTAAAAGCGGGAACAACCGTTTACATCTCAGGCCAGATTCCACTGGTTCCGGAAACCATGGAATTACTGGAAGGAAGTTTTAAAGAGAAAACCCATCTCTGTTTTGAACACCTTAAAGCCATTGCCATGGCTGCCGGTGGTACCTTGGATGATGCTGCCAAGGTTACAATTTTCCTTACCGATATGGCTAACTTTGCACAAGTAAATGAGGTGATGGCTGAGTTCTTTAAACAGCCTTACCCAGCCCGTGCTGCAGTAGGGGTAAAAGAGTTGCCAAAAGGTGTTCCAGTGGAGATAGAGGCCGTTCTGGAGCTGAAATAAGTCTCATCAGTGACAAGCTCCTGGTTATCTTCAGTCAGGGGCTCTACAATTATCCTTGCGACGTACATTTCTTTTTGGTTTGATTCTTTTACAGCTTTCCGATGTGTTAATAATCACAATTGGTTGAGTAGCGCTGTCGATACTGGGTTTAGTTTGGAGTCTCAGACAGTGTGAACACTCGGAATAGAACTGGCAATGGCTCTGCCATTGCATATCTATAATCTCTGAGTGGTTTTGATTTAACTCACTCTGTACACATCCTTTAGCGGCTGTAGTCCCTGCTATTTCACAATGTCCTCTGGATACTTCATTGACGGACCTTCCTGAGTGCTCAGGTGTACAGTTCTTGCTGTTTTCTAAACTGTGGCCTTGTACCAAGGTATTTATCGGTGCTACAGACGTTGATAGGACTGTACTCACAAGATAACGCTCTTTCAGTGATTAAAAAATTGAACTCAATAACCGTATAGAAAGACTTTTAAGTTGATAGTTCAAAAATAATGACCAGCTATCCAATACTCTGTGTATATAAATCCTGTGGATAACTCTGTGAATTATATCTTGGTAAGTCGTTAATAAGCCTTGGTTAAAGACATTTCAGGGTTATTCTTATTGTGGATTATCCAGTTCTGCTGGCAACTGTTATGTCAACAGAACCGGGTATTGGAAGTTACTGTCTGTCATTAAGAATGCTGGAATAACCGGTTTTGAAGTCAGGGAAGTAAAACTTATAGCCTGTTTCAACAATCCTCTGGTTTGAGCATCTTTTGTTTCCTCTAGGCGGTGATGGATAATTAGCATTATCCAATGATACTCCAAGCTGCTTGCCCAGCCATTGCAGCACATCGTGGGTTGTCGCCGGGTTGCTATCGACTCCCAGAGTATAAGTTATCAACTGGCAGGTTATCCATGTCTCTGCGAATAAGGTGAGCAATAATACCTGCGCAGTCCTTCTTTGTGAATCCTGTTGCTGTATATTGGCAGGCTCTGCTGGACAGCCTTCACCTTTTAAAACCCGATTAATCAAGCGGGTTCGGCCAGGTCCGTAGATACCACCAAAACGAATGGCTGTTGCCGGGAAGGGAGAGATTCGTAACAATGCTTCCGCTTCCAGCATCACCTTGCCATTGAATTTCACGGGACAGGCTTCAGATGCTTCGGTCACCCACTTTCCGCCATTTTGATGAAAGGTGCTGATGCTGGAAGTAAAGAGAATTCGCCTGGGGCTGTACTTATCTTTCTTAAGCCTGTTCAGAATATTCTGGAGACCACTAATATAAGCTCGTCGGTATTGCTCTTCGGAGTTTCCATCCGATGCGGCAGAGTAGACAACATAGTCTAAGTGCTCTGGCCACTGGGCAAGATCGTCTTCCTGAAACAGGTTACCCTGAATAGGATATACACCGGATGGAAGCTTTGAAATGTCTCTGCGTAGGCCCCAGACATTAAAGGCATTTCATGGGCTAAAAGCTGTCGAGAGAGTTCACAACCAACATCTCCACAGCCGGCAATTAATATATTGAGCTTATTCATAGCTATATTCTATTGCTTGATATAATCTTCAAAAAAAACATAATGGCGTTTTCATTTATATAACTGTATAAATTTACAGTATTATAGGTGGTACGAACATCCTTGCCAGTCTTTCAGGCCTGTTTATTAAGACAGTTGAAAATCACTATGACACTGACAGAAACTTCGCTACATTGTCACCCTTGCTCAAGAGCAGCATTTTGGCAGAGCTGCCAGTAAGTGCTTTGTCAGCCAGCCAACCTTGAGTGTTGGGGTCAAAAAACTGGAAGATGAGCTGGGGGTTGCCCTGTTTGAGCGAACGCGCAATGCGGTTCGAGTGACTCCGGTGGGCGAACTGATTGTTAGTCAGGCGCAGAAAGTGCTTGAAGAGGCATCAGCAATCAAGCAGCTGGCAAAAACGGGTCAGGATCAGCTCAGCTCACCTTTGAGAGTCGGTGCTATCTACACTATTGGCCCCTATCTCTTTCCTCATTTGATCCCCGCAACTGGCACAGACTGCTCCCAATATGCCGCTCTATATTGAGGAAAACTTTACGGCTGTTCTTCGCAGAAAGCTGCGCCTGGGTGAATTGGACGCCATTATTATTGCTTTGCCGTTTAATGAGCCGGATGTTTTAACCAAGCCGCTTTATGATGAACCGTTCAGAGTTTTATTGCCTGGAGGTCATCCCTGGGAGAAACAGAAAGACATTGACCCTTCTGATTTAGTGAAAGAAGAGCTTCTGCTGCTGGGAGAAGGGCATTGCTTTCGTGATCAGGTGCTGGAAGCTTGCCCGATGTTAGCAAATAAAAAAGAAGCGGGGAGTGATGGCAGTGGTATTGAGGCAACTTCGCTGGAGACCATTCGGCATATGGTGGCTTCGGGGATGGGAATCAGTGTACTTCCGCAGTCAGCGGTGGTGGATCATCATTATGCTCCTAATATTCTCAGTACCCGGCCTTTCCGTTACCCCTCTCCCAGCCGGACAGTGGCGTTGGCCTGGCGGGCCAGCTTTCCTAGACCAAAAGCGATTGATGTGCTTTCTGATGCGCTGAGGCAGTGCTCGGTTACCCCATAGGCAGGCCAGAGATTCGTAGCGGTGAATATGAACAGGTCATTGAATAACATTTCGGTTACAACGTTAAAAGGCGTTGGTGATGCTCTTGCTGACAAATTGGACAGAATAGGCATTCACAATATTCAGGATCTGCTTTTTCATTTACCGCCTGCGCTATCAGGATCGAACCAGAGTTACACCAATGGGTGCTTTACAACCCAATACGGATGTTGTGATTCAGGGGAAAGTGCTGGCATCCGATATCGTGATGGGAAAGCGTCGCAGTCTGTTATGTCGAATTGGTGATGGATCCGGGTCGATCAGTTTACGTTTTTTTCATTTTACCGCCGCTCAGAAAAACACATTAAAGCCTGGTGTTGAAGTGCGGTGTTTTGGCGAGCCTCGCCGTGGTGCTACCGGGCTGGAGATTTATCACCCTGAATATCGGGTGATCAAAACAGATGCTCCTGCTGAAATAGAAGAAACATTAACACCTGTTTATCCAGCGACAGAAGGTCTGACACAACAACGAATTCGCAGCCTGTGTGAACAAGCACTGAAGTTTCTCGCTGATGAGAGCTCTCTGCAGGAATTGCTACCCGCTGAAATTCGGCAGAAATATCGGCTCAGTTCTTTGGTGGAAGCCGTGCGATTACTGCATCAACCCCCGCCGGAAGAATCAATAGTACTGCTCAGTGAAGGTCGACACCCTGCTCAGCAGCGTCTGGCCTTTGAAGAGCTGCTTGCTCATAACCTCAGCCTCCAGCAGCTCAGGAAACGGATACAGTCCATCGGTGGTTTTACCATGCCACCCGCAAATCAACTAACCCGGAAAATGCTGGAGCAGCTTCCTTTTTCCCTGACCTCTGCTCAGCAGCGTGTTGCGGAAGATGTCAGTAAGGATATGGCTACTAGTCTACCAATGCTTCGTCTTGTGCAGGGTGATGTTGGTTCAGGAAAAACAGTGGTCTCCGCTCTAGCTGCACTGCAGGCAGTAGAGAATGGTTATCAGGCCGCCGTTATGGCGCCAAACTGAAATTCTGGCGGAGCAACATCAGTTGAACTTCTCAAACTGGCTCAAGCCGCTGGGTATCCCAATGGTATTTCTTTCAGGTAAAACCAAGGGGAAAAAACGACAGGAAGTGCTTGAAAAAATAGCGTCTGGTGAAGCGATGGTGGTAGTTGGAACGCACGCTCTTTTTCAGGATGATGTCATTTTCCATAAGCTGGGTATGGCCGTTATTGATGAGCAGCATCGGTTTGGTGTTCATCAACGAATGGCACTGAGGAAAAAAGGTGAGCAGAATGGTGGTTTACCCGATCAGCTGATTATGACAGCAACGCCCATTCCCAGAACATTGGCCATGAGTGCCTATTCAGACCTTGATGTGTCTGTGATTGATGAGCTACCTCCCGGGCGTACACCCATCAATACGGTGGTGATTGGTGATGATCGTCGTGAAGAAGTTATTAAACGTCTGAAAATGGCTTGTCTTGAAGGGCGCCAGGCTTATTGGGTATGTACTCTGATTGAAGAGTCTGAGGCATTGCAGTGTCAGGCAGCAGAAGTGACTGCAGAGCAGTTGAGAGAAACACTGCCAGAGTTGTCCATTGGTCTGGTGCATGGCCGGATGAAAGCCAGCGAAAAAGCGGAAGCTATGAAGGCCTTTTAAGGAAGGTCATCTTCATCTTCTGGTGGCAACCACCGTGATTGAAGTGGGTGTTGATGTTCCCAATTCCAGCCTGATGATTATTGAAAACCCGGAAAGACTGGGGCTTGCCCAGTTACATCAGCTTCGGGGGCGGGTTGGTCGGGGTAATATAGCAAGCCACTGTCTTTTGATGTATCACGCACCTCTATCCCAGCAAAGCAGAGAACGCCTTCAGGCGATGAGAGATTCAAATGATGGTTTTGTTATTGCTGAAAAGGATCTGGAATTGCGAGGTCCCGGAGAGGTATTGGGAACCCGGCAAACCGGTTTGGCGCAATTCAGGGTTGCTGATCTTGAGCGGGACCGGGACTTGCTGATGGCTGTACGAACTGCAGCCCAGGAATTAATTAAACAGACACCAGAAAGTGCTGATGCTTTGGTTAATCGCTGGCTGGGGAAGGGTGAAGAATATGCTAATGTTTGATGGTTCTGGGTATTGAGAGCCATCAAAATGTGGATGATTTTCCAAAGTAAGACTGTCTTCGCTCCGCTATTTTAAAGGGAATGTACACTGGGTTTTGGCTGGCTCTGCATAAAGCTCTGAATGGTCTGCCAGTCTGGTAAGCGTTCCCGTGTCCCCCAGCCTTGACAACAGAGTGCACCGGCTGCAAAAGCTTCGAAATGAGTCAACCATTGTCATCAAGCTGTTAGATCCGCAGAAACTGGCGGCAAACTGTCTGGAACAAACAATAATATCCACCTGCTCTGCCAGAGCACAGGCGTCATCGGTTATATACCAATGGCACTGACTTAAGCTCACTTCCCTTGGTATTTCTTGAGTCTGCGTGCCTGTGATCTTGGATGCTGTAGCCTTTTGTGCGGTTTTGGCCGTTTCTTAACCGCCCTTGGCTCCGACCTCCCAGGTCGATTACCAACAACATGCTGACCTATAATTTCCAACATGTTGATGACTTTCTTTTCCAGCCAGTCACCCGTTGCTCCCAGTAACGTCTGAAGGAATGACACCAGCGTGTCCTGAGCCGCTTTGAAGCTCACTTCTCGTGGTTCCTTTCCAATGTGTCTCGCTGTTTGAGCCATCAGGGCTCGTATCAGGTTGTATACCAAGAAGTTGATGGATATTTCTTTTCTCACCATTTCCGGACTTTTGCAGCGAAGAATATCCATTTTCATGGTCGTTTTGATGACGTCAAAGTCAGTCTCGACGTGCCAGCGTTTCAGGTACAGCGCAATGATCTCTGTCCGGGATACTCTTCAGCATCCAGTACAGTGGTAATGATGGTGCGGCGTTTGTTTTTAACGGCTCGAATGACCAGCTCTCCGGGCATCTGATCATAAAGCTCCTGACTCATCCACTCAGGTCGCGCTGGTCGTTTTAGTTGGAATAATCCGTCTTTGCTACCCAGCTTTTGATAGCATTTTCGAAAATCAATAAGGCGGGAACCATTTTTCTCGAAGACAACGTCAGCCCTGGCCTGTAACAGCAGAGCCAGCAGAAAGTAGTTCTCAAAATTCGCATCACCTAACAGGATGTCGCCATCCTGTAGATGGGAGAGTAACTTCCTGAGCAAGGCTTGTTCGCCGGTTTCTTTCCCTTCGTAGGGAGCCACCGCAAAATCGAGCAATGCGCCACTACCAAGACATATCAAAACAAGGATTCTGAGAACGGGGAAACCAAGCCCTTTTTTTGGGTGCCAGGCTGCGGATATTCTTTCTGATTTTTCTCAGTGTCAGGCATTAACAATGTTGATCCGTCAGTAAGCAGTACACGACGTTGATGCCATAGCCATGATTCTGGTGAGGCGTGATCAAGGTTATTGCCTGATGTACGCAGCAACTCTCTTATGGATGCTTCAGTCAACCGATGCCGCGCTTTGCAATATGCGCTGGTTTGAGTGTTGGGCACCTTGTTGCCCTTGACGACCTGGTCTCTCGCTTCATCAATGAGAGCGTGGCGGCACGACTTGGTGTCACTAACCACCTGCCTCATGAATAGGGTTAATGTTTTAAGGGGTGGAAAGTCCCGAACCCTGCAGCCGGAGTAACTGTCTTGAAAAGAGTTAAGGTCATCAGAGGTAAGAATCGATGAAAGCTCGTCGCTTTCAGTCTGTGCAAATTGGTGAAGGCAATCATCTGCGAGGGACAGGAATTCTTGGCTACACTTGTTCATGGCTTGCTCGGAAGGGAGATGTTTATGGTTAAGACTTTTATAGTCGTTTTTCTTTCCGGGCAAGCCTTTAGTTATCAAGGTCTGGAGTCTTAAGTCAGTGCCATTGGGTTATATACCCCCTATTAAGCAGGGTTGTCAGGTGATGTTGTTTTGAAAATTCCAGCCATGCGATGCTGCTTTCCATCTGTGTGCCGTCCAGCAGTACCAATTTAGGAAAATAATTCAGGGATAGGTGTTACCGTGACAGGTGGTTGGGGTTGGTCAAGCAGCTTGCCTGCGAGAATACTATGCCCCAGCAATTCCCGATGAATTCCGGAGCCTTACTACCACGCAACACGCAGAGGAAGCAATAAAAACTCACCCGCACAATTTATCGACTAAAATTGATCTTTACTAAATCATCGTCGTCGGATCAATTATGGGTACTGCCATACAGAAAAAAGTCAGGCAATTCAGTGCTACTTATCTCATAAAAACAGTTTCTGAATGCTTTGAAAAAATAACTGATCACCGTCCAATCAGTGCATCATTCCATTTGCCAATTTTCCTAAATCTGCTTTTGCCATGATGCATCAAAAGTGTGATTCGCTGTTAGCATTCGATGAGGAAAGGCTCGACGAAGTATGCTGCCATAATCTCGAAAAACTTTACCATATTAAGGATGGTAGTGTTCCTTCTGACACAAGAATGAGAGAAGTTATTGACCCTGTAGATCCCGCCGAACTTAAGAAACCCTTCAAAGAACTATTCAACATTGTTCAGCGTAATGGAGCCCTGAAAGGATTCGAATTCAAATGCGGAAAGCTAAAAGACCATTACCTCCTTCCTATTGATGGCACTGGTCTTTTTTATTCAGGAACCTGTCGTTGTGATGACTGTTGCATCATGAATGAAGGCAAAAAGAATGAAGCCTATTATCACAATATTATGGGTGGGTGTATTGTCCATCAAAATCAGAAAACCGTGATTCCTTTAGCACCGGAAGCCATTTGCAAACAAGATGGTACGACAAAAAATGATTGTGAAAAAGCGGCTATCCGACGTTTTCTGGCACAGGTAAAACACGACCACCCGCAACTAAAACTGGTCATTCTTCTCGATGGCTTATACGCTGACAATCCCACCATTGCTCTGATCAAGAAGTATGGCTGGCACTATATTATCGTCGCAAAAGATGGCAATCATGTGTCGCTTATTGAGGCCATGAATGAGCTTTATGATCAGGGTGAAGTTAAGCACCACACCATCGTTGATAAAGAGAACAATACAACTCACAGATTCCGCTATGCAAATAATGTAACCCTGAATCTGCAGGATGATGCAGAGCAGGTCAATGTCCTGGATTATATTGAAATTGATAAAGCGGGTAATTCGCATGTCTGGTGTTGGATAACCGATATTGAATTGACTAAAAAGACAGTTGAATCCGTCATGAGAGGAGGTCGTTGTAGATGGCATATTGAGAATCAAACGTTTAACACCCTGAAGAACCAAGGCTATCAACTTGAGCACAGCTATGGTCATGGCGAATATCACCTGGCTACGAATTTCGCCTACCTTACATTCCTGGCTTTTCTTTTCGATCAGATTCAGGAGTTGGCTTGTCCACGATTTCAAAAAGCTTTAAATAAACCAGCGAAGCCAACACGAAAACGATTATGGAAAAAAATAACCAGTTTTTTTCTTACCTTGATGATTGATAGTTGGGATGCTTTGTTCAAGGCAATTGCACACGGTTGCAAATCCCAGAAGCTGGCATTTGATACTTCCTAATGCGGTAGATAGCCAGGTATTCAGGGTTAGAGAAGATGAATTTTTCCAGCGCAAAGTCGCTATTGTTTTTCTTTTTTCCTGAGCATTTTGAGTACGCCTACGCATCTGATAAAGATGTTGTCGTGTAATCGTCGGGAGTGGCTGACTATGCCCTTCTGGTTGGCCGATGATTACGGTAACGGTAGAGGGGGTGGGTTCCGAATAACCAGCTCTAAGTTAACGCCTGCTTTCATCAGGTTCTGGTATTGAATATCACCAAAGCTGTCAGTGCTGATAAATCCTGAAAACCCAAAAGCATTAATGTGGATATTTGAAAACAGAGCCATTGAGCGCGGCACAATCAGCAGCCATTTGTTTGTCAGCAGTGTGTTATGAGAAGCATCCTGACCTTCTTCCCTGTACAGGTTTAGTTTATCCAGCATCTGCGGATAAAGTATTTCGATCTCTTCAAGTTTTTCCTGACCTGTAAGTGGCGTGATCTGATATACCTTTATATAGCAGCAATCTTTATTGGCTGTGATTGGTAGAGAGGCTTTTTGGTCAAGATTACTACCTGATACATTTCAGTATCAGGTAAAGGGAATAGGGTTAATAGTGGATCTTAAATTTTCGAAAC
>CBDHDM010000115.1:0-12401 GCA_965261315.1 Endozoicomonas sp. | reverse complement strand
GAATAACGATGCGTTTTTTCTGCTCTTCGATGACAAAAGACTTTTTCTGGATAATGTCGTCTTTCTCAAGAATGACATTGTCTTTTTCGAGAATGACACCGTCCATGGCCTGGATGGCCTCAAGTAAGGCCTCCAGATCCAAAGCTGTTTCAGCGCTTCCTGCCAGTAAACTCAGGGCGGATTTTGGCTGATAAATGAGGGTGTCAATGGGTGATTTCATAGCCGATATTTTACCATAAGCGGCTGAGTTTTAAGACTAAAAACAGCTTTCGTAATGTCTTTTTTTATGGGGTTTCATCGCACTGAGATTATAGCCATCAAGCAGCCAATTGAGCTGTTGGCCTGTTAAGGCTAACAGTTCGTCATCGGGCTTTGGCCAGTGGAACTTATCCTCTGCCAAGCTCTTGTAATAAAGCACAAAACCATTATCTTCCCAGAACAAGCACTTGATTTTATTGCGATGACGGTTGGTGAAGGCATAGAGGTGACCATCAAAAGGGTTATGCCCAAGTTCCTGCTCGATCAGTACCGCCAGCCCCTTGAAGGACTTTCGAAAATCGATGGGATCCCGATAAAGGTAGACCTCAGGCAAGCTGGACGACGGGCGCATTACAGGTTGATTCATCGCAGCAATCCAATCAACTCACCAGCCAGAGCGAGGTTTTGATGATTAATCCCGGAAACACTGAGCCCACTGGGCAATGATACCGTTAAAGGGGATGATTCTTCGCAAGTTTGACTCTGGTTCTGCGTCAGGGAAACGGGCACAAAGGCAGAAACAGTTTTTGATGATAAAGCAGGAGCTTTCCCAGTCCGCAACTTCTTTTTCCAGTATCCAAGTTGTGATGGCTTAACGCCGTTCTGTCGACTCCAGGCATTTTGGCTCAACCCGGAGTCATGCCAGGCTTCGACTCGTTGCTGCCATTGTTCCCGGGTAGTTTTTGGATTGTCCATCGGAGCCTCCGTGTAATCAGAGACCTTATGATTCCTTATCAGCGTTTAGCCGGGTAGAACGTGGGTTATTTTGGCGCTTACATTGCACGTAAGCATTGGGAAGTGGAAAACAAGCTGCACTGGCATCTTGATGTGAGCTTTCATGAAGGTCAAAACAGGACGACTGACAATAATGCTATAGAGAATCTATCAATTCTGCATCGGCTCTCTCTCAATGTTCACACGCAAGACACCTCAACAAAAGGGAGTATCATGCTGAAGCGCCAAGCTGCGGGCTGGAATGATCAGAAGCTCGGACGATTATTAGGTACAATTGTTCAGCTTTGATGCGTAAGCCCTGTAGGGAGAATAGACTCGAACTGTTCACGGCTGATATTAATTAGGTATGTTTGCCAAATTAATAGAATTGTTAGGAAAAACAAGATGATGAACAACTTTTAGGAACTTTACGGACTTGATCGTGTCTTATAGAGGACATCCGATTCCGCAGTTTTTGGATGGAAACGAGCTATATACAACTTTATAGAAGGAAAACAATCATGGATGGTACAAACAGAGCTTCAAACTCTTCGTCTTTGACGCCACAACCTACAGCTTCAAACGATAAGTCCACAGAGAATGAAGGCCTATTTCGCTCGTGCCCAGTAACCCATACCCCCGGGGTAATAAAGCTAATAAAGCTTGAACCCTCCAAGGAAAAAATCGATATACCTCCATTAACTGAGCGATTATGTGAATTCAAAAAACCAGATGGATGCAACGAGTATACAAAATTTAAACTAATGGAACAGTATATAGAAGGAAGAACCGAAAATTTTACGAATAATGATTGGTTGTATTTAATTATAAAAATGGGAAAAAGAAGGCTTCCATTCATGTCGAATAAGAGAGCCTTGCTTAAAAAAATGCACGGCATATACGGGGAGGTTTTTATGGAAAAACGCTCAGAGTTAAATATATCAAGACTTAAACTAGAGGCTGAATTGATGAAGCAGAAAGGGGGGAGGCGGAGGAAACTTTCCAAACAATTACTAAAGCGCATACCTGTACCTGACACGATATTACAAGAAATCATTAGTAAAACAAAGAAAGGAGAGTTTATATATAAAAATACTTCTACAAAAAAGCTATCTTCACCTGAAAGTATATTTGACATTTCTCACAATGATTTTTTTTCTTGGCTTGTTATTGCATGTAACAATAACAACCAGTTTTCACCCCCAGAAGTCGATGCATGGGCACAAATCGAAAAAAAGATAAAAGAAGATTTTGATCATTCAGTTTTTAATATAAACAAGAAAGTTGGTTTGCTGCTATCAACAGCCAGAATGCCTGAATCTATCTGTGGTGGTCGCACACTACAAGTAACTGAAGATGGCAGTACATATTATATTAAATTTATTCGTGACGGAGAAGAACCAATGGAATTTATCAGGGAGAAATCCATGCATGAAGCATTGCATGAACCATCTTATGAAAATAAATTTAAAAGTGAAATACCTGTTAGTCAAGGCTTATTTAAGTATCCTTATAATAGTGAATTTGAACAATTCGATGACCGTATTAAAATCCATACCGATATAGACGGAAGCAAGTATGTTCAGGGTTATTGTTTTAGAGCTTCACCGGACTATGCTGTTTACGCATGGAATCAGGATGATGCACATCCTGATAAAATCCATGAGGCATCTGAAAATGGATTTAAAGCAGCCGCATTTGATATAGGTGCATTTGCTCGACAGGGGCTAACTTTTGATGGGTTAATACCCATACAACACAGCACTAATAACCAAGGAAGAAAATGGCTGTCACTCTCCGGGGTTTTTGGTGACGATAATTTTGCTCACACGATAAATTATGATAGAAATCCCGGTATTATGCTTAAATGGCTCAGCTCAGGCACCAACAGACCTGACATTGGCAGAAGCGGTCTTCGTGATTTTGGAGACAGTACTTTTATCAATGATATAACTGACGAATCAGCCATTTTTAAAGAGTTTGGAATAAGAAAAACATCTCATTTTGAAAAAACCAGAAATTCGCTCGTTTTTTTTAATGCATTACTGGATAACTTTGTAGCCATTTTTATACTTTACGGCCGGTTACATCAGCAGGATAAAAGTTATCACTACCATAACCCACAGGCTATTTCAGAACTCAAAGCGTTTATTGAGAGTATTATGGGAAACTTTCTACAAGGCTACTATGACAATCCCGAGGCTGAATTGAAAAAAACGATGGAGATCAATGACAGTGACTATGAGGAATGGTTAACACGTACAGCAACAGAAATTATTTACTGGACAGCGGCTCAGCCGAAATATATCGACGGAAAGGAGATACCTGCCTTTAAAACAAAAACAGGCGAGTTCGACCATGAAAACCAATGTTATGTAAAACATATAATTAAAAACAAATACATCGATGATAAACTTTACCCAACAGAAACCAATGCGTTTAGTCTCAGGGATACACTGGACAGGGATGGCAATCTCTATCTAGGCTTGGATTTGTGTACTTTTCCATTTACAGCCTTGCTAAAAGGGATACCATACCTTTTCACCAAAATCATTAAGAATTCATCCAACCCAGATCTATGAGCCTGACCGAGAATAGATAGGTCAACCTAAAATGTAGAAAAAGTCGGTTCATTTCCCGCTGAATCTGATTGAAGTCTGGGGTCATATATGGTCCGCCCCGCGATGCAAGGAAAAGTTTTTACAATGACGTTAAAGAGTAATGCTTCCATATATCCGGCCTTGGGGTGAGGTCGCATTCGCCTCTAGCCCTGATGGAATCCGCTCACTCCCACCTCATCAGGTCTTCGGCCTCTATGGGCCCTGACCCCAGTCAGGTTTTAGGGAGTGCAGGTCTTACCTTTTATGCCATCATTTGAACTTTATCCACGCAACTCGTTGCAGGCTTCTTACACTGATTAACCGCTTTTGCTTTTCTTGTCTAACGACAAATGTTTAATAATTTGATATCTATTTTATATTCATGCTGCTGCCTTGTATGGCTCTTTCTTTGTTAACACAGCCCAGGCAATACGGGCATTTTTATTGGCAACAGCCACTGCTGATATATTTTTACCACGACGCTTATCAAGCTCTTGAATCCAATTATTACGTCGATCGTCGTGTTTATCAGCTACCCTGACAACCGTTCTGCCACCATGTATCAACAGAGTTCGCAGGTAGGTGTCGCCCCGTTTACTGATACCCAGTAAGGTAGGTACTCCACCAGTAGACTGTTGCTTTGGTACGAGGCCCAGCTAGGCCGCCATTTCCCGGCCATTTTTAAATGCCGATATATCACCAATGGCGGCGAACAGTGCAGTAGCACTCAGTAACCCAATGCCGGGTATAGTGAGTAAAAGCTTGCAGGCTTCGTTATTGGCTGCAATGGTTTCGAGCTTTTTCTCAAGCTTTTCTATTCGCTTATCCAAATGGGCCATTTCTTCATAGAGTCCATCGAGGAGTTCACGGAACAGTACTGTTAAACCGTTTTCTGCGTCTTCCAGAATCAAAGGGATCTGTTTACGGATATAGGATATTCCCTTCGGAATAATGACTCCGTACTCCATTAATAATCCTCTGATCTGGTTACCCAATGCTGTTCTTCTTGCCACTGCCTGGCTGCGTATTCTATGCAGGCTTTGAATGTCCTGTTGTTCAATAGTTTTAGTGGGTACAAAGCGCATATTGGGACGCTGCATTGCTTCACAAATGGCTTCAGCATCAGCAGCGTCATTCTTGTTTGACTTTACATAGGGCTTCACAAACTGGGGAGCCATAATGTGAACGTCATGCCCCAGTTCGGTAAACTTACGACACCAGTAGTGTGAGCCACCGCAGGCTTCAATGCCGATAATACATTCAGGTAAGTTGGCAATAAAAGGTAACAGCGCCTTGCGGTTAAGTTTCTTTTTGATGACCACTTTACCTTTGGCATC
This sequence comes from Endozoicomonas sp., assembly GCA_965261315.1. Lineage (GTDB taxonomy): Bacteria > Pseudomonadota > Gammaproteobacteria > Pseudomonadales > Endozoicomonadaceae > Endozoicomonas. The sequence goes on along the minus strand of CBDHDM010000115.1, from coordinate 7,492 downwards.
AACGCCATGCAGCTGGAAACTTTTTTTGCTCAAATCAATTCCAAGAAAAGCTACCTGACCTTTTTGGTTAGCTTCTGATTTGTTATGCTTGCCCATGGTTCGCTCCGTTTCTTATTCTGAATGATGTCCGAACAACTCATTCTATCATGGCTCATTTGAAGCCGGTTTGGGAGCGGGGCGGACCATTCCATTAGGTCTGGTCTTGGATATTGCATAAGTACCCCAACACATGGAAATCGATATTCTGACTCAATACTCAGGTCGCTCCACTGCGTACAGCTCCGGTCACATAGCTCTCTATACTCCCTGCGCTGCGCTTGCCAAGCAACCTGTATCATTGGTCAGAAAAATGCGATTTCATATACTGAGGTATTTATGATTCATAAAAACTGCCCTAAAACACAAGGTTCTACCCAAAAAAACAGAGGGCGAGGAATGATCATGCATACAGGGAAAATGCTTATAGTTTCAACGTCACACTTGCCAGAGAAGAACTATTTACAAATGACATCGAAGACAAGCATGACCCGACCAGAGGGGGATTTGCTCTACGTGGCGACCGAAAACAGTGCAGAGTCAAATTACATAAGTGAGTTGACGTCAATACACATCAACTTGAAACAGCTTATTAGAATGGCTTGGTCTCATAAATGTTGCTGGATTCTGTTCGACCGTGATGCAGACTCTGTTGATGATCTTCCGACCTTCGAGTGGTAATGGTCACCGGAACAATCCTGACTGATTAAAAAGCCCCAAGACAAAGAAGCTCCTAACATCACAGGAGCTTTTTTTATGCCTACGGAAATTTACAACGTAAGCGCCAAAATAACCCACGTTCTACCCGGCTAAACGCTGATAAGGAATCATAAGGTCTCTGATTACACGGAGGCTCCGATGGACAATCCAAAAACTACCCGGGAACAATGGCAGCAACGAGTCGAAGCTTGGCATGACTCCGGGTTGAGCCAAAATGCCTGGAGTCGACAGAACGGCGTTAAGCCATCACAACTTGGATACTGGAAAAAGAAGTTGCGGACTGGGAAAGCTCCTGCTTTATCATCAAAAACTGTTTCTGCCTTTGTGCCCGTTTCCCTGACGCAGAACCAGAGTCAAACTTGCGAAGAATCATCCCCTTTAACGGTATCATTGCCCAGTGGGCTCAGTGTTTCCGGGATTAATCATCAAAACCTCGCTCTGGCTGGTGAGTTGATTGGATTGCTGCGATGAATCAACCTGTAATGCGCCCGTCGTCCAGCTTGCCTGAGGTCTACCTTTATCGGGATCCCATCGATTTTCGAAAGTCCTTCAAGGGGCTGGCGGTACTGATCGAGCAGGAACTTGGGCATAACCCTTTTGATGGTCACCTCTATGCCTTCACCAACCGTCATCGCAATAAAATCAAGTGCTTGTTCTGGGAAGATAATGGTTTTGTGCTTTATTACAAGAGCTTGGCAGAGGATAAGTTCCACTGGCCAAAGCCCGATGACGAACTGTTAGCCTTAACAGGCCAACAGCTCAATTGGCTGCTTGATGGCTATAATCTCAGTGCGATGAAACCCCATAAAAAAAGACATTACGAAAGCTGTTTTTAGTCTTAAAACTCAGCCGCTTATGGTAAAATATCGGCTATGAAATCACCCATTGACACCCTCATTTATCAGCCAAAATCCGCCCTGAGTTTACTGGCAGGAAGCGCTGAAACAGCTTTGGATCTGGAGGCCTTACTTGAGGCCATCCAGGCCATGGACGGTGTCATTCTCGAAAAAGACAATGTCATTCTTGAGAAAGACGACATTATCCAGAAAAAGTCTTTTGTCATCGAAGAGCAGAAAAAACGCATCGCTATTCTGGAAGAATACCTGCGTTTGGAACGTGCCCGCCTTTACGGTCGAAGCTCTGAAAAGTTCAGTGGTCAGGGTGAAATCTTCAATGAAGCAGAATTAACGGACTGTGCCGTTGATCCGGATGAAGATGCTCAGGAAGAAACAGAGGAAAGTCCAAAGCCCCCAAAGAAACGCAAGGGGCGTCAACCTCTGTCACCGTCACTGCCGAGAGTCCAGGAACGTATTGAACTGACCGAAGAAGAAAAGCAGGGTGCCATTGAGACCTTCTTCACCAAAGTCCGGGAAGAACTGGATATTATTCCTGCCAGGGTTCAGGTCAAGGAGATTATGCAGGAAAAAGCCGTATTCATTGTGAAGGATGAACAGGGCGGAGAATCTCACGAAAAACGCGTCATTAAAGCCGCTGAACTCCCAAAGCACCCCATTCCAAAATCGGCGGTCACCGTCAACATGCTGGCCTGGATCATCGGTGCCAAATATTGCGATGCCCTGCCACTGTATCGGCAGGAAAAGATACTGGCTCGTTATGGTGGCTCCATCACCCGGACGACGATGGCCAACTGGATGATCCGGTTATCCCTGCAGCTGCAGCCACTGATCAACCTGATGGAAGACCATCAGCGCACAGGGCATATCATGAATGCCGATGAGACCCGGGTTCAGGTGCTCAAGGAACTCAGTAAATCACTCCACTCTGATAAATATATGTGGGTGACACGGGGTGGTCCACCGGGGCAACCGGCGGTGCTGTTCCATTACGATCCTTCCAGAGGCAAGGAGGTTCCCCTGCGCCTGTTCGAAGGGTTTAGCGGTTACCTGCAAACTGACGGTTATGCCAGTTACAGCGCCGTGTGCAAAAAAGAAGGCATTATCCAGGTTGGCTGCTTTGATCATGTACGCCGTAAATTCACCGATGCCAAAAAAGGCGAAGCCAAACCGGGCAAGAAGGTGAAGAACAGCAAGGTCAGCAAAGCCGATGTTGCGTTGGGTAAAATCCGCAAGCTGTATGCCATTGAAGAGGCCATCAAAGGCCTGACTGCTCCGGAAAAGAAGACTCGGCGACAACAGGAGAGCAAGCCCCTGCTGGATGACCTGCACCAGTGGTTACAGAAAAACATCACCCGGCTGGTACCTGACAGCCTGACCCATAAAGCAATGAGCTATGCCCTGAACCAATGGCCGAAACTGGTCGTGTACTGTGAAGATGGGGATATCAATATCAGTAATGCAGCGGCGGAAAATGCTATCCGCCCCTTCACTCTTGGTCGCAAGAACTGGCTCTTTGCAGACACACCCAAGGGTGCCAAAGCCAGTGCCATCTATTACAGCCTGATTGAAAGCGCAAAAGGCAATGGGCTGGAGCCTTTCCAATACCTGAGCCACATTTTAAAAGAACTGCCTTACGCTGACACGATTGAGAAACTGGAACAGCTTCTGCCCTGGGCAGTGAAGGCGGCTCAAGAATAAGCAGATCTGTTGGGATTGGCTATAACGCTGGTTATATTGGCGCTTACCGTGCAATATCCAGAAGCTCTGCGGCACTGTGTTGTTGGCTCATGATGTAGTAATGCACTTCAGTTGTAACTTTGTTGTCTATCTGCCGATCTCTCTGGATCATCCCGACTTGTTGTAGGCCTTGCCATTTTTTGGCCTCAGGTATATCAGACAGGTCTTCTATCAGGGTTTACGCGTCGATCTGAGCTGTAAAATATGAAATTTAGGGTTATTTCTCCTATTTTAAGGATTTCTGGTAGTTGAAATAATCAAATACCCATGCGATCTAAGCGATAGTGGGTGTTGTATCTCTGGGTTTTCGACGGCACCAAATCTGAACAAAGGTGCCTATTACGGCTGTAGTCCTTGGTATTTTAGCTCTGCAAGATAGGTGCGATGGTTTTAATTTGATGCGTAAGCCCTGGGTCTTCTATCACCCAGCCCATACGCAACTCTTTTCTTCCGTGTCCGGTTTCCCGTGTTTCTGCGTAGTGAAAGCCTGGTTCAGGTTTAGCCCGAATGTTTCATAAACCAAAGACAGCTTCGTAATAGAGGCTGTTTTTTGTACACCATCTTACCGAATAGTCATTTCAACATGGCATCAGCATATTTTTAGAAGTTTTAAGATGGTTGAGTTGGCTGTTTTTCATACAGTTTCTGTTTTGCAGATGAACAACATCCCCAGTGCTGATTTGACCGGCTATTATATTCCTGACGACGGTCTGCTTTGAGCAGAACGTTGCTATCCGGGCTTCGGGTTAGGCATAACGTAAAACACTTCCGTTACGTGTTGTAATAGCGATTTTATGGAACAGCTGCTGGGCAGGTGAAGTTTGATTCGGTCTTTGTACTCCACCACTTTCACGGCAATCTTACTCAGTTTCGCAATCACCGTTGAAGGCTGTGCTTTCTCAAGCTCTGTACCTTTCAAAGCCGTGGTTCTTAACTCATGATGGAGGACGTACGCAGCGCAGGCATAAAACATCCTCAAGTGATTCGCCAAAAAACCATGATCCGAGAGCCGGTCACCTGACAGATCGCTTTTAAGGTGCTTTATATAGTTTTCATCTTGTCCTCTGGGGCTATACAACTCTTCATAAATGGCCTCTGGAGAAGCCCCTTTAATGGATGTCACTATAAAACGAGGGTTGTCGCCTGTCTGGTTGACCTCTGCTTTATAAATCATGCGAGTATCCAGTCCTTTCCAGCTTTTAGCCTGGTACTCCGTCTCGCCGTAGAGCCTCAAACGGTAAGGTTCCGGCATATTATTTAACTTCGCTAACCCTGTTTTTATGTTCAGGGATTTACGTGCCTCCTTCAGTAGTGCCTGCGCCTTGGGGCGTAAAGCTGTTTTATGACCTGCTCCCTTGCCCAACACGTAGTCTGAAGGGTTATCTTGCTGCACTACCGCCATCAACTCCGGTTGCGAAAAATGGCTGTCACCTCGAATGAGGAGGTGAGTTTTCGGCCACGCCTGACGAATAAGCTTGATCACACGCTTCAGGATTGCTGCATTTTCTTTACCTGTCGGAGTTTTCCCCGGACGAAGAATGGCTGTAATCAACTTGCCACTCAACCCTTCAAAAATCAGGAGTGGCAGGTAGCAGTAATCGCAATACTTGGCATTAAAGAGGTTCATCTGTTGGCCGCCGTAGGTGATAACGGGGGTATGATCCAAATCGATCACAGCCGCTTTGGGAGGTTTTTTGTAACTGCTGATGAAATGCTCGGCAAACGCTTTGGCCATAAGGTAGATGTCTTTGCGTCGTATGGACTGCCCTAAGCGTGTGAATGTCGGTGAAGAAGCCAGATGATTGTCATGATCAAGCGGGTTACGCCCTGCCGCCATTTTGACCATGGGGTCTTTGCGCAAGAAATTGCTGTCATTGGCATCTTCATAACCACAGCCCATTTGCAGAATTCTCTGAGTTAAAAGATCCTGCAGGGGATGATTGATATAGGACTGATGCCGCTTGTCATCAATAGCAGCTGTCAGTCTGGAGACAAGACCGCTTTGCAGGTTGGTCTCGCGCAGCAGCAACGCCCCAAAGTCGGACGATAACTCGCCTCCCTGGAAGTCGGCACGGATGGTTTTTCCGTTTGAAGGGTGAAAACGCAGTTGTTTTTGTGTAGATTCAGTCAAGGCAAGTTCCGGTCTGCTTCTTCCGAAGCGTTTTTTTAGTCGACCCAATCATATCAACTGATTGGGCGGAACTTGCCTTCTTTTATGAAATATTCGGGTTAGGCGCTTTTCTTAGGGTAGACATTAAGGGAAAAGTCTTATACCGCAAGGGGTGCCGAATAGCTTAGTGGTTAGACTTCGCTACCCTGCACAATGATCTGCATGCATTTAGCTCAAATAGTCCATCTAATTCTACCAAGGTTATATCTGGTAGCACCTTTGTAGACCCTGTAAATATAATGCATTGATGCCAAATGTTACGACCACCAAAATTCAAGGACAGCCCGATTGAGTTTGATCAGCACCTGCTGTTTCCAACCAATATTTTTGACTTGCTACCGGCAGATCACGACTGTTTCGTTTATGAAACTCTCTTTCAGGGCCTGGATACTTCGGAAGTTGAGAAAAAATATCACCACCTTGGCCAGCACGCCTATCCGCCGAAACTGATTGTATCCATCCTGATCTACGCCTATAGCCACGGCGTTTTCAGCTCCCGCGAGATTGAGCGACGTTGTCGGCAAGACCTGGCATTCATGTATATTTCTCAAATGAATTGCCCGAATTTCAGAGTTCTGGGTGATTTCCGTAAAGACAATCTGTCGTTTTTCCACGACTGCTTCAAGCAATCCGTTAAGCTGGCGATGGAGCTTCAGATGGCATCTCTGGGGCACATCAGCCTGGACGGATCGAAATTCAAGGCTAACAGTTCAAAGCATAAAGCCATGAGCTACGGCAGACTGAAAGCAAAAGAGGCTGAGCTCAGTGCCGAGATTGATGCACTCATCAAAAAAGCCAGCCAGCACGATCAGGAAGACGACGATCTTTACAAAGAAGCCAATGGCTATACGATTCCTGAAGACTTGCAGTTTAAACAGGATCGTCTGAAAAAGATAAAAACCGCAAGAGAAGCGCTGGAGAAACGGGAAAAAGCGCTGAACCCCGATAAGCCGATAGACGACAAAAAACAAATCAGTTTTGCTGATCACGATGCCCGAATGATGGCGAAGAAAGGCTATTGTGAGTACAGCTACAACCCTCAAATCTGTGTGGATGCGGATAACCAGATCATCGTTGGTCAACACATCAGCCAGCATGCCAATGATGTACAGGAAGTCGAGCCGGCATTGGCCGCGCTTGCGGAAGCCACCGATGGCGCGGCTGTGGATAAAATGAGCATGGATAATGGCTATTTTTCCGGGCCGAATTTCCATGCCGTAGAAGCGCGAAATATTGATGGCTATATCGCCACAGACAAGACAGAGAAGCCCGCAGAAGAATCGTTGGAGAGCTCTGACCGGAAGTTTGTCAAAGCCGATTTCATCTATGATGAGCAATCCGATGCGTTCATTTGTCCGGCCAGAGAGCGGTTGATAACCAAACCCGGAAGCGTGGCAAAAAGAAAGAGCTATCGAGCCAATAAAAGCGTGTGCAAGGAATGTTCTTATCGCTCAAGGTGCAGCAATTCAAAAAAGGAAGCGGGCCGCGTTATTCGTACGGACAAGTTTGAACCCATCCGCCAGGCCATGAACAAGAAAATGGAAACAGCAGAAGCAAAAACCGTTTATGAGCGGCGCAAGGTCATTGCGGAGCCACCTTTTGGCCAGATAAAGAATTCCGGTTTTCGGAGCTTTAGTCTAAGAGGCAAAGAAAAGGTAGCAGCGGAATTTTCGTTGGTATGCACAGCGCATAACATGAAAAAATTTGCGAAAGCGGCATCAACGGGGTCAATCCGTCTTGATGATTTAAAAAAGGTTAAAAAAGCAGCATAAGAGCCCTGAAAGGACCCATTTTAAGGAAAATGGACAAATTCAGGGCAAATAACTGTTTGTTTTTTGAACGGTCTTAAATTGTGACAAAATTCGGAGAACTAACCGACTTATTCTCGGTCAGCCTCCTAGGAGTCTGTCGGGCTTAGAGACAAAATTTGGAGAATGAGGCCAAAAACTCTCAATTTTGCCGGATCAGCCTC